>CAZLTC010000139.1:0-1536 GCA_964562405.1 uncultured bacterium | reverse complement strand
CCGGCGTTCATCTAGAGCCCTCTCAGGTAGACGGGCCTGATCGAAGCCAGGTCGGCGGTGGCATCGCCCGCCGTCCGCTCGGCGAGGGCCGCCATCGCGCGCGGGTCGGGCACCTCGATCGAGCGCTGCGTGAAGCGCGCCGCGTCACCGACGGCCTTCACGATCTCACTCGCGTAGAGGGAAGCCCCCGTTCCGACGAACACGACGGCGCCGCCCGACGCGTCCACTGCGCCCACGGCCGCGGCTGCCGGATGGATAGCCGCGTCGGCCGATAGACGCTCCGGTGCGCCGACCGGGCCGAAGGTCGCCGCGTAGACCTCTCCCCTGCGCGCGTCGAGCATCGCGCAGACGTTGGTGCAGAAGGCCGCGTCCTCGGCACGCACGCTCGCCGCCAGCGCCTCGAGTGTCGGGACCGGCAGAACCGGCACACCGGTCGGCGCCGACAGGCCCTTGGCCGTCGCGAGGCCGACCCGCAGTCCGGTGAACCGGCCGGGCCCTATGGAGACCGCCAGTGCGTCGAGGTCGGTGAGCGCAAGCGAGGACCGCTCCAGGACGTCCGCGACTGCCGCGACAAGCTCGTCCGCGCGCCCCCGCCCCGCGCGCGTCGTGCGCTCGGCGGCCAGCTCTCCGTCGAGCACGACGGCGACGGACTCGATCGGGGTCGCCGTTTCGATGGTCAGGATCCGCACTGGCGAGCACCTCCCCCACGCCACGCCGCCTCCAGCGACCGCAGGATCTCGGCGCTCGTCTCGCCCGTTGCGGCCATGTCCAACTCGCGCGTGGATCTGTCGTCGGCGCGGATCGTAACGTCCAACCGGTCTTCGGGGAGCAGCGCCCCGGCGCGCTCGGCCCACTCGACGAGCGCGACGCCATCGCTCCACAGGAACTCGCGGTAGTCGACTCCGGCCAGCGGGTCGGGGCCCTCCGTCCTGTACAAGTCGACGTGAAAAACGGGAAGGCGAGCGTCGTACTCGTTGACGATGACGAAGCTCGGGCTCGAAACGTAGCCCTCGAAGCCGAGCCCCCGAACCACGCCCTGGACGAAGACCGTCTTTCCGCTTCCCAGGCCGCCGTAGAGCGCGACCACGACTCCGGGGACGAGCAGCGATCCGAGGAGCGCGCCCAGGGCACGGGTCTCCTCCGCCGAGACCGTGGAGAATCGCGCGCCCGTCAAATGGACGACCTCGGACGCATGGTCGCACAGGGCAGGATCATCTCCTCGAGCGATATTCCTCCGTGCTGGAAGCTGCCCCTGTACTGGCGCTCGTAGTGATGGAAGTCCGTCGGATAGACGAAGTAGTAGTCCTCCTTCGCGATGGCGTACTGCTTGCTCGCGCCGTCGGAGGGCAGCTTGAACCTCGCGGGGTCCTTGATGAGGAACGTCTCCTTCTCGTCACAGCCGAGGTTGCTTCCGAACTTGTATCGGAGGTTGGTCGACGTATCGCGATTGCCCCGTATGAGAGCGGCGCGCTTGCCGAGGACGGCCCCATGGTCGGTCGTCAGAACCACCGTCGCACCCTGCCTCGCCATCTCCGC
>CAZLTC010000138.1:0-1746 GCA_964562405.1 uncultured bacterium | reverse complement strand
CCGACGAGCCATACCGCGCTGGCGAACACGAGGTCGCCTGGGACGGGCTCGATTCGGGGGGACGGGACGTCGCCGCAGGCGTATACTTCTACGCGATGAACGCGGGCGACTTCAGGGCCACCAGGAAGATGGTGCTGCTCAGGTAGCCGCGCCCGGTCCGGGATGACCCGGCGGGGGCTCTTGCCCTTCGTTCTACGGCATGCATCCCGGAGCGCTCACCCGGTGCGAGTACTTCTCTCAATCGCGCTTCTCACCGCGGCCGTGTCCGCCGGACGCGTGGCCGCCCTCAGTGCTTCAGGCCAACCCGCTGCTACTGAGGCTGCCGGTTCGACATTCGAGCTGGCTGCCGACGGCGCCTGGAGCTGGTTCTCCGGTCCACGCGCCTTCTGCCAGGGTGACACCGTCGTTGCCGCGTGGGTGACGAGCGATGGGCGTCTTCAGGCGGGACGCTGTGACCTCAGAACAGGACTCGTTTCACTCTGCGATGTGGTCCCCGACTTCGAGCGCGACGACCACTCCCATCCGGTGCTTGTGAGGACCAGCGACGGGCGCTACACTGCATTCTATTCCATCCACGCCGGCGCCAGCACGTTCCTGATGTACCGAGTGGCCACCGGGCCAAGCGAAATGCACTCGTGGCTCGATGAGCGCAAGATCGGGGCGAACACGCCGGGGTTCGGTGGTGTGACGTACCCGAACCTTATCCCGTTCCACGGAGCGAGCGACACACTGCTGGCCTTCTGGCGCGGCGGCAACTGGAACCCGACGTGCGCCACGCTCACATACGACGCGCAAGCCTCCGTCTGGAGGACCGACAAGGCGGTCTCGCTCATCTCATACCCGGGCGAGCGGCCCTATGCGAAATACGCCGCCGACAGCCGAGGCAGAGTGGGCGTGGTGTTCACCGACGGCCACCCTCGGGAAGTGCGGAACAGCCTCTACTACCTGTCCGTGGAGTGGCCTCGCGGAGACGGTGGAGCTGTCCTCCTTGCCGCGGACGGGGAGAGGCTAGGGTCACTCGCCGTGGGGCCGCTGATTGCCGGCGAGGCGGAGCTGGTGTTCGACAGGGCATCGCCTCCGTCCGGCGTGCAGGGGAACTGCTGGGTGTGGGACGTCGCCTTCGATGACTCGGACCGACCTGTCGTGGCCTACTCCACATTCGTCTCGCGTGGCGAGCACCAGTACCGTCTGGCGCGATACGATGGCGAGGCGTGGGAGACGCAGCTGCTCGTTCCCGATGCGGGCGGTTCGATCGCCGACACAACGAGGGGTTACCATGAGTACTACTACTCGGGAGGCATGGCGCTCGATCCGGTCGACCCGGGTATCGTTTACCTCTCGCTCCCCAACGATTCCGGGGGCTGGGACATCGAGCAGTGGAAGACCCGTGACCGTGGCCGCTCGTGGATGAGGCGCCCCGTCACGTCGGGGTCTGCGGACAAGAACGTTCGGCCGGTGGTCCCCCTGAATCGCCCGGCCAGTACCGAGATCGTGCTTTGGATGAGCGGACGATACGAGTATTACACGGACTACAACACGGCCATTCGTTTGTGGAGGTCATCATGATGCGGACCGGTGAACCGATACGCAAGGTGGTTGCTCCCGCCATGCTGCTGGTGGCTCTTCTGGTAACGGCCGCCACCGCGCAGACCCTGTCCTCTGCGGCGCTGACCCCGTCGGCCGCCGAGGCGCCGGCGGAGCAGGGCGCACTCTCGGCGAACCTCTACGTGCAGACGTCCGCGGAGT
>CAZLTC010000137.1:0-1750 GCA_964562405.1 uncultured bacterium | reverse complement strand
AGTGTGCGACCGCGACGGCCTCTTCGGCCTTGCGCGGATCGATGTCGGCTACAACCACGCTCTCCACGTCGGGCTGCCGGCAGAGGTCGTACGCAGCGGCGCGCCCCATGAGGCCGCCGCCTAGAACCAGGACCTTCATCGTGATACCTCCGTTCGGACGATGCGATACATTTGCGCTCCGGGGCCGGCGGCGCCGGACACCCGCTAAGAGAAGTCTACCTCCTCGGGCGGTCTTGTGAACAGACTGACAACGACCACGGCCACGAGCGCCAGCGCGAAGGCCGGGACCAGCTCGTAGACGAGACTCTTGAGGAATGGGACGTTGTGCCACACGACGGCCACGGCGGAGCCGACGACCATGCCTGCGAAGACGCCCCATTTCGTTGTTCTCTTCCACCACAGCGAGAGGACCATGCCGGGACCGAAGGCCGCGCCCAGTCCGGCCCAGGCGTACAGGACGAACCAGTAGACCTTCTCCTCCGCGCGCAGTGCGAGGACGAACGCGATAACGCCTATCGCGACCGTGCCGATCCTGCTGATCGCGACCAACAGCTTCTGGGACGCCTCCTTGTCGACGAGCTGGTGGTAGATGTCCTCGGAGAGGGCGGACGTGGCGACGAGGAGCTGTGAGTCTGCCGTCGACATCATGGCCGCGATGGCGGCCGAGATCACGATGCCGGCCAGGCCCGCGGGCAGGAAGAGGGTAGCGATCTGTGGCATGACGTGCTCCGGGTCGGCCAGACCCTGCGTCCCGAAGTGCGCGAGGCCCGCAATACCGACCAGGATGGCGCCCCAGAACGCGACCACGACCCACGTCATCGCGATGAGTGTGCCCTTGCGAAGCTCGCCGGGGTCCCTGATCGCCATGAACCTGACGAGCAGATGCGGCTGGCCGACGTAACCAAGTCCGATACCGAGACTCCCGACGATCAGCCCCATGATGAGCGGCCTTCCCGTCTGGCCGCCGGTGACCAGCAGCATGTTAGGGTCGATGGCCGCGATCTTGTCCGCGACTCCCGAGACGCCCCCAAGCTCGGTCCAGGCCGCGAGAGGCAGGATGATCATTGCGCCGGCCATCAGGATGCCCTGGACGAGATCGGTCCACGCTACGGCGAGGAAGCCTCCCATGATCGTGTAGAAGATGATGATGACCGCGCCGATGATCATGCCGTGAATCGGCTCGAGGCCGAACGTCGTGTGCAAGACCTTGCCGGCTGCCAGGAACTGGGCGGAGACGTAGAACGTGAAGAAGAACACGATGACGGCCATCGACACGACCCGGAGGAGGTGAGAGCCGTCGCGGAAGCGGGCCTCGAAATAGTCGGGGAGCGTGAGCGCGCCGAGTCTCTCCGTCTGGACCCTGAGTTTCCGGGCCACCAGCGTCCACGATGCGAATATGCCCACTCCGCAGCCTATCGCCGACCAGACAGCGGAGAAGCCGGACGCCAGCGCGAGGCCCGGCAGCCCTATCAGAAGCCAGGCGCTCTCGCCGCTGGCCCTCTCGCTGAAGGCGACCACCCAGGCGCCGAGCTTCCGTCCGGCGAGGAGGTAGTCGGCCAGGGTCTTCGTGAACCTGAACGTGGCGAATCCGACCAGGACCACGATGAGGAGGTAGCCTATGAATCCCACGAGCACGGGGTCCATCGTCTACCTCCTATCCTTGGACGCGAAGAAGAAGATGACGGTCGCGATCAGGAGCGCCGCCGGGGGAACGACGACCCAGAAGACAGTGGAGCCAGGCATTGCGCCT
>CAZLTC010000136.1:0-1758 GCA_964562405.1 uncultured bacterium | reverse complement strand
AGCGCTCGTCAGGTGAGGCAGCTCATCGCCGACCTCCACGACAGTGGGACCACCATCTTCCTGACCACCCACTACATCGAGGAAGCTGAGCGGCTCTGCGATCGCATCGCGTTCATCGTGTCCGGCCGCATCGTCCGAATCGACACGGTGGAGCATCTCGTGCAGCCGATTCAGGAGAGACATGCGGTCCGCGTCAGCTTCTCGACCGCGCCGGGCCATCTCGGGGACCGCCTGTCCGCCGCGTTCCCCGAGCTCGTGTTCGAGTTCGTGGGAGATGACGTCCTGCGCGCGGAGTCCGACAAGCCCGTCCGAGTCGGGCCGCTGATCCGATTCCTGGAGGAGCACGGAGCAGAGGTCTCTGAGGCGAGGAGAATGCGGCCATCGCTCGAAGATGTCTTCGTAGAGATCACCGGTATTGAGGCTGACGCCATGCGCAAGGAGAGGGAGAAGTCAGGAGGCGGCCAATGAAGCTCTGGATCGCCTTCTGGAACATTCTCAAGAAGGACATGCGGACCTACTACCTGAAGCCGCCGAACGTGAGCTGGGGGCTCATCTTCCCGCTCGCGTGGACGGGGATGTTCTTCATCAGATCCGGGAGCGGCCTCGAGAGCATACCGACGCTCCTCCCGGGCGTGGTGGCCGTCTCGGTCCTCTTCGGCACCACATCGATGCTGGCCGTGACGGTCACCTTCGAGAAGAAGAACCGGTCCTTCGAGCGGCTGCTCCTTGCGCCCGTTCCGCTCGAGCTCCTGATGCTGGCCAAGACGAGCGGCGCGATCCTCTTCGGCGTCGCCAACGCATTCGTGCCCGTCATCATCGCGTCGTTCCTGGCAGACCTGTCGTCAGTCGCGTGGGGCGCGTTCGTCCCGGCCGTCTTCCTGATCGCCGTAGCGTCGACGTTTCTCGGCCTCTTCATCGCCGTCGCGGTGAGTGAGGTCTTCGAGGCGCAGACTTTCTCCAACTTCCTTCGCTTCCCGATGATCTTCCTGTGCGGGCTTTTCTTCCCCATCGAGAAGCTGCCGATCTTCCTGAGGCCGCTCTCGTACGCGCTGCCTCTGACCTACGGAGCCGACGTGCTCCACGGCGCGGTGCATGGCGCCCATTCCTTGCACTTCGGCCTCGACTTCGCCATCCTAGGCGCGTTCTGCGTAGGTCTGTTCGCGGCGAGCCTCATGAACATCAGGCGGAAGTGGATTCTCTGAGGCTACGCAGCCCCCCTCGCCTGCGTCGCGGCCCTCCACCCACGCATGACCACGAACAGGCCCCTACCGTAGTCTGGCTCAACCGGCGAGAGCTCCCGCATCTCACCAGGCGGCTGGAAGATCGTCTGCACGGACCTCAGGTCGCTGAAGCCCGCCCGCGCCAAGGCCGCCAGCACCTCCTCCGACGAAACGAACCGCGCCAGACGGTAGAACTCGCTGTCTGCCCTGCGGGCCTCGTATGCCGACCCGAGCGGCGTCCCGCGGTCGAGGAAGCCCACGATGAAGTAGCCGCCGGGCGCGAGCACGCGTTGGGCCTCACTGAAGGCGCGGTCCACATCATCGAGGAAGCAGGCGGTCGTCACCATGAGCACCAGGTCGAAGACGCCCTCGCCGAACGGCAGCTCCTCCGCGACGGCCTCGACCACGTCGACTCCCCGACGCCGCGCGAGAGCAGCCATCGCACGAGATGGCTCCACGCCGGTTCGGATTCCCCAGGAACCCGCGAACCGACCCGTTCCCACACCCACCTCGACCGGATTTCGGTGCGCGGGCAAGA
>CAZLTC010000135.1:0-1769 GCA_964562405.1 uncultured bacterium | reverse complement strand
TCCTGTCAGCTCCGGTGACGTTGCAACAGGGGCACACAGTGGATTATACACATGACGCCGCCGCGGGGAAGGCCCCGCGGCGCTGTCAGTTCTCCGCCATGGTAGCCGTCCGCGGCTACCGGTAGATACCCTTGATGGTCCCCCACGACCCCTGTTCCACCTCGGTCGGGTCGTACACATGGAGGAGATAGTCCTCGGTCTCGCCGTCCTCGAACACGCCCGAGCCGTCCCACGGATACGGGACTGTCGTCTCGCTGATCGTGAACCTGCACCATACGTACGGGCCATTGGGCCCCGTGTAGAACGCCGTTGGCACGAGAGCGCTGAGCGGTCCGGAGAAGCCCACGGGAACCGGCCAGTTCACGATGGCGTGCTCGGGGACCGGGGTCGAGCCGAAGCACAACGAGGTCTGACCCCAGGTGCCGCTCTGGTCCCAGTCAAAGACCGCGTTCACGTATCCAACGACCGGCATGTTGTTGACGATGTTGATGTCGTACTCGATGCCGGCGCGCGCGATGCTGCAGACGTTCGTGAACACGGGCGTCCCGCTCGTCATCGGGCACGGAACGACGTTGAGTTGAGCGTCGATCGTGTAGGCGTCCGGGAATATCAACCCCGCGTCGACGCCGAAGCACTCGTCGTAATCGTAGGGAGGGAAGACGGGGCACTGCCCGGAGTTGCCCTCTCCCTCGAAGTCGTAGGCCGGCGCCAGGCCGGGGAAGTGCGACCAGCAGAGCTGACCGTGATAGACGTACGAGGCGGGCCCGACGTTGTTGCAGGTCGGGAACTGCCCCAGGACCTGGGGATTCAGGAACGGGTACGCGATGGCGCCCTCGGGGGCGTCGCCCCACTCTCCCACTGGATCGGCACGGGAGATCCCGGAGGTGCAGACTGCCAGCGCCGCAACGAGCGCAATGACAACCAGTCGATCAGACATGGCCTCCTCCCAGCGTTTGGCCGGCCAGTATTCACCCATCTCGGGGGCAGACTACCCCGCCGACGCGACGCCGGTCAATCGGATTGTCCTCGGGCCTGACCCGGGGGCGCCACTCAGGCAGAATCGCGAGGCCGCAGGCGGCGGGCGCTCCTTGTAACCCCCGCCTGCGCGTGCTAGACTGTCCCCTGTCGCAAGTGTCTGACCGTGCGAGTGACGTCTCACAGAACCGCGGCGCGGGGCCGACCGTTGGCCCGGCGCGGCGGGTAGGTGCATTCCGGCGTCGGGCGGGCCGCATGCCCGCTCTCCAGTCAACGATCCAGAGCCCTTACTGCGCGGGCGAAGCGGGGAACCGATGAGCGAAGAAGTGAGAAGACAGGGGAGTGACATCGAGGCGATAGAGACGCTTGCCCGAGGGCGTGAGAGCATTCTCGGTGAGATGAGGAAGGCGATCGTTGGACAGGATCGGGTCATCGAGGAGCTCATGACCGCGATACTGGCCAACGGCCACTGCCTTCTCATAGGCGTTCCCGGTCTTGCCAAGACGCTCATGGTCAGCACTCTCGCCAGATCGCTCGACCTCTCCTTCAAGCGCGTCCAGTTCACGCCCGACCTGATGCCGTCGGACATAACCGGCACCGACATCATCGAGGAGGATCCGGTCACCCACGCCCGCAGCTTCAAGTTCATCCGCGGGCCCATCTTCGCGAATATCGTGCTCGCCGACGAGATCAACCGCACGCCGCCGAAGACGCAGGCCGCTCTCCTGCAAGCGATGCAGGAGAAGGAGGTTACGTCGGGAGGAAACACGTATCCCCTGGACCTGCCGTTCTTC
>CAZLTC010000134.1:0-1850 GCA_964562405.1 uncultured bacterium | reverse complement strand
TGGCGGGCATCGAGGACATCGTGGGCGACCTCGAGGAGGAGCACCGGGGCATCGCTCTGGCCATCGATGTCTCGTGGTCCAGAGGGCCCAAGGGTCGGGTGGAAGTATAGCGGCCGCGGCGCATCACGCCTCGCCATTCCAGACTGAACGTGATATAATGGTTGCGCGTAGCAAGATGGCTGCGCGTAGCAAAATCGAATCGCGTCGGCCGCGCAGCGAAGGGAGGTCCCTTGAGCTCTGCTAAGGCTGTCGCTCTCTCCATCGCCCTCTCGCTTCTCGCGGCGGCTACCGCACAGGCGGTCAACCAGGCGCGTCCCTTCGTCCCGCGCCCTGCCGACGGCGTCCCGCCCCAGCGCACGACCTACTGGCACGACGACCTCGAGTCGGGCGCGCCGGGATGGACCCATGGCGACGGTTCGTACATCGGCGAGAAGTTCCACATCGACTCGTACCTCGCTTACGAGGATCCTGTCCAGGACCCCGACTACTCGTGGTGGTGCGGCGAACTGAACCCTGAGTTCTCGGGAGGAGCCGGCTACGGAAACTCCTGGAACCAGTGGTTGGAACTCCCTCCCATCGAGCTGGGCATCGTCGCCACCAGGCAGACATCCTGGGGCGCCATCAAGGCGATGTACAGAGAGTCCGCACCGCCGATGCAACTCGACGCTAGGAAACGTTCCGTCACTCCCATGCTCACGTTCCGCTACAGGTACGACTGCGAGGCGGGCTACGACTACGTCTGGGTCGAGGCGGAGAGCCTAGGCGAGTGGGTGGTGCTTAACCACGGCGGCTGGTACGGAAGAAGCGGCGGATGGCAGGACATGGGAGCGGACGGCTTCAGCCTGTCGGGATTCGACGACCCGCTCCGCGTGAGGTTCAGGTTCTACTCGGACGGCGGTTACTCCGACGAGGACGGCTACTACCTGTCGGACGGCGGGGCGTTCCACGTCGACGACATCAGCGTCTACGACGCGGTGACCGGGCAGGTCCTATTCTCGGAGGACTGCGAGGGAGGCATTGGGCAGTGTCAGCCCACGACTAACGGGCCTGCCGGGGACTACTGGCATCTGGTCGACAGCGCGTGCCAGGCATACAACGGCACCCATGCGTGGTCGGTCGCCTGGCCGGACAGCGCGTCCGTGCCGCCGAGCCTCGTCAACTGGCTCATGACTCCGGTCATCGACATCGGCGTGGCGTATTCCTGTACGCTCTACTACGCGTGCCAGATGTTCATGCCCGGAGCGTACGGAGGCTCCTGGCAGGAGTTGAGTTCCTCCGACGGCGGCGACACGTGGACCATAACCGGCTGGTGGTACGGACACCAGTGTCAGTTCGTCAGCGGGTACGGGCCATGCGTGCACTTCGGGTCGGTCATCCCCATCGCTGGCCCGGGGCTGCCGTACGGCACCCAAGCCCGCGCCAAGTGGGTGGTGCTGACCGACCCCTCGGGCAATGGGTGCGACGTGGAGAGCTGCCCGCTGGGCTACTGCAGCGCAGGCATCACCCTCGACGACGTGTGGATCAAGGGATGGGAGCCCTGACGCCGCAGACACGGCTCCAGTTGGGGCCTCATGGAAGCGCTGTACAAGTAGCAGCACGGCGAGCGGGCGGATCGACCGCCCGCTCGCTGCATCCCCCGCCCCGTTCTTGACAGCCATCCGGAATCTCTGATATTCTCGTGTTAGTGGGCGGCTGAAGCGGCGCGGGCCCCGCCCGGGGCCGCGGACGTCCGCCCGCGTCTCACACCTGACCGGATCGACACGACGGAACACGTTGCGTAGACGGGCGTCCTGCGCCGGCGATGCCGGCGCGGGGCTCTCACGAAAGGAGGCCGGTGGTGGCAAGATCCG
>CAZLTC010000133.1:0-1854 GCA_964562405.1 uncultured bacterium | reverse complement strand
AGAGGAAGTGGAGCAAGGGGGTCGTGCTCAACCTGGCCATCGGCCAGGGCGAGCTCCTCATGACGCCGATCCAGGCCGCGTGCCTCGTGTCCGGCATGGTGAACGAGGGACGAGTCATGACGCCGCACCTCTTCAGGAGAGCGCAGACATACTCCGGGCGGACGATCGCAACCGCCAGACCGACCGTCGGGCTCAGGCTGCCGTTCTCGCAGCGGACGCTGACCTTCCTGCGGACCGCGATGGTCAGCGTCGTGGAGGCCACCACGGGCACCGGCAAGCAGGCTCGCATACGAGGCATCGAGGTCGGAGGCAAGACTGGGACGGCCCAGAACCCCCACGGAGACGACCACTCGTGGTTCGTCTCGTACGCGCCCGCCGGTGACCCGAGGATCGTCGTGGCGGTGATCGTCGAGAATGCGGGCAGTGGAGCAGCGGTGGCCGCTCCGATAGCCCGGAAGGTCATGATGGCCTACCTCGGCCTCGACGAGGCCGCGCCTGCATCCGCTGCGCCTCAGCATCCCACGCCGGAGGCGGAGTCGCCCGGTGCGGTCGATGGCGCCGCGGAGGATCGGCCGGACGGCTCGCCCCGCCTGCCGGGAGGAGCGGCGGCCGCCACGGGAGGAGGGGAAGGTGGATAGGAGACAGCTCCGGGACCTCGACGTCGGCATACTCGTCGCCAGCCTGGCGCTGGCCGTGGTCGGAGTCGTGATGATATACAGCGCGACTCACGTGCCGGAGGCGCAGGGGGTATCCCCGCTGGTCAAGAAGCAGCTGGTCATGGCCGTCGGGGTGGTCGCCATGCTCGGGCTGGCACTCGTCTCCCAGGACTCCCTCGAGGCGCTGGTCCCGTTCGCGTACGGTCTTCTTCTGCTGCTCCTCCTCGCCATTCTTGCCGTCGGTGTCGGCAAGACAGGTGAGAAGCGGTGGTTTGACTTCGGCTTCATCAGTTTCCAGCCATCGGAGCTTGCCAAGTACACTGTCATACTCGCCCTGGCGCGCTACCTCGCGCGGCGCAAGACGAAACTCGACCGCCCGATCCACCTCGTCGTACCGCTCCTCATCGTCCTGGTTCCGATGGGCCTCGTGCTGCTCGAGCCCGACCTTGGAACGTCGATCATGTTCCTCCTGATCCTGCCGCCGATGCTCTACTGGGCGGGCGCGCCGCCGCTCTTCCTGGTGCTGCTTCTGACGCCGTTCGCCAGCATGCTGCTGGCGTTCAACTGGATCGCGTGGACGGTCTACCTGGCGGCGCTCGGCTGGTTTCTCTACGTGTCGAGGTTGTTCTTCGCGGACAAGATCGTGCTGCTCCTAGCGAACATCGTTGCCGGGAGGATCGGTCCGCTCATGTGGATGCGACTGGAGGACTACCAGCGCCACCGCATCCTGGCGTTCCTGAACCCGGAGAAGTACAGATTCAGCACGGGCTACCAGCTCATCCAGTCGAAGATAGCCGTGGGCTCGGGCGCGGCACTCGGCAAGGGCTTCCTGCAGGGGACCCAGAAGAATTTCGCGTTCCTCCCGGAGCAGCACACGGACTTCATATTCTCGGTTCTTGCCGAGGAGTTCGGCTTCCTAGGCTGCCTGCTGGTCCTGTCGCTCTATCTCTACCTCGTCGTACGCATGTTCAAGCTGGCCGGGCAGGTAAGGAACCGCTTCGCAAGCCTCGTCATTGTGGGTATCGCGAGCACGCTCTTCCTCCAGTCCGCGGTGAACATCGGCGTCACTCTCGGCCTGTCGCCCGTGACCGGGATGCCCCTGCCGTTCCTCAGCTACGGGGGCACGTCACTGCTGGTGACGCTGGCGTCCATCGGGATTGTGCTTGGCATGGGTCTCAGGCGTATGGAATACTGAGGC
>CAZLTC010000132.1:0-1887 GCA_964562405.1 uncultured bacterium | reverse complement strand
GCGTTCTGCGGCAGGTCGATCCACATCGTCCACTGGGACACGAGGTGCTCGGCCCCCGCGATGCCTATCGAGGGGCCCATGAGCCACGAGTCCTGATCGTCCACCATCTTGCCGGTCGCGGTATCGACCGCGGCCATCATCCATGTCCCGACGGGCGGGGCGAAGCAGTCGGGTCCGTCGCGTCCTGTGAAGAAATCGATGCCGAACTGGCCGCGCCGGAAGACCACGCCGGTCTGCCCGGTCGCGGGAATGCCTTCGTGGACCCAGCTGTTGTCGCCCGGCGACTCGCAGTCGTCCGCCCAGACCGGATCCCCGTCGACGCTGAGTTCGAAGTTGTCGAGCTGCCACGCGCCGTCCAGGACGGAGTGCCTGGGCGCGCTGTCCTCCTGGTCCTGAGATGAGTACGCGCCGTCCGACTCGAACCGGAACCGGAGCGTCACGTCGGTCCCCGCGAACGCGCTCGCGTTCAGGGCCTGATGGCCTGCCGGGCCGTCCCAGTCGACGGGCAGTCCCGCCTCAACGAACCCGACGTTCGTGAACGTCGCCAGCGTCGTCCAGTTCTCGCCACCGTCGTTCGAGATCTCGACGTATCCGTAGTCGTAGAAGCGCTCCATGGCGTAGCGCTGGTCGAACTCGAGCGTCACCGTGTCGCCGGGCGAGCTCCACATCGAGAGTGGAACGTCCCGCTCGAGGACCTCGGTCCAGTCATTCCCATATCCTCGCGGCTGCTCCCAGCACCTGGGCTCGTATGTCCCACACCACCACGAGGAGTCCCCGGGCGAGCCCTCGGGTCTCGGGCAGGGCCTCAACGTGTCCTTGTGCCAGTGGTTCTCGACGGCGAGCGTCCCGCTCCTGTCGACCGAGGTCCAACCGGCGTTGTCGCCCTGAAGGTCAGAGAAGTCCGCGTCGAAGATCCAGAGCGTCTCGGCGCGCACGGCTGACGGTGCTCGTGCGCTCTCAGCGTGCGGACTGTCTGGCCGCTCGAGCGGCTGCGGCGGGCTCGTGGCGGCGAGTGAGCCCGAGGTCAGAACGAGCGCGGATAGACAACAGAGTGCGATCACGCGGCCCACGCTGCCGGCGACGCGCTTGCCTACATCTGTGGTTCCCATCTCTCCTCCGAATCCCAGGAGGCACAAGCTAACCCGGTCCGCATTCATTATACCACATGGCGCACCGCTCATCAACGAGGTACCCGGCCGCAGCCGAAACCTCCCAGCCCCAAGGCACTTGCGGGGCGTTTTCGCTTGACACTCCGCGCGGGCCATCTCTACCATGCAGCGAGTCGGTTCCGAGAGGCCGAGCGGCCCCTCACACCCACCTGTAACGGAGAGACCATGCTAACTATCACAGATGCATTCGCCCGCGAGATCCTGGACTCCCGCGGCAACCCGACCATAGAGGTCGACGTAATCCTTGATTCAGGGATCATGGGGCGTGCCGCGGTGCCGTCCGGCGCATCGACCGGGACTCACGAGGCGGTCGAGCTTCGCGACGGCGACGAGAGCCGCTACGGCGGAAAAGGCGTGCTCACGGCCGTCAGGAACGTCAACGAGATCATCGCTCCGGAGATCATCGGATTCTACGCAGACGACCAGGCGGCGATAGACGAGTTCCTGATCGCCCTCGACGGCACGGAGAACAAGGCGAACCTCGGGGCCAACGCCATCCTGGGCGTGTCGCTCGCGTGCGCGAAGGCGGCGGCAGACGCGCTCGATATCCCGCTCTACCGGCATATAGGAGGCCTGAGCGCCCGCCTCCTCCCCGTTCCCATGATGAACGTCCTGAACGGCGGCAAGCACGCAGACAACAACGTCGACATCCAGGAGTTCATGATAGTCCCGGCCGGAGCCGACTGCTTCACCGAGTCCATCCGGATGGGCGCCGAGG
>CAZLTC010000131.1:0-2004 GCA_964562405.1 uncultured bacterium | reverse complement strand
CGCTTTCGGACGCGGGTTCGACTCCCGCCGCCTCCACCACTACGTCCACTTGAGTCCCCATTGTGTTCCCCGTCGCCGCTCTATCCATCAAGAACTTCCCGATGACCCGTGTGGTCGACTTGCCGACGAGGCAGGCAGGCGGTGGCTCCCATTGAACGGCCTATCACAAAATGATATGATTCTTCTGGTATCCGGTTAGCGGTAGCTGCCATCGTATGCTCTCACAACGGAAGCGCTGAGTGAGACTCCCGCGCCGCGTTCTTCCCATGCTGATTCTGGCTGCGGCCGGCGCCGCGGCCGTTGTCGCGAGCCTTGCCCACGGCGCGGGGACGAGCGCGCGAGCCCCCACGGGACCCTTCGCTGATGAGTGGCTTCGGTCCTGCTACGACGCCCGCGCGTCCGCCTTCGACCCGGTTCCGTCCTCGCCCGTCGACCACCCCTATGACCTTTGTCTCGTACGGACCCTGCTCCCCCGACCGTTCGCCGATGACTCGAGGGGGATTCAGCTCCAGGCGGTCGACGTTCCGGGCAGGCAGGCTCACGCCATCTTTTCGACCGAGAACGTGAGCACTTCGGCGCGCGATGAGGCCCGCGCCATCGAGTGGCTCTCGCTGAAGGATGCCGAACCAGTGCCACTCTGCGACGGCCGCCTCCTGTCAGCGTTCAGGACGGGACCCGACCGTGAGCTGCGTCTCCTCTGTTGGAACCCCTTCATGGAATACGAACCGGTCCCGGAGGCCTCAGGGCTGGTGCCTTCGGACCTCTTCGTTCTCAACTACTCCCGAGAGGCCAACCTTGGGCGGTTGGAGTGCCTTCAGATGGCCCTCCACGCCGCGGCGAGGACCGAGTCGCTTCACGTCGACAACCTGCTCGAGACACTGACGACAGATGGTGCAGTGGTGACGCGGACGCGGCTTGACCCGAGCTATGACCCGACCACGGCCGTGATCGTGAGGTTCGGGGACAGAGACGTCGCGCTCGTCGGGTTCAACAGCGGGTACCAGGTGAGTGAAGCGCTGTACCGCGAGCTGACCCTGCCGAGGCTCGGCTCCCGGACGCGCGGGTTCGAAGCTCCGCGCGCAACAAGAAGGTCGTACGGGAGCTTCCGTGGGCTGCTGGCGGTTGACCTCGAGAGCGGCGACGTCCTCTGGGAACGCAGGCTCGGCGTCATACCTACTCAGAATGCCGCGTCCGCGGACATCGACGGGGACGGCGACGCTGAGATCATCCTGTCTGCGTACAGCCCCGCCAACGGCGTCAGCGCGTCCGGCACGACGGACCTGGCGTGCGCCTACGTGCTTTGCCTCGATACAGACGGCAACGAGTTGTGGAGACATCGCATCTGCGGCCTGTTCCTGGGCGTGTACGTCGGAGTGGGCGACGTGACGGGCGATGGGCGGTTCGAGGTGGTCGTAACAAGCGCCTCGGGCAAGAACCCGGACTCGGGTGCGGTGGTCGTTCTTGATGGTAGCGGAAGAGCGCACGCACAAAGTGATCTGGTGGGAGGCGCGGGGGGCCTGGTTCTGGCGGACATCACGGGTAATGGCGTGGACGAGATACTCACGAGCGACACCCATGGCAGGCTTGTCGCGTTCGATGGAACGCTCGATGTGGTCGACGAGTGCGTTAGCGATCTTCACGCCTCTTACGAGAGGAAGAGGTTGCTGCCGGTCGTCGCGAACGATATCGACGGCGACGGGAGTACGGAGATCATCGCGCTGTCGACCGGATGGACGTTGCACGTATGGAACCCGCTTATAGCGCAGGGGCGGCTGGAGAAAGACACGCTCTCATTCCTCGTGGCTCTCGACTGCGGTCTCGATGAAGAGGCATGCGGACGCATCCCGGGTCCCGGAGGCTGGGGGCGCAGCTCGGGTAGGGGCGGTTGCATGACCGTCGACATGGACGGCGACGGGACGAACGAGATCGTCACCTTGCTCGAAGGTGTTGGCGCGGACGTGTTCAAGGTGGTGCCGGCGCAGGACGCCCAGGTGGCGCGCTCGC
>CAZLTC010000130.1:0-2053 GCA_964562405.1 uncultured bacterium | reverse complement strand
CCGCGCCCGGTATCCGCCGCGCCGCCCGCCTGCTCCCGATCTCCGATGAGTAGCTCCGGAGCTTGTCCGCGAGCTGCTCGGGCTGCTCCATGTGGTCGCCGGATAGCAGCGACTCCCCTATCATGTCGTCGGGGATCTCGAGCCCGAAGTAGTCGAGCACAGTCGGCGTGATGTCGAATATCGAGTACGGGTCCTTCCTCGACACCGACGTCTGGAACTTGATGCTCGAGATGAAGATGCCCTCCTGCGCGTGGTTCGCGTCGTCCGGGCCTGTGTCATTCTCGAATATGTGGAGCGTGCCCATGCCTACTGAGCCTGCTGAGCGCCAGTCGAGCCCGCCCAGGTGCACGATGAGGTCCGGCGGGATGTTCTTGATCTCCGCGTAGATCTCCTCCGGGCGGAACACGATGGTGCCCAGGTTCTCGCCCTTCTCGTCCTTCGTGAACTGGAGCTTGCGGATGAGCTTGTCGCGCTCCTCGGGGTACTCGTCCTTGCGGATGACGCCCTCAGGCTCCCTCCCCTTCACGTTCATGAAGATGCGGGAGTAGTAGCCGCCCTCGCCCCAGGCCTTCGTCTTCGACCAGTCGATCATGTCGGACTTGAGCTTCGTGGGCTTCGTGGGCTGTTCCTTGAGCGTCAGGTAGCCTTCCTGCTGCAGCCACTCGTTGATGCAGAACCCGCCCTTCATCGTCTTGGCGCCGTGGTCCGAGACGATCATGACCTCGGTGCCCTCGGGCGCCATCTCGAGCGTGCGGGCGACCTCCGTGTCGAGCTGGACGTAGTAGTCGTGGATGGCGTTCTCGTACTTGTTGCCCGGCTCGTAGAGGCGGTGAGACTTGTCCATGAACCGCCAGAACCCGTGGTGGATGCGGTCGGTCCCCATCTCGACGACCATTGCGAAGTCCGGGTCCTCCTTCTGGTAGAAGTGCCGGAACGCCTTGAACCGCCGCTCCGTCATGACCTTGATCTGCTCGAGGAGCCAGTCCTTGTCGTCGGTGCGGAAGTTCTTGACGTCGATGATGTAGTCGCCGTCGGCTGCCGCGTCGACCTCGGCCGCGATCTCCGCAGGGTGCGTCCACTGCACGCTCTTGTCGGGCGTCAGGAACGAGCTGACCATGATGCCGTCCAGCGGCTTCGGCGGGTACGTGAGCGGAACGCCCCAGATGATCGAGGAGAGACGGTTGCGCGAGAGGTAGTTCCAGAGCGTCTTTTCCTTCACGTTGTTCGCGTTCACCGTGTAGAGCGCATCGTACGAGTAGTCCTTGCGGTTGCGGAACCCGTACATGCCGAGCTGCCCGCCGTCCTTGGAGGTCATCATCGACATCCAGGCCGGCACGGTGATGGGCGGTATCGTCGAGAAGAGCGGACGGAACGTGCCGCGTTCCATGAGCGAGCGGAGCGTCGGCAGGTCGTCGTACCACTCGTTGAACACGAGCTGGGGGGTCATGCAATCGAGACCGATGACCAGGAGCTTCTTGTCCATCCTACTCTCCCCCATCCTGATAGGCCTTCTTGAGGACCAGGGCGACCTCGGGCCGCGTGAACGTGGGCGGCGGCAGCTCGCCCGCGGCGAGCATCTCGCGCACCTTCGTCCCCGACAGGAACACGTGGTCCTCGTTGCCGTGCGGGCACGTCTTCTGAGATGCCATGTTCCCGCACTTCTTGCAGAAGAAAGAGTGCTCGAAGAAGAGCGGCGTCACGTCCAGCTCCGCAGGCGTGAACTCGTGGAAGATGAGCTGCGCGTCGTACGTGCCGTAGTAGTTGCCGACGCCGGCGTGGTCGCGCCCGACGATGAAGTGCGTGACACCGTAGTTCTTGCGCACGAGCGCGTGGAAGATGGCTTCCTTCGGGCCGGCATAGCGCATGGCCGCCGGGAAGACCGAGAGCGCCACGCGCTCCTTCGGGTAGTAGTTGTCGAGGAGCGCGTTGTAGCAGTCCATCCGGACGTCCGCGGGGATGTCGCCCTTCTTCGTCTCGCCCACGAGCGGGTGGATGAGAAGGCCGTCGACGATCTCCATCGCGCACTTCTGGAGGTACTCGTGCGCGCGGTGGA
>CAZLTC010000129.1:0-2071 GCA_964562405.1 uncultured bacterium | reverse complement strand
GCGAGCCTGTTGACCGCATCGTACATCTCCGCGTACGTCCACTCCTTCGTATCGCCCGGCTCTCCCTCGAAAACGTAGCAGACGTCGTTCTTCTTGCTCGTCTTCATGTGCCTGTCGAGAGCGTCGTGCACGATGTTGTACTTGCCATTGACGAACCACTTCGCCCACGGGGCGTTCCACTCGAGTACCTTGTCGTAGGGCTTGTAGAATTCGAGAAGCTCGTCGGCCATCTCCTTCCAGTACCACTCGATGTCCTGACACTTCTCGAGGAGCCCGTCCAGGTCCTTGATGCCGTGCTTGTCCATCCAGGCCTTGACGTTGCTCTTCGCCACCAGGTCCGCCGGCGGCTCGAACACTCGGTTCTCCGTCATCAGTACCTGGATGTCCTTCTTCGCTTCCGCCATGTCGTTCTCCTTTCAGCGGGACTTGACTAGAACTTGTACCCGAATGAGATCTGGGCCCTGTTGTCCTCGTAGGATGTGGGCTCACTCTCCGTGCCCACGTAGTCCGTCGTCAGCAGCGCATACTCGGCTCCGATGTAGGCCGACGGAGTCACGTTCCATATGATGTTGCCATAGTACGTCGTGTTCTTCTCGATCATGCCGGACGTGGCGTAGTCGGGAAGCTCCGGGTCGTCCGAGCCGGCGCCCACGTTGAACGACACCATCTCGTTGGGACGCACCGTGAGCTGCCCCCACCACCCGCTCGCCTCTATCTCGTCCATCTGAAGCTCGCGGGTCTCCTCAGGAGCCGGCTCCTCGGCGATGCCCTGACCGACGCCGCCCAGGTAGATGGCCAGGTTCTTGCCGGTGAAGTACTCGCCCTGAAGGGTGACCATGTCACCCAGAGGGAGCATCACGTCGACCGACATCACCGTCTGGTCGAACTCGGTCCCCTCAGAGTCGGTCTCATTGCCGAAGGCCCCTGAAACTCCGACCGTGGCGGTCTTCCCGCCCATAAGCTTCGTCCCGAAGGCCAGTCTGCCCTGGAACGACGGCTGTCCGGTGTCCTCTCCGTCCTGGTCGCGCCCCATGCTCCTGTTGGCGCTGACCGCGGCCATGACGTTCGCCGATTCGCCGACGTCGATCGACTTCGAGAGCCTTATCTGCGGCCTCCTGTAGCCGATGTTGCCGGACTTCCACAAGACGATGTAGTTGAGTGTCGTCGGGTTCAGGGGCGATATCACGTCCGAGGTCTGGCCCGCGAGAACGTCGAATCCGCCGAAGTCCATCGTGAGGAATGCGTGTCTCAGCATCGGGTTCGGCTTGTTCTCGGCGCCTCCGCCGTAGAAGTCGAACTCGATCCTTCCTGACACGTCCACGGCTTCGCCTTCGGGCGCTGTGAACTTCATGCCAAGCCTGGTCTGCTTGGCGGTCATGTTGTACTCGTTGTCCTCGTCTCCCTCGGCGTAAGGCAGCACGATGTAGGCGTAGTCGCCATCATTCGTCTTGGCCGAGTCGAGCGAAGCGTCGAGCTTGATGTATCCGTAGAACGTGGGACTTGTCGCCACCGCGCTGCCGGCAAACAGCAACAGCGTGAGGGTCGCGAGCACGATCGAAGCTCTTACCATGTGTGCTTCTCCCATTCAGGATCGGCTGCCCCGCTCGCGCAGCGAGTCCCGGGGCAACGATAGACTACTCACCCATCTCTATGAGGCCATTCTTCATCAGGCAGATCGTCTCATCCCGAGCCTTCCTGATGATGCACGAGCTCTTCTCGAACAACTCATCCCTGGTCATCGTGAACCTGGCGAGGCCCTGCTCGATCGCCTTCATGCCGACCGCCGCCGCCTCGCGCGGGAAGACCTCCCACTCGTCCATCGTGGGCGTGATATAGTCGTCGGTCAGCCCCTTGTCCTCGGCGCACGCTGCGAGCTCGTGCGCGGCTGCGATGGCCATCTCATCGGTGATGGTGCTGGCTCCCACTCCCGAGGATCATGAAGGTCGCGGTGCCGCGCGCAAAGCACTCGGCGCGATTGGGGCACCTCGCCTCATCGCAGACAGTGTTCAGCCGATACGCTTCGAGAGCCCGGCGGACGCCGCGAACCTGCGACGGGTCCGAAAGCGGTCTG
>CAZLTC010000128.1:0-2120 GCA_964562405.1 uncultured bacterium | reverse complement strand
ATTCCTCGATGAGCTTCTGGTGCCTGCGCTGGATCGAGCAGTCCCTCTCCCCCAGTTGCACGACGTTGCCCAACGTGTCACCCAGGATCTGGAACTCGATGTGTCTGGGAGCTATGAGGTGCTTCTCGACGTAGACGTCGCCGCTGCCGAACGCGGCCTGCGCTTCAGCACTGGCGACCGAGAGGCTCGACAGGAGTTCCTGTCGGTCGTTGGCCCTTCTCATGCCCTTGCCGCCGCCGCCCGACTTCGCCTTGATCATCACCGGGTAGCCTATCGACTCGGCGATCTCGATGGCCTGTTCCTCACTGTCGATCACGCCTTCGCTACCCGGCACGACCGGCACTCCTGCCTTGATCATCATGCGGCGCGCCTCGGACTTGTCGCCCATCTGGCGCATCATGTCCGCGGTCGGTCCTATGAACTTGATCCGATGGACCTCGCAGATCTCGGCGAACTCCGGGTTCTCCGCCAGGAATCCGTACCCCGGATGGAGCGCGTCCGCGCCCGTCACCTCGCATGCCCCGATGATGGCCTTGACGTCGAGGTAGCTCTCGCCCGTGGCGGCCGGGCCCACGCAGACCGCCTCGTCGGCGAACTTGACGTGCAGCGCGTCCACGTCGGCCTCTGAGTGGATCGCAACGGTGGGGATGTTCAGCTCCTTGCAGGCGCGCATCACCCGTAGAGCGATCTCACCCCTGTTGGCCACCAGGATCTTCTGGAACATGGGAATACTCCGCGCGCGTCCCGCACCCTTGAAGGCGCGGCGCTAGTCGGGCTGCACCAGGAACAGCTCCTGTCCGTATTCGACCGGCTGGGCGTTCTCTGCAAGGACTCTGACGACGGTTCCGGACACGTCCGACTCGATCTCGTTCATTATCTTCATCGCTTCGACGATGCAGACGACCTGCTGCTTGTTGACGCGATCCCCCTGGCGGACGTAAGGCGCAGAGCCTGGAGCGGACGACGCGTAGAACGTGCCGACCATCGGCGACACGATCGGAACGAGACCCGAGTTGCGGTCGGTCTCCTCAGGTTGTGTCTCGACCGAGACCTCTCTCTCAGAAGCGGCGTGAACGGTTTCGGGGGTCTCGCCGCGGTGCTGCTCGGCCGGCACGAAGTGGCCGGTCGGCCTGGCTATCCTCACGGACCCCAAGAGCCCTCTTATCTCCAGCTCCTGGATGTCGCTATCCTCGACGAGCCTGATGAGATCCTCGAGCTTCTTCCTGTCCATTTGGCCTCCGGGACGTGCCTTGGTCACGGGCGTCAGACGCGCGACACGTACTGTGCGGTTCTAGTGTCGACCTTGATCCTCTCGCCCTCCTTGATGAACAGGGGAACCTGCACGACGGCTCCGGTCTCCAGCGTGGCCGGCTTGGACCCGCCTGAGACCGTGTCTCCCTTCACGCCCGGGTCGGTCTGAACGATCTCGAGTTCCACGAAGTTGGGCATCTCCACGATGATGGGCGTCGTGCCCTCCAGCAGCATCTCCACCTCAAGCCCCTCCTTGAGGAAACCCGCTTGGGACTCGCCTATCGTCTCCGTCGGGAGTGCGACCTGCTCGTAGGTGTCCAGCATCATGAAGTGGAAGAACTCGTCCGAATAGAGGAACTGCGCCTTCTGGCGCTCAAGTCGAACGTCGTCGACCTTCTCCCCGGCGCGCCAGGTGATGTCGAGGACCTTGCCCGTCGTGATCTCCTTGAGCTTGCTCCTGACGAAGGCGCCGCCCTTTCCAGGCTTGACGTGAAGGAACTCGACTATCATGTACAGCTTGCCGTCACGGCGCAGGACCATCCCGTTGTAGAAGTCGTTGCTGGTCGCCATGTTCTCCTCGGGTTGTGCCCGGTTCCAGCGTAGAGACCGCAAAGCTAAAGGATACAGCCCCGGTCGCGGCCCCGTCAACCAGGATGTAGATGGGCCCTCGAAGCGGCGTCCCCGTGCCATCGAGCACCGGGGCGCCCACACCAGGGGCCGTAGCCGCGGGCGGCTTGCCCGCACAGAACCGCCAGTTCGGACACGACGGCTTGGAGTTCCTTCCATTCGTGGCCGGCTCGCAGACGATCACAAATGGCGCCGGCAGTCTCGGCGATGTTGTCGAGGCCGTAGACGCCCGCCGATCCTTT
>CAZLTC010000127.1:0-2208 GCA_964562405.1 uncultured bacterium | reverse complement strand
ATCTGAACGCGCAGATCCGGGTCCTCGAGCCACCTGCGAACGTGAGGGACGTCCTCGCGCTCGAACCGGCGAAGGGTGACCAGTTTTCCCACGATGAGATGCGGGCCCCACTCCGCCCTGCCGGCGCCTGTCACCGTCAGTTTCCTTTCCGCAGATCCGTGCTACAATCCCCCCGGCTGCCGTGCGAACGCAGACGAATCGTCATAGCACGCAAGGAGGCGTAATGGCTGAGAGCAAGGGCAGACGCGGCTGGATCGCCATCATTCTCGGCGCTGTACTGGCCGTGCTCGGCATCTTGAGCTTCGCGAGTGGAGGAGTGCAGGCCGGCATCATCCCGTTCGGCATAGGCGCCGCCCTCATATACCTCGGATGGAGAGGCGGCCGCACGGCGACAATCGTCTTCGGACACGTCATCATCGTGCTCGGCTGCTACATGGTCACCTGGGGCCTGCTCCTGCTGCCTCGCTTCGAGCCAACGATGAGTGGGATTCTGGGAGGCCCGCTCTTCTGGGGACTCATCTCGATCTTCGGAGGCATCTGCGCCAACTACCACGGATTCTGCAGGTGCGTGGCCGGGCCTGCCGAGAGAAGCTAGGATGCCGGCTCGATCACGTAGACGCCGCCGCAGAACGAGACCTGCCTGTAGCTGGAGCGGAGCCCCGCTCTGGAGAGGGCGCTCTCTGTCTCATCCGCGGCCCAGTAGTGCTCGTCCTCGTCCCAGAGGCCGCCCTCGGACCGGTGCGTCTCCTCGTTCCATGAGCCACCCCACTCCCTCGCTGCCGCGTCCCGCTCGGCCACTGTCTCGAAGGAGATGTCACCGACGACCATGCGGCCGCCCGGAGCCAGATGCCCGTCGACCAGCCGAGCAACGAGCCTCATCTTGGACGCCAGATCGAACTCGTGCATGAGGTACCCGGAGACGACCCTGTCGAACCTCTGGTCCTGGTCGATCGGCCAGTCTCCCAGCAGATCGGCCTTGATGAGCTCTATCTGGGGGAAGCGGGTGTGCGCACTGGCAAGCATCTTGACCGAGAAATCCAGGCCCCAGATGAGGCAGCCCGCGCCCAGGAACCTCTTGGCGAGTCGGCCGGTACCTATCCCCAGATCGAGCACGGTCATGCCCGGTTCGGGAGCCGCGGCTGCGGCGATGGCGTTCAAGACGTCCTCGTAGCCCTCGAACGGGAACCCGCGATAGCCGGTCACCGACTCGTCGTAGGTCTCCGCCCAATCGTCGAAGAGTCTTGCCCTGTCTTCGTTCAAGCGGCCTCCTTGCGGGACAGGCCGCATCTTACCGAGAGCATGACGGATTGCAACAGAAAAGCGAGGTGCTATCCCTTGGGACACTCCGCTGCGATCGCGGGATCGATGTCCTTGCCGCCGTATGCCTTCTCGTAGTGCGCCGCGAACTCCCGCGCGAGCTTCCTCGCCCGCTCGTTGTACGCGGCCGAATCCGCCCACGTGTTGACGGGGTTCAGTATCGAAGGGTCGTCGACACCCGGGCACGTCTTTGGGACCGACACGCGGAAGATCGCGTCTCGTTCGTAGTCAACATCCTCCAGACCACCCTCGAGCGCCGCGTTCACGATGCGCCGCGTGAGCGGCAGACTGATTCGGTGACCGACTCCGTAGGGCCCACCCGTCCATCCCGTGTTCACGAGGTAGACCGAGGTTCCGTGCCGGTCCATTCTGTCCCCCAGCATCGACGCGTAGACGTCGGGGTTGCGAGGCATGAACGGAGCCCCGAAGAACCGTGAGAACGTGCTCACGGGGTCGACGATGCCCGTCTCGGTACCTGCGAGCTTGCTCGTGTAGCCCATGAGGAACCAGAACATCGCCTGCTCGCGCGAGAGCCTCGAGACCGGCGGGATGACACCGTTGGCGTCGGCCGTCAGGAAGAGGATGGTCTTCGGGTGTCCGGAGGTCGATGACTCCTTGATGTTCGAGAGGTAGCGGAGCGGATACGACCCCCGCGAGTTGGGCGTCAGACGATCGTCGTACAGGTCGAACTCGCCCCACGGGTACATCATCGCGTTCTCGATGATCGCGCCGTGGTTCTCCACATCATCCTTGTGGAAGCACGCGTCGTAGATCTCCGGTTCCTTGTCGGGATCCAGGTCGATGAGCTTAGCGTAGCATCCGTTCTCGAAGTTGGCGATCCCGTCGTCGTTCCAGCCGTGCTCGTCGTCGCCCAGGAGCGCACGCGACGGG
>CAZLTC010000126.1:0-2226 GCA_964562405.1 uncultured bacterium | reverse complement strand
CTATGTCCTCTGAACTCGATCCCGTCTCGTTGTGAAGACGGACCGTCGTACCCTCAGGTGACGTCAGCTCAACGATAAGGTCGCCGATGAACGTGTGCGTGATGTCCACGTACACCTCGATGTCAGTGATCGCGAGGTCCTCAACCATCGTGAACGTGGCCGACACGCCAGCCGGACTGTAGTCCGGTATCGCAAGAGCCGGCGATCCGCACTCCTCCGCCTCGGTCACCGGGTAGAGCATCATCGCTACGCCAGGCGTCACCGAACCCTCGACCACAGAGATGTCCGTCACCTGTGACGTCGACCACCCGGCCATCGTCGCTCGTGCTGTGTACGTTGCCGTGTAAAGACCTTCGATCTCGAAGTGACCCGTCGCGTCCGTGTAGTCGAAGTTCCCGCCCGGGTACGCCGTCACCTTGATACCGCCGTGGTCCCCCATGCCCTCGAGGCACACCTGCCCGGACATCCCGCCTGTGGGCGTAGACTCCTGGGCCGTCAGGTACACCACCGTGTTCTCGAGAAGCGCCTTCATCCCTGCTGACGCGCCGGCCGTGTAGTCGAACTCGTAGAACACGATCTGGCCGCTCGCCGGGTCGGAGTTGTCGTCGTACACGATGATGCTCGAACTGCCGGAGTAGTCCGACCAGTCGCACACCATCGCAGCATCAGACGTCGGGATGCTCGCGTCCTGGTCCCCGTATCCAACGTAAGTGAACGTGACCCCGGTAACGTCGTTCGGGAAGCTCGTCACCGGGTGCGTCTCGTCGTACGCCGTCAGGTTCCCGCTCGAGTCGTGCTCCCAGTCCAGTACGTGAAGCACGTTGGCGCAGAACGTGGGGTAACCAGGGTACGACTGAGAGTCGTACGCCAGCTCACCCCCCTCGATCAGCAGCTTGCCACCCGCGGCAACGTAGTCCTCGAGGTCGCTGCGGTAGCTGGCAACAGCCACCGGAGAGGTGTTGTCGCCATCGGACCACACGATGAAGTCGTAGTCCGGCCAGGTCCCCGCGTCCGTGGCCGCTGAGGTCTCCTCGGTCACGTCGTACCCGAGGTCCACAAGGTCGGCAGAGATCTGAGAGGCGGAACGGATCGGATCCTCAACGCCGCTCCACGTGTCGAGCACCGCACCAGTCTTGTCAGTCTTGAACTGCTCTCTTGCGGTCGCCGGGTCGTCGATCACGAGTATGTTGGCGAGGGTCGGCTCGAGCACGAAGTTCTCGCTCAGCGGACCGGCCACCGTGATCCCAAGGCTCTCAGGGATGTGATGGTACGCCCGCACGTTCATCTGGTAGTTGAAGTAAGGAAGCTCCACCTCGTAGTAGCCGCCGGAAAGCGTGTCGGACGTCACCTCAGCGTAAAGCTCCATGTTGTCCGAACGGTACACCTTCACCGAAGCCGCAAGTGGAGTGCCCGTCCCGCTCTCGGTCACGTAACCCGACACCACGGCCGACGGAGCGAAGTCCACGTAGAAGTCCACGTCGTTCGTCCCGTACTGGACGAACACCTCCTCCGAGTAAGGCTCGTATCCGAACTTCAGCACGTACACGTCGTAGTAACCGACCTCAAGGTCGTCCTCCACAGCGTACATGCCTCCGCCCGCCGTAACCTCCGAGAACACCGGAGCCACCATCGACGTGTCAGAGCCGGCCGCGTAGCCCTTAACGACCGCGCCGTCAACGGCCGACCGGTCGAGCTCGTACACCTCGCCCGACAGCTGGCCGTACACCACCTGAACCGCGATGTCCTCCAGGTACACGTCGTAGCCGCTCTTAGCGATAGACGCGTGGACCGTCCCAGTAGACGTCGGCGTCGCAAGGATATCGGCAGACGTCCCGGCGCCCGAACCGGCAGACTCATCCAGTCCGCAGCCCACCGCGTAAAGCGTGAAGTCGTCGTCCGACGACACGCCAGTGATGCGGCCCTCGTAGTGAGGCGTCAGCGAACCCATCAGCCCTATCGAAGGAACGCTCGCGCTGATGTCCGGCGTGTCGAGCGCCATCCCGCCCACAACAGGGATCACGTCCTCCAGGCAGTTGTAGCTCTCGCCGACCTCGCGGCCGACGACAGTCAGGTCCTCGCCGTAAGGCGCGTTGACCGTGAAGTGGGCCTCGCCCAGAGCGTCCGTCGTGTCGACCAGAGCGTCTATGCCCCAACCGTCGATCGTGATGGCAACGTCCGGCTTCTCAACACCCTCGTCGTCCCAGATCGTGACGGTCACTCCCGTCG
>CAZLTC010000125.1:0-2253 GCA_964562405.1 uncultured bacterium | reverse complement strand
TCATAGGAGGTGACCGTGATGTCTCCGAGGCTCATGCTCTCACCGTCCTTGACCGCGGTGATGTCTGAACAGCGGAAGTGCTCTGCCAGCGCCTTGACGCCCATGGCAGAGGCGAAGACCTTCGACGGCTTGACCGCGTCGATGACCCTCGGAAGCGAGCCGGTGTGGTCCATCTCGGAGTGGTTCGAGATGATTACGTCGATCTCCGAGGGGTCCACGACCGATCCTCGACATGAGCTGATTCATGAACGGGGCCTTGACCGTATCTATGAGCGTGACGGTCTCGCCCTTGATCAGGTAGGCGTTGTAGGTCGTCCCCCGCTCGGTCGAGTACCCGTGGAAATCGCGGATCGCCCAGTCAACGGCGCCGACCCAGTAGACGTGTTCGGAGACTCGAATCGCCTCTAGAGGTTCTGCCATTCTTTCATGCCTCCTGGGTCGGCGGCGTGAACACGCGGGCGGCCAGCTCTCGGTCGAGCATGTAGAGGCCGTTGCCGTCTCCTCCGACGAGTTCGAGCCTCTGCCGGATCTTGTCGGCCGTGTCCTCCTCCTCGACCTGTTCGGCGACGAACCACTGGAGCATGTTCTCTGTGGCGTAGTCACACTCGCCGCGGGCGAGTTTGACCAGCGCATTGATGAGCCCGGTGACCTTCTGCTCGTGCTTGAGCGTGTCCTGGAACGTCGCCAGCACCGACTTCCACTCCGTCTTCGGCGCCTCGATGGCCTTCATCTTCACGGCGCCGCCGCGCCCGAACACGTAGGTGTAGAAACGCATCGCGTGCGTCAGCTCTTCCTGCGCCTGGATCTTGAACCAGTTGCCGAACCCCTCCATACCCTGGCCCTCGCTCCAGGCCGCCATCGAGAGGTACAGGTACGCCGAGTACAGTTCCGCGTTTATCTGCTCGTTGATGGCCTTCTCCATCTTCTTGCTCAGCACGTCACACCCCCTTGGCCGCCGGCTCGCCGGCCAGAACGGACTCCAGCGTTACGTCGTCTCGTATCCCAAGTCTTGTCACAGCAAAATCATACTTCACCGGGTCATCCGGAGAGAACTCCCTGTACGCGGCGGTTATCTCCAGGGCGGTCTTGAGGTCGGCCTGCTTCCGCTCGGTCAGCCCGAACGCCCTCGAGATCCTGTGCATGTGTGTGTCGAGAGGGACGACGAGCCGGGACGGCGAAACCTCGTCCCACCCTCCCGGGTCGACCTCGTCCCGCCTGACCATCCAGCGCAGGAAGAGATGCAGCCGCTTGCAGGCGCTCCCCTTCTCGGGAGCCGGGAGCACGCTCGACTTCCCGCACCACGCGTCACCCCGAAGCTCGCCCACGAACCGCTCAAGCGCCGGCGCCACGGTCTCGTCGCCCATCTCCTGGAGCTGGGCGAACCGTGCACCGAGCGAACCGTGCATCTCCTGTATCTCCCCGGCCGACGAGAGCAGCTGCGCTACCTCGTCACCGGTCGTGAAGCGGTGTTTGAACCCGTCCAGCGCAGACGCCAGCTCACTCGAGGAAGCGCGCGCGACGTAGGTTGAAGGCGCCGGCCCGAGAACGTCCAGGACCCTTCCGACGCTCGCGAGGATCTGCTTCACCCGCCCGTAGGCCAGCGAGGCGGCGACCAGCCCTACGACCTCCCTGTCGAGCGGATCTTCGTATCCGTAGAGAAACTCCAGCGGGTCGGGATGTACATACCTGCGGTGGTTGAGCGCCGCGTAAAGGCGCTCTAGTTCATCGACGCCTACGCGCGACGCGTTCCCGGCACAGTTGGCGCCGGCGGTGCGCCGCTTACCCGTCGTACCCGCGCTGCGGGCGCTACCCCTCGAGGTTGAATTCGCGCACATCGAACCAGTATCCAGTCCCGTTGGCCAGGTCCAACTGAGCCTGGACGATGTCGAGATGGCCATCCTCGATCTCCAGGAAGCGCCCGAACAGCCCCTTGGCCTCCTGGGGCAGCTCGTCGACCATGCGTCGATAGAAGTCGCTCGTCTCGCGCTCCACGGCGTGCGCCTTCTCAAGGTACCGTATCTCCACGCGCCCGACGTTGTCTCCCAGCTTGTCGCCGAGGCTCGCGACCTTGGACCTGATGGCGGCGGGCGACGGAACGGCCGTCCTGAGCCCGTCCGACGTCACTCGGCCCGTCTTCGCCAGCTCGTCGAGCTTTGCCTCCAGGTAGTCCAGGTGATGCTGCTCCTCGTCGGCCATCAGCCGGAAGAAGCGCCTGGATCCGTCGCTCTCCGCGCGTTCCATCGCGTCCGCGTA
>CAZLTC010000124.1:0-2257 GCA_964562405.1 uncultured bacterium | reverse complement strand
AGGGCGTTCCGCGTCCCGGGAACGCGATGCCGAAGCGCGCGCGGTAGTAGGCGCGCGCTCCCAGGTAGACAACCGCCAGGAGGACCAGCAGCAGAGGCATGCGCGCTCCGGCGATCAGGGCGAATACGGCGACCGCTATCTGGTTCGCGGCTATTCGGTCGCTCCTCTGTCCCGACCGGTGAGCCCGGAGCATGAGCGGCAGCGAGAGCAGTGGCCCGAACAGGCCCATGAGGTTCCGCGAGAACCACCCGGCCACCGCCGCGGCCACCATGAGTCCGAGGGCTACCGCGCTCGTGCCGGAGACTCCGAGCACGACGCCGGTCGTGCGGTAGCCCGCGGCCTCGTCGCCTCCGATGTCCAGTATCGTCGTGGAGGCGATCACCCCCGCCACCGCGAGTGAGTAGGAGAGCCCCGGCCCGTACCAGCCCGGCACGAAGCGGCCGACGCAGGACCAGCCCGCGGCGTACGCCACGAGACCGAATCCGAGCCCGTTCCATACGAGATCGAGCGGAGTCCTCACCTTGGCCAGAATGGGAGGAGCTGAATAGGTGACGTTCAGTAGGAGGCTTGCGGCCAGTATCCACCGGAACGCGGCCGGCAGCCAGATGGAGCACGCGGCGGCCGCCATCCACACGGCCGCGAGTTCCACACGCGCCGTGCGGACCGGAACGATCCCGTCGGCTATGAGGAAGAGCTTTCTGTTCGCCCGGTCGGACTCGCGGTCGAAGAGCTGGTTGAGCACGTAACCGCCGCCCAGGGCCAGCGTCATCGACACCAGACCCAGTACGACTCGCGACGGCGCGCCGAAGGGCAAGAATGGGATTCCCAGGGCGCGCGAAGCTTCCCACGACCCGGCGAGCTGAAAGATCCACAGGGGAACGAGCGCGGTGGGTCTCAGGAGGAACACCAGGTCGAGCGGTCGGAGACCGGGGCGTCCCGGCACGGCGCCTTGAGTCAAAGCCCCTCCCGCTCGCTTGAGCGAAGCGACTATCCGGTATGACCGAACCCGCCGTCGTCGCGCTCCGTGGAAGGAAGACTCTCGCTCTCCATCCATTCGGCTCGCTCCACACGGCAGATCACCATCTGCGCCACCCGGTCGCCTCGGTCGATCCTGAAGGGGGCCGGGCCCATGTTCGCCAGGATTATCCCCACTTCTCCGCGGTAGTCTGAGTCTATCGTGCCGGGGGTGTTCAGGACCAGAACCCCATGCCTGAGGGCCAGGCCGCTCCGCGGCCTGATCTGTCCCTCAAACCCGGCCGGTATGGCCACGGCTATGCCGGTCGGAATCAGCGCGAATCCACCGGCCGGAAGCAAGAACGTATCGGCCACGGCGGCTCTGAGGTCCATGCCGGAGGCGCCCCGGCTCATGTACTCAGGGAGCGGAAGCTCCCCGAGGGACGGCAGCCGCGTAACGGCGACTCGCACGGGCTCGGCGCTCGTGCTGCTGCAAGTGGGGTCCTTCAACATGCCTTCCCCTCACCCTGCACCGATAACTCACGGGCCCGCAGCGACGGCTTGGCCGGCGCGGCGGGCCCGAGTGAGCTCATTCACGTGCTAGCGCCTGGGCGGCTTCCCGCCGCGGCGTGGTGGCCTTCCGCCGCCTCCTCCGCGGCGTTCCGGCCTGCTCTGAGAGTCTCCCCGATTCTCGTCGCTGGAGCCGCCCTCCGGCTTGGGCAGGAGCGCGCGCCTCGAGAGCCTCACCTTGCCGTTATCATCGATCCCGATGACCTTGACGGTGCACTTGTCGCCGACCTTGCAGACGTCCTCCACCTTGCCGACGCGATGGTGCTCGAGCTCGGAGATGTGAACCAGGCCATCCCTTCCAGGGAGAAACTCGACGAACGCTCCGAAGTCGGTCGTGCTGCGGACCGTCCCCTCGTAGATCTCGCCGATCTGAGGATCCTTGGTCATGAGCTCGATCGTCGTCCGGGCCCGCTCAACTCCCTCCTGCTTGTCGCCGGAGACCTTGACGATACCTTCATCGTTGATGTCGATGTTCGTCTCGGTCTCTTCCTGGAGCTTGCGGATCACGCGGCCGCCGGGACCTATGATCTCCCCGATCTTGCTGACCGGGACCTGGATCATGACGATCCTTGGCGCGTATCTGGACAGCTCGGGCCTGTGTGTCGGGAGTTCCTTGGCCATCTCGTCCAGGATATGCATCCTGGCCTTCTTGGCCTTGGCCATCGCCTCGCTCAGAAGTTCGGCCGGAATCGCACCGATCTTCGAGTCGAGCTGGAAGGCGGTGATGCCCTCC
>CAZLTC010000123.1:0-2292 GCA_964562405.1 uncultured bacterium | reverse complement strand
TCGTCGGTATGGCGTTCCTCATCGACCTGACCTTCCTCAAGGGAAGGGAGAGGCTTGCGGGGCGCGACGTATTCTGTCTCGTGGAGTTCGACTCGGAGTAGCACGATTGTCAGCGACTATTGCTATAACGCTGCAGACCTGATATAATGTTCAGCGAGGCAACGATACTGACTGCTTCCACCGCCGGAAGGCAGGCGTATCATGAAGCCGTCGCTGAAGAGGTTTGTACGGGTCTGCATGGGGCTGGCAGCGGCAGTTCTGTTGGTCGCGCTCGCGCTGGAGTTGTCGCTTCAGGGACTCTACCGCGCTGGGCTGAGCACGCAACTCCCGTACGGCATCCGTGCCGAGTCACCGGACCTCCAGCGAGCCGAGCGGATAGCGCTCCGGCCGGGATTCGCCGGGACGAGTTCCCGGGGTATCGAGTACTCGGTGAACGACCTCGGCTTCCGCGACGACCCCGTAGACACAACCCTGGCCCACCTGATCTTCCTCGGTGACAGCTCAACCTTCGGCCTCAACGTGGCACACGGCTCTACGTACCCGGAAGTGGTGGAGCGCGACCTCGCATCAAGAGGTTTCCCGGTCCAGTCGGTGAACACCGCTTCTCCGGGACAGGCGACGCTGGACCAGCGTGACATCCTGCTAGGACTCATGAAACGGCCGGGGCTGAACCCGGCTGCCGTCGTCCTGGGAGTGTTCTGCAACGACTTCCCCGACAACATGAAGTACTCGGCGCGGCGGTCGCGAGCTGAAGAGAGACTCCGCAGGTGGTCGTCACCCGTGCGCCGCCTCAGGACCTACCGCACTCTCCGCGAGGTGTGGGTGGCCTTGAGAGAAGCGCGGGCGGACGGAGTGGCCTCGGAACCTCCGCTGGACGAGATGAACGAGTACGCACCAAGGCGAGGACTGGAGGTGGAAAGGGACTGGCTGACCGAGGAACAGCTGCTGTCAAACCGGAGCTTCCTGCTCTGCACCTGCGCTCTCGACTCGATCGCACGGGCCGCCGCCACGAGGAGGGTGCCCTTCGTGCTGGTCTACATGCCAACCGGCGCCGAGGAGATAGGGGGCGGCGCGTGTCCACGTTACAAGGCACTCCTCAAGGCGTACGCCGACGACAGGCCTGACGTCATCTGGCTCGACGCATGCGAGGTCTACAGAACGCACATGGCACAGGCCCGAACAGAGGACCTGCCGGAGGACTTCTACTCCAAGCCCGGCGACGCGGGCCACCCCGGACCAGGAGCATGCGCGGTCCTCGCTCGCGCTCTGGTCGAACTCCTGGCGGCGGAGTTCCAGACCCGCGTGATGCCCCCGGCGCCGCTCGAGCCCCGCACATAGTGGAGCACACCCGCGACGATTCTCTGGCAACGGGGCAGCTCGTCTGCTAGAATGCTGGATTCGTGCTGGCGCTGAACCGGTCGACGAATGCAGAGCCCCCGTAGCTCAGGTGGATAGAGCATCGGTTTCCTAAACCGAGTGCCGCAGGTTCGAGTCCTGCCGGGGGTACCAGTTTCCGAAGCGGCGGTCGAGAGGCCGCCGCTTCGTGCGTCTCGGACCGCGGCGATCCGTCTGGAGTCAATCTGAAGGCCGACCACGCCTGCCTTTCGCGAGTCCGGCGCCGTCGACCGCGCTCAACCGCGGAGCGCCCGCGGTTGTCCAACCCCCGTGAAAGGACGGAGCAATCACAGGTGCCGCCCCCCAGGCACGGCGCGTGCCCCCCCGAGACGAGGGCGCCGGGCGTGCCAGGAGGGCGGTCTTGCGTCAAGGAGGCGGAGATGTTGAGAGTGATGCTGTCTGTGGCGCTCGTCGCGGCCGCGGTTCTCGTAGCAGTACCCGCGGCGGCGGAAGAGGCGGGCGACGAAGAGGCCGTCACGGAAGCGGTTAAGTCGACGGAGAACCCTGTCGTGTTCTGGGAACTCGGTTCGCACGACGCGCAGAGGTCGATCACATTCCTCGAGTCGGTATTCGACTGGGAGTTCAATGCCCCGGAGGGAAGCGCTCTCTACGTGGCGCGAACCGCCAACGACGACGGCGGCATCAACGGTGGTGTCTTCACGCTCCAGCAGGCGAAGCTCCCGTTCCTCACTATCTACATCATGGTCGACGACATCGAGGGCAAGGCGAAGCTGATAAAGAAGGGCGGCGGCAAGATCATCGAGCCGCCACACGAGATCGCGAGCGGCTCGTGGATATGCCTGTTCAACGATCCATCCGGGGCCACGTTCGCGATGCTGCAGCAGAAGAGAGCCACGTCCGAGAGCACGGAGGCGGAGCAGGAATAGGGGAGTACGG
>CAZLTC010000122.1:0-2336 GCA_964562405.1 uncultured bacterium | reverse complement strand
AAGATCTTCCAGAACGGAATGACAACGATGATCGCGAGTATCAGATAGATCAGGAGTCCCATCGTGTACCTCCTCACTTCAGCCCGAGCTTCCTCCCGGCCGCCAGCAGCCCGATCGCCTCACGCAGCCGACGCTCCCTCGTTTCCTGCCGCTTGGCCGAATCGATCCACCCCAGGTACGCGCGCCGATACGACGGGGCAAGGCCCTCGAAGAACCTGAGGGCCCTAGGATTCCTGGACAACGCCTGCAGGATGTACTCGGGGACATCATCTAGATCCGGGCGCTGGGCGTCCCCACTGTGCTCCGTCGGCGGCCGCTCAGTACCTGCTTTCGTCAGCATCCCGCTTCGCGCAAGGTCGGCGTATCTCCTGCGGTTGGCCGTCGACCACCTGCTGCCACTCTTCCTCGGAGTGAACTTTCGCGCGTATCGGCTGTGGTCGAGACGTTTGATAAGGCTGTCGATCCATCCGTGGCAGATGGCCTCCTCGACCGCCTCCTCGTATTCGAGACCGCGCACACCGCTGTCTCGCTTGTGAAAGACAAGCCAGACGCCGGGGCTCGAATCGTGATGCGATCCGAGCCACCTTCTCCACTCCCGGCGCGTTCGAACATCGAGCATGTCCATGCTACGGCATCTCGGCCGGTCTGGTGAAGACGTAGTCGTTGTCCGCCATCGGCGTGTGACACTGGAAGCACGTCTGTGCGAAGCCGGCGTCGGTCCCGTAGGGCGTCTGCTCCAGACCCAGCCAGCGGGCGAATCCCCAGCCTCCCGTGGCGGTGTACTTCTCCGAGTCCTTCACCATGAACTCGACGTGTACGAACTCGCCCGGAACGAATGCGGTCGGCCAGCGCTCGTGCGCCTTCTGCTTCCAGACCAGTTTCGCGAACGTGGTCCCGTCCGGCCACGGGTTGGTCTCCCCGTTCGCGGCCGCCTGCATGGCAACCGGATTCCCGAGGATCACTCGCATCGTGTTGTTGTCCGAACGGCATGACGAGGCCAGGACGGGCCAATCCCTGTACCCCGACGGCATCTCGATCCCGTTGGGAGCCGCCGGAATCACGGCGCCACCTTCGGACTCGGCGGCCATGCTCAATCCGGCCGCCGCACACACAAGAACAAGCAGGCCGATCATCCTTATCATTGGGCCTCCCCTTCGAGCGTTTTCTCCATCAGTACCAGCTCGGACCGTACCGTCCCGCAGGAGTAGTCGACACACTCGCCCGTCTCCGTGAACCCGGCCCTGCGCCAGAATCCCAGCGCCGAAGCGTTGGCCCGAACGACCGCGAGACGGGCCCTATCGCAGGCCCATCCAGCGATGAGCGACTCCATCTCACGACAGGCACGCAGCCCGAACCCTCTTCCCTGCCACTCCTCGCCTACTAGCAGGAGACCTATGAACGCGGTACCGGGCTGAGGGTAGCCCCGCAGCACGTCCGCGCAGCCAACCAGATGATCGCCGACGTACACCCCGAAGACGAACTTGTCCTCTTGGGACTTGCCCGGAGGAACTTCCCTCAGGAGCGTTGTCGCCCCGTCCGCGGCCGGAGGCCGGCCCGTTATCGCCAAGGCGTATCGCGGGGCGCTTTCGAGCGTCCTCTGAAGCCCCAGCACGTCGCTGTGGCTTCCTGACATCCGAACGAGTCGGACAGCTTCCATCCCGCCGCTTAGCTCCCCCGGCCTCATTGAAGCGTCCCGGACAGGCCCGTTAGCTCATCCGCGACAGCCTGGACTTGAACCTCTTCACCAGGACTTCTCTCTCGTCTGCTGGGATCAAATGCCAGCGCACGCCTCTTATCGCTCCCTCGAGGGCACACAGCTTGCTCGCGCAAACAGACACTCCCACTTGCGTCAGCTTAAGCGCTGCCCCTACGCTGCCGGCGCGGCGCAGCTCGCCCGGTGTCCTTACACCGGCCCGCTCGAGTTCTCCAACCACTGTCTTGCCAAGGTTGGGAAGATCGGTCAGCTTGGGCATTCCCGCTCCCGGACCTCGAGTATCGTCGGCCCCCACATTCCCGGTTTCAACTTCTCCGGGTAAGACGCCTCATGATGACGCGGCTGTCGGGTGGACGCGCACACTCCTCGAACCCAACACGCCTGCACAACTCCGGCGTTCCCATGAAGCTCGAGATTGATGCAAGTCGGCGACCTCCGGTCGGCGGTCCGTGACCGCCGACGCTCGGGTGCCTCGATCGAGCGTCTCTTTAGGCCTGCTGTTGCTCTGATTCCGTTCCGTGGCGCCCGGCCGCCCACGAGAGCCTCGCAATGGCGGCGAGGGCGAGAATCTGCGACACCACCATCGTGGCGAGCGCCACGCGCACGACCGCCCACTCGAGCG
>CAZLTC010000121.1:0-2430 GCA_964562405.1 uncultured bacterium | reverse complement strand
CCGGTCTTGGCCGGAAGAGGAAGAACCCCTTGAAGAACATGAGAAGCCAAGCCCCGATGGCCAGTCTGAGACTCGTCGCGGTCCTCGCAGTCGCGACACTCATCCTGGCCGCGCAGCCCGCAAGTGCGGTCCGTGTGTGCAACTACAACCTCCTGAACTTCCCCGGCACGACGGGCACCGCGAGGGTCCCCTACTTCCGAACGGTCATTCAGGAGATCCAACCGGACGTCCTGGTCGTTCAGGAGATGCTGAGCCAATCGGGCGTCAACCAGTTCCTCAACGACGTCCTGAACTACGGCAACCCGGGGCTCTACGCCGCGGGCCCGTTCATCGACGGGCCGGACACGGACAACGCCCTGTTCTACAAGCCCTCCGCGGTCACTTACGTCTCTCATTCGGAGATATCGACGGCTCTGCGCAACATCTCGGAGTACGTCCTGCGGCCGGTCGGCTACGCGTCCGCCGACGCCGAGTTCCGCGTCTACTCGATGCATCTCAAAGCGGGCTCGACAACCGACGATCAGACGAAGCGCCTGGCCGAGACGACGATTCTCCGGAACTACCTCAACGCACTCTCGGGCGGAACGTGCTTCATGGTCGGAGGAGACTACAACATCAGGACGAGCACCGAGAGCGCATACCAGAAGCTCGTCGGCAGCGAGGCCGACAACGATGGCCGGTCGATGGACCCGATCAACAGGCCGGGCACGTGGCATGACAACGCCTCGTTCGCCGATATCCACACGCAGTCGCCCCGGACCACGTCTTTCGGAGGCGGCGCGACCGGTGGTATGGACGACCGGTTCGACATCCTCCTGACGTCCTACGCGCTGGCGGACGGCGAGGGCATGGACTACATCCCCGGCACGTACGTCGCCTTTGGCAACGACGGCCTCCACCTCAACCTCGCCATCAACTCGGGCACCAACTACGCGGTCAGCGCGACCGTTGCGGACGCGCTCAACCTGGCCGCGGATCACATCCCGGTCTACGCCGACTTCCAGGTTCCTGCCCAGCTGGACGCACCCTCTCTCCTGGCGTTCGGCGACGTGATACTGGGAACGCAGGCCACGATGCCTCTTTCAATCGGCAACTCGGCCACCGCGCCGGCGGATGAACTCACGTACACGCTCTCGTACTCGGCGGGGTTCTCTGGCCCGGTCGGGCCATTCTCCGCCCCTGCCGGTGACAGCAACGAGCACAGTGTGACGATGAACACCGAGAGCACCGGCAGCAGGAGCAGCTCCGTCACTGTGCAGAGCGATGACCCTGACGATCCGAGCCGCGGAGTCTCCCTGACGGGAACGGTCGTCGCCCACGCCGAGCCATCGCTCGACACAAGCGATGTAGTCGTGTCCGGCTCGATCGACTTCGGGGTGCATCCCGAGGGGGAGTTCGGTGAGGAACAGGTCTCCGTGTGGAACTACGGGTACGGCTCGCTCCAGGCCATGCTGAACGTGTACTCCGCCGAGATCGTCGGCGGCGACGGGAGGTTCCAGATCACCGACGGCGCGGTCCCGCTCGACCTCGGATCGAGCTCTGGCAACTTCACCCTGCAGTTCGACGACGCTGGAGCCGTGGCGGACAGCCTGTACACGGCGACGCTGACATTCCAGACGCGCGACGACCAGAGCGTGCTGGGCGCAGCGCCTCTCGACAACCTGACCGTGACGCTGACCGCATACGTCCAGAACCAGACAGGGATCCCAGAAGACGGGCCTACCTCGCTGGCGCTCACGATGGGCTCCAGGAACCCGTTCGCGGGACAGGCCGAGCTGGTCCTGGCCATGCCCGCGCCGGGCGCCGCACGCGTCGATGTCTTCGACGTCAGGGGCCGTCTGGTGGCCACGCTGGCTTCCGGGAGGCTCCCGTCCGGTGAACACCGGCTGGTTTGGAATGGGACCGACAGGACGGGACGCCCCGTGTCCTCGGGCATCTACTTCGTGCGTGCCTCGGTGAACGACTGGCGGTCCTCGCAGAAGCTGGTACTGCTGCGGTAGACGGTCGTGCCTTCTTGTCTCGGCCGCCGGTGCTCCGTAGCACCGGCGGCTTCTTATTGCCTCGGGACCTCGATCTCGCCGGTCAGGTAACGGACGGCCTCGCCGCCGATGGTGACCCTGTCCCCACGGTCCTCGCAACGCAGCTCCCCGCCGCGGCGCGAGACCTGCCTGGCCGTCAGCGACGGCTTTCCAAGACGTTCCGACCAGTAGGGCACCAGCGTGCAGTGCGTCGAGCCGGTCACCGGGTCCTCTGGCACGCCCATGGCCGGCGCGAAAAAGCGGGAAACGAAGTCGACCCTCCTGCCGGGCGCCGTAACGATGACTCCGGCCGCGTCCAGCCGCGAGACCAATGCGAAGTCCGGCGACAGGCCCGCGACATCCTCTTCTGCCGCGAACACCGCCATGAGATCCCTCGACCGCAGAAGCTCTT
>CAZLTC010000120.1:0-2592 GCA_964562405.1 uncultured bacterium | reverse complement strand
ACGTCGGCTGCATACGCTTGTTAGGGCGCAGTCCAGTCCCGAATGCTCATGGTGTCACAGACCTGCTGCTCTCACCCAGCACCTTACCGCTGTTGGCATCAATCACGATGCCCCGACCGCCACCAGTGCCGGGGAGCGTGTTGTAGACGTCCCAGACGTACGTACCCGCACGTCCGCCCCAAGAGAACAGAGTGCGCCACGCTCCTGCGCCGGGTTCCAGGCCCGCATCTCGCGCGATCTCGACGGCCGCATCCCTGTCGATTCGGAACTCACATTCCCCTGGATCTGACACACAATCCGGAAGTCCCTCGTAGGGATTCGGGTCAACAAACCACCCGCCATCTTCCCTGATGTTGACTACGCACGGTACGTGGACCCAAGGCTTGTCGGGGATATCGAGATAGTAGACTACCTCATAGCGGGAGTGCCGACACCAATCCGGTAGACCTGGGCGGCCGATGTCCTCCACCTTCACGGGCACGAACCGCGACAACTGAACGGTCATGTAGGAGGTGAAGAACGCCTCACCAACTTTGGAGATGGCGTACTCGCGGGCACTCGCGAGTATCTCCGGCGGCGCAACGGCATGTGAGCCAGGCTCGCTTGCCATCGTTCCCACCGACGCGAGGAAGACGACGAGAATGGCCACTCCCGCCAAACCCAGCCCCCTTTGTGCTGCGCCAGTTCTCATTGTGACTCCTGGACTGCGCCCTAACGCCTGCGTATCAGCCGCAGGCGCCAGGCTGGCGCGCCAGGTGCGAATGCAGCTGGCGTGACAGACCAGCCTGTCGGCTGCATACGCTAGTTAGACCGCGACCGCGCGCACTGGCCAAGGCGCCCTGCAGCGACGAGCCTGGGCTGTTGACAGATGGTCCCAAGGCCCCTGGCCTACTTCAGTGGTATAGCCCCTTGATGGCACCCCACGTCGTTCGCGCAACAGGCGTCGTCCCGTCGTTCAGGTAGAGGTAATTGCCGTCGGACCCGTAGATCAAGAGGTCCGGATCGCCGTCGCCATCGAAGTCACCCAGGTCTAGCTGCGGCACGCCGTACTGGTCGGTCTGATCCACGCCAGCGACCATGGATGGATTCTCTATGAACTGGAAGCTCCGAGGCGTCCCCACGTTCTCCCAGCACGAGATCACGTTCCTCCAGCACGCCCCCACGGCGTCCAGGTCACCGTCGCCGTCGAGATCACCCAAGGCAATCGTGCGATCACTCGAGGAGGCGAACGTCACGCCGTCCAAAGCACCTCGGTCGGTCCACTCAGGCAATGTCGCGTCGCCCGTGTTCTCGAAGTACCGCACCTCCGCTAGGGCGTAGTCCGCAGCGACCAAGAGGTCGAGGTCACCGTCTGCATCCAGATCCCCAAGACGGGGAGACGGCTGATAGGAGACCAGAGTGCCCTCGAACATGACTGGATCGATCTCCCAAGCCGGAGACTGCGGGGTCCCGATGTTCCAGTATGTATGCAGGTCGCCGTCCCAGCATCCGAACACCAGATCCTGGTCTCCGTCAGCGTCGAGATCACCGAAGTCGCAGTTCCTGCCAGTCGGGTCGCACTGGAAGAGCTCCCCGAATTGCGTCTCATCAAGTTGCCAGGAGGGAACATGTGCGCTGCCGATGTTCCAGTACTCGAAGGGGGTGGGCGAAGTGAGAGCGGTGACATCAACGTCTCCGTCACCGTCGAGATCGCAGCTGGCGAGGCACCCCAGATCGCCTACGGGAGCAAGCTCGTGCGCGGGGCTCCACGAAACTCCCGCCGCCGCGGACGGCAGCGCCGTGAGCGCGAGGACAACGGCCGCAACCAGTAGCATGGCTCGCATGAGGTGCCTCCTTGATCTTCCGACCTGCGTGATCCCCCGGCGTCGGCCAGGCCGAGGGATTCCCAAGACCTACCCTATCCCTGACGCGGTCGCCGGTCTAACACCCGCGTATCAGCCGCGCCGCGGAGCGGCGTGGCTGTTGCCGGCCGAGCGAAGCGAGGCCCCCCTTGCAAGAGCCATGACGCGAGGCGTGCGTCGGCTGCATACGCTAGTTAGCCGGCCGCTCGCCAGCTACATGCCAGTCACAGCACGCTGCACAAAGGCCAGAACGGCCATCGCAAGGAACAACACAATCGATCCGTATGTCCACCCCTTCCCCGCATGGGAAGCTACACCGATCATGCCACCAGTTGCCGCGAAGAAGAGAGTCACATACGCGACGGTCATCCAGCGCACACTGCGGAAGTCGTACTTGAACACGTAGTCGACCAGGACCTCTACAACAAGATACGCAACCATGAGACTGAGCTGAAGCATGTACAGCCCAGGCCGACCGGTGACCCTCCCCCTGAACAGCAGGTTCAGCAACGGCACCAGGAGCAGAACCAGCATAACCCCAAGCCAGTGCTCGAGCGCGGGACGTGAAGCCAGACGAGCGACGAATACGCCAATCGTCAGCACGAACACGAGTACCGCGACAATGGCCCCAGTCAGGTTTGAACCGACCATCTTCCCTCGTGCCTTGAGTCGTTCGCCAGAGAGCGAGCGGTCCGGCTAACACCCGCGTATCAGCCGCGCCAGGCACTGGCGCGGCAAGTGCCGGCCGAGC
>CAZLTC010000119.1:0-2596 GCA_964562405.1 uncultured bacterium | reverse complement strand
CTGCGGCGAGCGCGGCAACGAGATGACCGACGTGCTCATGGAGTTCCCGGAGCTCACCGACCCTCGGTCGGGCGAGCCGCTCATGAAGCGCACGGTGCTCGTGGCCAACACGTCGAACATGCCGGTCGCGGCCCGCGAGGCCTCCATCTACACCGGCATCACCATGGCCGAGTACTTCCGCGACATGGGCTACTCGGTCGCGCTCATGGCCGACTCGACGTCGCGCTGGGCAGAGGCGCTCCGCGAGATGTCGGGGCGGCTCGAGGAGATGCCGGGCGAGGAAGGCTACCCGGCGTACCTGCCCGCTCGCGCTGCCCAGTTCTACGAGCGCGCCGGGCGCGTCGTCTGCCTGGGCTCGGACGAGCGCATCGGCGCGCTGACGGCGGTCGGCGCCGTGTCGCCCCCCGGCGGCGACCTGTCCGACCCGGTCGTCCAGGCTACGCTCAAGGTCGTCAAGGTGTTCTGGTCGCTCGAGGACTGGCTCGCGTATGAGCGACACTTCCCGGCGATCAACTGGCTCACGAGCTACTCGCTCTATCACGACAGCCTGGCCGAGTACTTCAGGACCGAGGTCTCGGAGGACTGGGAGGCCATGCGCGCGGGGGTCATGCGCCTCCTGCAGCAGGAGGCCGAGCTCAAGGAGATCGCGCGCCTGGTCGGTGTCGACGCGCTGTCGAACAAGGACCGCTTGGTTCTCGGAACGGCGAAGTCCATCCGTGAGGACTTCCTGCACCAGAACGCGTTCGACGAGGTCGACACGTATACCTCGTTCCCGAAGCAATTCAAGATGCTCACGAACATCATGACGCTCAACAGGCTGGCCGGCGAGGCCATCGAGCAGGGCGTCTCGACCGAGGACATCTTCGCGCTGCCGGTGATGGAGGACATCTCCAGGTCGCGCTTCATTCCGGAGACCGAGCTGGACGACTTCGACGCCATCGCTGGGAAGATCGAGAGCGGCATCAAGGAGCTGGTGGCGAAGGCCGTTGGTGTGGAGGAGACGGTGGCGTAGGCGCGCCGCGCTCCAGGCCACACCGGCCGGATCGCAGCTGCGGAGAGCAGGAGGGGAGTCACGCATGGTGAAGGAATACATGACCGTCCAGGAGATCTCCGGTCCGCTGATCCTCGTGGGTGGCGTCTCGGGCGTCAAGTACGAGGAGCTGGCCGAGGTGGAGCTGCCGACCGGTGAGGTGCGGCGTGGGAGGGTCCTGGAGGTCGACGAGGATACCGCGCTCGTGCAGCTCTTCGAGGGCACGACCGGCGTGTCGGTCGACAGCGCGCGGGTCCGTTTCCTTGGCCGCGGGCTCCAGCTCGGCCTTTCGCGCGACATGCTAGGACGCGTGTTCGACGGCCTCGGTCGACCGAAGGACGGCGGGCCGCAGATCATCCCCGAGACGAAGCGCGACGTCGCCGGCGCCCCGATCAACCCGACGGCGAGAGACTACCCGAACGAATTCATCCAGACGGGCATCTCGGCCATCGACGGTCTGAACACGCTCGTACGCGGCCAGAAGCTCCCCATCTTCAGCGGCTTCGGGCTCCCGCATCCCGCTCTTGCGGCGCAGATCGCGAGGCAGGCGACCGTGCTGGGCAAGAAGGAGAGCTTCGCGGTCGTCTTCGGAGCGATGGGCATCACGTTCGAGGAGGCGGAGTACTTCATCGCCGACTTCAGACGCACCGGGGCGATCGAGCGCGCGATCCTGTTCGTGAACCTGGCGAACGACCCGGCGATCGAGCGCATCGCTACGCCTCGGATGGCGCTCACCGCGGCCGAGTATCTCGCGTACGACATCGGCATGCATGTGCTGGTAGTGCTCACCGACATGACGAACTACTGCGAGGCTCTGCGTGAGATCTCCGCGGCGCGCAAGGAGGTCCCGGGCAGGCGCGGCTATCCCGGCTACCTATACACCGATCTGTCGACCATCTACGAGCGCGCCGGACGCATCAAGGACAAGAAGGGCTCCATCACGCAGATCCCGATCGTGTCGATGCCCGAGGACGACAAGACGCACCCGATCCCCGACCTCACCGGGTACATCACGGAGGGGCAGATCATCCTCGACCGCGCGCTGCATCGGAAGGGCATCTATCCGCCGATCAACGTGCTTCCGTCGCTCTCCCGACTGCGCGACAAGGGAATCGGCGAGGGCAGAACGCGAGAAGACCACGCGAACCTGGCGAATCAGCTGTTCGCGGCATACGCGCGCGGCAAGGAGGCGCAGGAGCTCGCGGTCATCCTGGGCGAGGCTGCGCTGTCGCCCGAGGACAAAGCGTTCTTCGAGTTCGCCGACGTCTTCGAGACCCGCTACGTGAGCCAGGGCCTGGGCGAGAACCGCACGATCGAGGAGACGCTCACGCTCGGATGGGAGCTTCTGGAGATACTGCCGCTCTCCGAGCTCAAGCGCGTGAAGCCTGCGCAGATAGAGAAGTACCTGAAGAAGAAGCCGGTCGAGGCTGGCGCGGCTTAACATCCGCCGATGCCCGCCGCCGCGCGCGGCATGTCTGAGCCGCCGGAGGACCGTCACAGCACCAAGCAGTCAACGGACAGGAACGCATGAAGATTCGCGCCAATCCCAACCGCATGCAGCTTCTG
>CAZLTC010000118.1:0-2618 GCA_964562405.1 uncultured bacterium | reverse complement strand
AGACGCACCCGCAGAAGGAGGCGATCCCTGACTTCTCGCCCGCCGAGCCGTTCGAACACATGGAGGAGCCGGTGACACTCGCGGTCGACGTCACCGCGTGGGAGGACCAGGCGCGCACGGCGGCCGCGGCACTGGATGAGTACCCGTCGCTCCAGGACTGGCGGGTGACCTTCACCGGCATCGGCACCAACAAACGCTACCTGAACTCCGAGGGAAGCAGGCACTTGAAGGGCGACGTCTACGGCGACCTCGAGGTCGCGGCCACCGGCCAGGCGGAGGACGGCCAGAGGCTCACGAGCTTCCTCAGGTACTCCACGCGCGGTGGCGACGCGCTCCCGACCGGGGACGAGCTTGTGGCGGACGTTCGCGCGATGGCGGGCGAACTCGAGGCGATGCTGTCTGCGGAGACGCTCGAGGAATACGCGGGTCCGGTCCTCTTCAGCGACTACGCCGCGGCGCAGTTCGTGGCGCAGCTCTTCGCGGGGCAGCTCACGCCCGTCAAGTCTCCCCTCATGAGCCAGGACTGGATGCAGCAGTACCTGCCCGACGCGAAGCTCGCGGGCAAGCTCAACCGCCGCGTGATGCCGGAGTTCGTCACCGTGACCGACGAGCCGACGCGCGAGAGTTGGGAAGGCGTGAACCTCGCCGGCTACAGGCTCGTCGATGACGAGGGCGTGCCGGCCCAGGACGTTACGCTCGTCGACAAGGGCCGTCTTGTGATGCTCCCGACGGACCGCAGTCCGACGAAGAAGCTCACTGCGTCCAACGGCCACGCCGTCACGTTCCCCAACCAGTGGACGATGCCGACGGCGTCGAACCTGTTCGTGCAGTCCGACGAGACGAAGAAGGACCTGGTCAAGGAACTCCGCAAGCTGGCGAAGGACTACGACAGCGAGTACGGGCTCCTCATCACTCGCCTGGACGCGCCCGAGATCTCGCGGCAGTACAGATGGACGGAGAGCTTCGAGGAGCCGGGCGCGGCGCTGCTCACCGCCCCGGTCTTCGCCTACAAGGTGTACGCGGACGACGGTCACGTGGAGCCGGTGCGCGGGCTCGCGTTCGACGAGGTGAGCGTCCGGACGCTCCGCGACATCTACGCGATGGGCGCCAGGCCCGCGGCCACGAACCTCACCCAGTCGATCGGCCCCGTGGGAAGCTACCGCCTCGCCGTCGTGACGCCGGACATCCTGGTCGAGGAGATGGAGTTCAAGGCCGGCGCCGGGAGCGAGCCGATGATGGTGGGGACGCGGCCGGAGTAGCCGCTTCCCCTATGGACGTACGCAAGAGGGCCCGCCCCTGGAGGCGGGCCCTCGTCTTGTTCCCTACCAGCAGCGACCTTCCTATCTCACCACCATCATCTTTACGCTCTTCCTGAACTCAGGCGTGCTGATCCTGGCGAAGTAGATGCCTGCCGCGACCCTTCTCCCCTGCGCATTGCAGGCGTCCCACGCAACCTCGTGGGAACCGGCCGGCTTCGGGCCGTCGACGAGGCGCACAACCTCGCGCCCGCTGACGTCGTAGATCGTGAGGGTCACATCGGCGGCGGCAGGCAGATCGTATTGCAGCACTGTCTCATTCATGAACGGGTTCGGGTGGTTCGCGCGGAGCGCGGGCGTGAGGACCACCTGCGCGACCGTGACCGCCACCGTGAGCGTGTCGCTCAGGCTCCCGTCCGACGCCACGACCATGAAGCTCGTGTCCGTCGCGTCGTATCCGGGCGTCCCGCAGACGCTGTCAGCACATGCCGACAGCCACTCCGGCAGCCCCGCGAAGCTGAAGCTCAGACTCGGGCCGTCCACGTCAGAGGCGCTCGCCACGTACCTGAAGCGCTCGCCCTCGGTAGCCTCGACCGACTGGGCCGACGTGATTGTCGGGGCATCGTTCTGGGCGCCGACGCTCAGCGAGACCACGACGGTGTCGCAGAGACTCCCGTCCGACGCCACGACGCGGAAGCTCGTGTTCCCGTCCCCCTCGAGCGGCGTGCCGGACACGCTGTTCGCATCGACCGACAACCACGACGGAACCTGGTCGAAGGAGATGGCGAGACTCGGACCGTCCGGGTCCGTTGCCTCCGCCATGTAGCTGAAGTAGACGTCCTCGATGGCGCTCACGCCCACCGGTGAGGTGATCACCGGTGGGTCATTCACCGGCACCACCGTGACCGCCACCGCCAGCGTGTCGCACAGGCTCCCGTCCGTGGCCACGACTCGGAAGCTCACGTTCCCCGCCCCCTCGGGCGGTGTGCCGAACGCGCTATCGGCGCCCGCTGCGAGCCACCCAGGCAGCATGTCGAAACTGAACGTGATGCCGCGCACGTCCGGATCGGTCGCGCTGGCGCGGTAGCAGAAGTACTCGTGCTCCGTGGCAGTGACGCTACCCTCCGACGTTATCTCGGGCTCGTCGTTCACGCCCATCACGGTGATGGCCACGAGCATCGTGTCGCTCAAGATGCCGTCCGTGGCGACGACCCTGAAGCTCGTGCTGGTCACACCCTCGCCCGGCGTACCGGACGACCCCCTCGGCCAGGCTCGTCGCCCCGAACGCCGCCGCGCCTCCGGCGACCCGTTCGGCCCCGGCCGTCGCAACAAGCTTCTCAACGTTTCCAAGGCCGTTCTGTA
>CAZLTC010000117.1:0-2839 GCA_964562405.1 uncultured bacterium | reverse complement strand
GGAACGGACGGCGCGGCCGTGCTGTCCTCCGGCGCCGGCTCGTTGCCCAGCCAATCGGGCTGAACGTTCTCGGGCTCGAACTCCAGATCGCCGGGCCATGTCCTCCAAATGCAGGCAGGCCCGCCCGGAATGAGCCTCACCTCCCACTGGGCGACCGCGCCGCCGCTGAGGTCCTTCATTAGCCTGAAGGCGGTCTGCTGGTCAACCACGATGTCGGCGCAGCGGTCCTGCGGCGGCTCTATTCCCTTTGCGATCAGGTCTTGTCCGCAGCAGGGGTTGATCGACTGAGCCCACTCGGGCGTGGTCGACGCGCACCCCTGCGCCAGAGCTGCCAGCGCAAGCGCCGCGCACACGCGCATGCCTCTCATTGTCCCTCCACGGCCACCACGGCGAACTGGTCAGCGCGCTCGTCGTAGGTGGCCCCGGCCACGTCGGAGTACACCTCCTCGATGCGGAACCCCGCGGAGCGGAGTTCGCACTCGAGCGACTCGACGTCGAAATACTGCAGCCAGTTGTAGACCTCCCAGGTCCTTGCCGGCTCGACCACGACGTACTTGTCGAGGGTGACACGTTCCGCCTCGTACTTGAAGGATATTCGGAAGCCGAAGTAGTCGGACTCCGACCAGAACCCGCTCATGAACCGCCTCCCGAACGCGGTGGATTCCTTCCACCTGCCGAACGCGGCGAGAGAGCAGACGTCCATGAAGAGCGCTCCTCGTGACTTCAGGAGCCCACGGACCCTGTGCAGGAGCGCCGCTCGGCGGTCCTGGCTCAGAGCGCAGAAGTCGCAGAAGATGAGGGAGACGAGGTCGAACTTCGCACTGGTCTCGTAACGAAGGTAGTCCGCTTGAACGTAGTCTATTTCGAGGTCCAGTCTCGCGGCCTCAGAGCGAGCGTGCTCGAGCGAGCCCTTCGAGAAGTCGACTCCGGTGACGTGGGCCCCGGCCGCGGCCAATCTCGAGGTGTACAGCCCGGGGCCGCATCCCAGGTCCAGCACGGCTGCACCCTGGGCCAGGTCGAAGCGCTCTACCATCCACGCGGCCGATCGGTCGATGAACTCCTGTTTGCGGGACGCGAGGTCCACCGAAGGATTCAGGTGGTACCCGAGCATCTCCTGCGACACGTGTTCGTCGGTCCAGAGAACGTCCGCCGTGTACGTGGAGAACGGCGCGGGGCGTTCGCTCAGACGCGATAGCTTCTTGAAGAGCGGCGAGTGCCTCATGTGTCTGTCCCCGGCAGGTGCACCGCCAGATTACGCGGCAGGACGCCCAGCAACCCCAGAAGATCACAGCTCTCCAGCTTCTCCCTGAGAGTGTTCGGCAGGTCATCGGGCCGGGGGGCGTGCAGCAGCTCTTCCGTCTCATCTTCGGTGAAGCTAGGTCCGGTCTCTTCGTAGTCGAGAACCGCCTCGTTCTCAGGGCAGGCCAGCTGGCAGTGCAGACACCCGACAAGGCTATTGTGCCACTCCCCCGCCATCCAGCCGGGGAACGGGACGTCTTCCGGCATCTCATTCCAGTGGGTGATGCAGAGCTCTCCTCTGAGGAGGAAGCGGTCCTCGGGTATCGCTCCGGTCGGGCATGCCGACCTGCAGCGCGTGCACCCGTCGCAGGCCGGCATCATCGTTGGAGCCAGCCACTCGCCACCGTCGCAGGGAACGTCGGTGCATACGGTCGTGAGCAGGTAGAAGCTGCCGAGACCCGATATGTAGGTGATGTTGTTCCTGCCGTAGCGAGCCAGGCCACTTCGAACAGCGAGGAGCTTGTGCGGTGCATTGATGAGACACTCCACGTGGCTCCGGCACGGCAGCAGCTCCGCCACCTCCCGCGTCACCTCTTCGCTCTTCCGCCGAAGATGGAGGTACGTCGGAGGCACCGGGACAGCGACATCGGCGCCCCGCCATCTGAAGATGCAGCGCACCAGCGGGTCTCTTCTCGCAACTACTACCAGACTGCGCGGGCTGGGAACGGACTCAGGAGGCCGGAAGGAGAGCCCCTTCAGAAACCCCTGGGCCAGGCTCTCGTCGACCGAACCACCGCATGCGAGATCCTCGTAGTGCTCGCGAAGCTCCTCCAGGCGCTCGGCCGGAACTGCCGCCGCTCTATATCCCCTTGTCTCCAGCTCGGCGAGAACCTCAGCCAGCATCCCTCAGACCTCCCGAACACACCACCACACGGCCTGCCTGACGACTCGCGTGCCTGCCGTATGCGCCGGTCAGACCGCGCGTGGCGCAGCTATTGGACGTCGAGCGCATCCTCGCCGACTCCATACTCGACTGATGCAGAGCACTTGTCTCCGGTCACACGCAAGGTCGCCGAACCACGATCCTCAGGCCCGAAGAACAGAGGCATGTCAATAGAACCGTCAGCGGGAACCTGCACCTGCTGATCGATGTGCTCGTCCTTGTAAAGACTCTCAACACGGACGGTCTCCCCGACCTTGAATCCGGTAATCGCAATGAGGAAGACGTTGCCCTGTGGCGAAACCAGCTCGACGGAGATCCTGCAACCCTCTCCCGCGGACTCGATCGGGAACGGGATGACCTTGGCTTGGGCACGCTTGTCGCCCGACACGAGCGCCACGTCGACTGACTGACCGCGCACGTACCCGCCGACGAGAAAGAGGTCCGCGCCAGCCACGACCACCGTGCCATCGGCGTCGATCACGGCCGGGAGCGACCGATACGCAGGGCCCTGCCTCATCCACATGGAGGCGTCCTCGTCGGCCTCGAACCCCGTGCTCTCGAAGCGGTACTCGATCAGCGTCGTCCCCTCGTACCTGCTACGGGAGGCTTCCTCGATCGTCAGTGATGTACCGGGGCTTGCAGAACCCGGATGCCAGT
>CAZLTC010000116.1:0-2853 GCA_964562405.1 uncultured bacterium | reverse complement strand
GACCGGGCATCAGGGTCGACACGCACCTCTGCGCCGGATGCGCCATCTCGCCGCACTATGACTCGATGATCGCGAAGCTCCTCTCTCACGGCAACTCGCGCGAAGAGGCGATCGCGCGCATGCGCCGCGCTCTGGGGGAGTTCGTCATAGTGGGTGTAGCTACGACGATACCGTTCCACGTGAAGATGATGAACGACCCCGACTTTCTGTCGGGCCGCTTCGACACCGGTACACTCGAGCGGAAAAAAAAACGCCCGGAAGCGATGGTGCTGACTAGCTGACCATGAACGTCAACCTATTCACAAGAGCAGGCGAGCTCCCCGAGGGGCACGTCAAGGACACCAACGTCGTGATCATCGACGTGCTGCGCGCGTCGAGCACGATAGTGCAGGCATGCGAGAACGGGGTGGAGCGGATCATCCCGGTGGCCAGCGTCGAGGACGCCAGCCGACTCGCAGCCACACTCGAGAAGAAGAAGACACTTCTCGGAGGCGAGCGCGACGGGCGCGAGATCGAGGGGTTCGACCTCGGAAACTCACCCCTGGACTACGTCAGCAAGGTCGTCAAAGGGAAGACGCTGATCCTGTCGACGTCCAATGGCACGGTTGCCATCACGCAGAGCTCGGCGGCGAAGCAGATCCTCGTCGGAGCTTTCCTCAACCTGAGCGCGGTGGTTACCAAGCTTCTTTCTTCCAGACCCAAGAAGGTGACGCTGCTCTGCGCGGGCAACCTGGGCCAGCTCTCGCTCGAGGATCTGGTCTGCGGCGGGCTCATGGTCGCGAAGCTCACAAGGTCGTACCGAGGCAAGCTCATTCTGAATGACGGCGCCGTCGCCGGCAGAGCGGTGGCCGAGAAGCTCACCGACATCGGCGAGGTGGTGCGAGGCTCCACCCACGGCCGCAAGCTCTCGGAGCTCGGGTTCGACGCCGACCTCGACTTCTGTTCCAAGATCGACAAGTATGGTGCGGTGCCGGTCGTCGTGGACGGTCGCATCTCAGGCGAGAAGGCGTCGCGCAGGTAGGACCGCCGTCCCGCGGCGGCAGAGCGCGCCCACAAGCACCCGGACATGTTCAGGAGACCTTGAACGATGGGGCTCTTCGATCACATGACTGACGACCGCAGGAGGCAGCTCGTCGGAGTGCTGCTCATAACGGTCGGCCTGCTCCTCGGAGTGAGCCTGGGCACGCACGTGTACTTCGCCGTCTCGGGCGACCTCGGTCCGGAGATATGGTCGAGCGGGATGGGCCTCCAGAACAGGCAGGTAGCCGACTGGATGTTCAACATGCTCGGCGTCTGCGCGTGGGTCGTCCCGCTGCTCCTGTGCATGTGGGGCTGGAACCGCCTCCTCGGCAACGACCCGGAGCAGCTCGCCCTCCGGAGCGTTTTCATCACGGCGGTCTCGCTTCTTGCCGTGTCGATCATCTACGCTATCGGAGGCGAGCGCGCCGCGGGCGTGTCCGGCATCGGCGGCGCATTCATGGCGAACTTCGGAACGCGGCACATCGGCAGGGTCGGAACCGTTCTGGCAGGCATAGGCGGCATCGTCGCCATAACGCTGCTCACGACAGAGATCGACTTCGAAGGCCTCCTCGAATGGCTCGGCTCCGCGGCGGAGAGGCTCGGGGAGTTCGCCGCCTCCGCGTGGGCCTCCCTAACCGAGACCCGCAGTGACGCCAGACCGAAGAAGGCGAGCAAGCAGAAGAAGAGAAGAGAGTCCATGGTCGACGACGCGGAGGCCGACCGCAGAGCGAGAAGGAAGAGTGGCGGAAGGGACCGTCCGGGGAAGCGGGTCCGCGGGCCCGAGCGTGAGCCTGAGCCCGATCCGTCGCCCAAGCCGGCGCGCCCGGTTCCGAGGAAGCCGACCATCGTCGAGTCTGCCAGGCCCGCCAGGGCGAAGGCCGCGCCGAAGCGGCCGGTCCAGGCAGGTCCCTACAGGATACCGCCGCTCTCCCTGCTCGACGACCCCGTCCCGAACCCGCACGGTCAGGTGACGCGCGAGGAGCTTCTGGCGCGGTCGAGGCTCCTCGAGGAAAAGCTCGCCGACTTCGGCGTAGAGGCGTCGGTCGTCCACGTCCATCCCGGACCCATCATCACGCGCTTCGAGATCGAGCCGGCGAGAGGCGTCAAGGTCAGCCAGATAGCCAACCTTCAGGACGACCTCGCGCTGGCCATGAAGGCGACCGCGATCAGGATCATCGCGCCCATCCCGGGCAAGGGTGCGGTCGGGATAGAGATACCGAACGAGCACCCGGCGCTGGTCTATCTCAAGGACACGCTCGCGTCGGACGCCTTCCAACAAATGAAGAGCGAGATCCCGCTCGCGCTGGGAAAGGACACCACGGGGCGCGTCTTCTGTGCGGACCTGGCCAAGATGCCGCACCTTCTCGTGGCGGGCGCCACCGGGTCGGGCAAGAGCATATGCCTGAACGCGCTTCTGACGGGCATAATGTTCAGGTCGACGCCGGACGAGGTCCGCTTCCTCATGATCGACCCGAAGCGTCTCGAGCTGCCCAGGTACGGGGGCATACCGCACCTCCTCGCGCCTGTGGTCACGGAGGCGAAGGACGCCGCCATGGCCCTCCAGTGGCTCGTGAGCGAGATGGACAGGCGCTACGACATCCTCTCCGCGCTGACCGTCAGGGACATCTACGGGTTCAACAGGCGTATCAAAGAAGGGGAGGAGCTGGAGGCGTTGTTGCCTGGCGACCGCCACAAGCTTCCCCATGTCGTCGTCATAGTCGACGAGTTCGCCGACCTCATGGTGCGGGCGCCGCGGGAGGTCGAGGCCCCCGTGCAGAGACTCGCGCAGATGGCGCGCGCCGTGGGCATTCACCTCGTGTTCGCTACGCAGCG
>CAZLTC010000115.1:0-3150 GCA_964562405.1 uncultured bacterium | reverse complement strand
GCATTCCCCCGGCTGGCCACGGGGGTGGGTACCCCGACGGGTGGGGTGCCGCCCGCGACGGGCGCACCCCCCGTCGCCCGGACCTCGGGCGACGCCGCCGTCCTCAAGCGCGTGGACGGCTGGACCTCGACCGCGCGAGTCACCCGTCAGGACGCCAGCTCCGTCACGCTGCGACTGGTCGCGAGGCCGCTGCAGGGCGGCCACGCGCAACCCGCGTCGGTGCTCGTCCGTGTGCCCGACACTGGACGCATGGACGCGGTCGTGACTGAGTCCGGCGGGACGGCAAGCGGTGCAAGAGAACGCAGCCTTCCGGACGACGCGGCGGCCGGTTGGGTCTCCGTGAGCGAGCCTGCGATCATGCGCGACGTTCGCGTGATGGCGGTGAGGTTCCTGCCCCCACCCGCCACGGCTGCTGACGCGCCCGACTCTCTGTGCTTCACAGTGTCTCTGAGGTCGAGTGGCGGCGTTGGGAGGAACGAGATCACCAGAACCGACAGGCCCAGATCTCCCGCGTTCCACAGACTGTATCAGCAAATGATCATCAACTACAACGAGCGCCCACCTTCCGAGACGGTGTACCCGGCGACCAGAGAACAGGGCGGGCGCTACCTCATGATCGTCCCAACGGAGAACGTTGGCTCGATCCTGCCGCTCTACGAGTCGAAGGAAGCGAGGGGGCTGCTCCCGAGGATCGCCACTCTCGATGAGACGGGCGAGACCGTGGAGGCGATCCGGACCTTCATTGAGACCGCCTACAACGAGTGGACCGTGCCACCCGAGTTCGTGCTGCTGTGCGCCGACAAGGAGGCCATACACGCCTACAACAACGGAACTGTCTACACGGACAATTACTACGCGGCGGTGGATGGAGACGACTGCCTGGCGGACATCCTGATCGGGCGACTGCCGGCGGACAGCTCGCCCCAGCTGGCGACGATGGTCGCCAAGACACTGATCTACGAGGGCCCCTGGATGACCGAGGACATGAGCTGGCTAACCAGCGGACTCCTGATGGTCCAGGACGACTGCGACTCCGGCGACTGGATCTACTACGACGACACGGAGCACGCACGTGAACTCATGCAGGATGCAGGGTTTGCGCCCGTCGACACGCTGTTCCAGAAGAACGGAGTCACCCTGGAGGAGACGATGGCGGCGGTCAACGAGGGACGCGGGTACCTCAACTACCGAGGGAGCGCCAGTGGATACTGGCGGGGGCCCTTCATGCTGATTCCGGCCGATCTTCAGAACGAGTGGCGCCTCTCTGTCATCTTCTCCGGCACATGTCTCTCGGGCGACTACGCGGAGGACTACCTCATGGGCAAGGTCTGGCTGCGCGCCGGGAGCCAGTCCGAGCCGAAGGGCGCGGCCGCGTTCTTCGGCACGGGTACGATTGGAGCCGGCCAGGAGCTTTCCCTGAGACGCAGCGCGGTCAATCAGGGGTTCTTCTCCACGGTGTTCAGCGACTGCAGGACCCTCGGCGAGGCATGTCTCGACGCCAAGGCAAACCTCTTCACGATCTTCGGCGACCAGGAGGAGTACGAGGGGTGGAATCTGTTCGGCGACCCGGAGCTCACCGCCTGGACGGTGCAGCCTACCCCCCTCACCGTCAAGCACGCGCCGGCCGTGACCGCCGGGACCTCGACCGACCTGACGGTCGAGGTCCGACGTCAGGACGTACCGGTGGCGGCCGCAACGGTCGCCTGCCTCGCGGATTCGGGATTCTACGCGTGGGGCATGACGGACTCGCTGGGACAGGTGACTCTCAGCGTGGCCCCTGACGAGCCGGGAACGCTCAGAGTCGCCGTCCTGGCCAAGAACGCCACGTCGTTCGCGGGCCCCCTGCTGGCTGCTCCTCCAGGCGCGTACGTGCTGCCGGATGCGTGCGTCCTCGACGACGCGTCGGGCGGGAATGGCGACGGCCTCGTGAGTCCCGGAGAACAAGTGGCCGTGCGCGTCCAACTTCGCAATGTGGGAGACGCCGCCGCCACGTCCGTGGTCGCCACGCTCAGGCTGGCCGACCCGCACGTATCGCTTCAGGACAGCGTGATCTCCTACGGGTCGATGGACGCGGGTGCCGCGAGTTGGGGGTCGGGCGAGTTCACGGCGACGATCGACGATGCGTGGCCAGGTGGACATTCCGTTCCGGCGTCGCTGGTCATGCGCTGCGATGGAGAACTGATGGAGGTAGAGCTTACCGCGCTGGCGACCGTGACGGGAGATCTCAGCGTGGAGGTGGTTTCTCTCGACGATCGCCCGCCGACAGGAAACGGAGATGGCATCCCCGAACCGGGAGAGACCATCGCGGTGGCAGTATCGCTGAGGAACCGGTCCGGGCACGTCCTGTCAAACATAGAGGGTGCTCTCCGCTCAACTGATCCGCACGTGGCCGTCGTGACCGGTGAGGTCGAGTTTCCGGCGGCGGGCGCGGATTCGGTGGTCGCGAGCGTCGGCGCTCTACCGGTGGTGTCGGTTGGACCCAGCACTCCCATGGGACATCGACCCGAGGTGGTGCTGAGAATGGAGGCCGAAGCCCCATCCTACACATACGCCGAGTCTCTCAGGATAGAGCTGCGGATCGAGACCGACCGCTCAACCTACCCCACCGGACCCGACAACTACGGCTACTATGCCTACGATGCGAGCGACTCACTCTTCACCGAACGCCGTGCCTACGAGTGGGTCGAGATCGCTCCCCCTGGCCCGGGAACGAGGCTCGACCACGTGAGCACGCACGACGACGCGACCCAGCAGTTCATGACATCGCCGGTGAAGGTCACGTACTACGGAATGGACAGACCGTGGTCGTCGGTCGCCAGCAACGGGATGTACATCCTCGACTACCTTGCAGGAGGTTCCACGGGAGCTAACGTTCGCATCCCTTCCGCCACCGGCCCAAGTTCGATGCTGGCGCCCTTTTGGGACGACCTCGATCCGTCGGCCGGTGGAGACATCTACGCCTGGCACGACGATGAGGAGCACAGGATCGTGGTCGAGTACGATGACGTGCGACACAAGGACAGCGAAGCAACTGAGACCTTCCAGGTGGTGATATACGACGCCGAACAGTACCCCACACCCACCGGGGACTCTCCGATACTCTTTCAGTATAAGGAAGTAGCCGACGCAACGAGCTGCACGGTGGGTGTC
>CAZLTC010000114.1:0-3243 GCA_964562405.1 uncultured bacterium | reverse complement strand
GGGGTCAGCCCCGAGTCCGCGTACGAACTGGACGACGTCGTCAATGACGAGGCTCCAGCAAACGACGGGTTGTCAGCACGCTCAAGCCTGTAGTGGTCGAAGTCAGGTTCGGAGCTGTCATCCCAATTGACGTCTATGTCACCCTCGCCCGAGCCCGGAACCGCATCCAGCCCGGTCGGCGCCGCCGGAGGCGGATCGGCCGCGGCGGGGCCGCAGTTGGTCACGAGGGAAAAGTCCTGGTCAGGATCAGGGAGTAGCGTGGCCACGACTCGTATCGTCCACGTCCCGTTGGCCGGTGAGTTCACGATGACCTGCTCGACGTTGTTCAGGTCGTCCACGCCCGTGGTGGCGCCGTAGCTCGGGTTGTCGGGGTCGAGCAGCCACGGGTAGTAGGTCGTCAGGCTCGGAGAAACGATCTGGAGGTCCAGGTCGTTCACGAGCTTCTTGCCGCTGCCCTCGTAGCTTCCGAAGTAGTCGTCCCAGGCGAGCGTCACCTTGAGCTGAGACTCCCCGTCGACCTCCACGTCATACGTCCAGGTCTGGCCGGTCGTGACGGAGTCCTCCTTGATGAGGTCGCCTGTCCCGCCGTCCGCACGCACGATGTCGATCGTGTTCTGGATGTCGACGCGCCCGAACCCGAACTGGTAGTCGGGCCCGACATTGCCGAAATCCTCCGCGCCTTGGATCAGCAGAGCCTTAACAGTCGACGGCCACGCCTCGTCACCGAACTTGTCCATGTAGTCTTCCTGCGTGAGGACGACGCATCCCGACACCACCGGGCAGGAGTACGAGGTACCGCACGAGGAACTCGTGTATCCGTCGCCCACCGCCGTAGTCGTAACACCCGAGCTGCTCTTGCATCCGGGGGCGACGATGTCGGGCTTGAGCCTCCCGTCGAGCGTGGGGCCCATGCTGCTGTACCAGCTCAACCCATCGGTGTCCGCGTTGTTGCTGCCGACGACGATCGTGTTCTTGGCCGTGGAACCGGGACCCGGAACGGTACCGTATGGAAAGTCTGGTATGTCACCCGAGCAGTCGGTGCAGTCGCCGTCGTTCCCGGCCGCGAAGACGATCGAGATGCGCTTGCCCAGGCTGCCTGACACGACCTTATCGTAGTTCTGGCTCCAGTCATCGTAGTCGCCGTAGTACTCGCAGTAGTCCGGGCACAGCCCCCAACTCCAGGAGTTTGACGACACCACGATGTCGTAGTTGTTGATGGCGTGTGTCGTCTCAGTGTCCATGTTCGAGAGGTCATCCGGCCAGCTGTACGATGCTAGGTTGCAGTCGTCCGCGATGCCGCGCCACTGGTAGGGGCTCCCGCCGTAGGCCGCGCTGCGCGATCCGTCGCCGGCCAGTATTCCGCCGCAGGCGGTCGGGTGGGACCCGGTTCCGGAGCCATCGGCGACCACGAGCCTGCCGGCGAAGTCCGGGTGGTCGGTGGAGACCGAGCCGTTGTCCCAGATTCCGGCGTAGATGCCCGTGCCATGAAGGTCGTACGGAGAGGTCTGAACCTGGTTCGCGTGAATGTTCGCGCGGAGGTCGTCGAGGCTCTCGACCTTCTCAGGCAGAGGTCCGTCGACGTACTTCACGAGGTCCTCGGCGGCGAGGTCCCTGATGTCGCCGGAGAGTTCCACCGTGTACACGTTGCGTATCGACTCCGTCACCGATCCGTGCTTCGCGAGGACCTCCCGCGCCGCGGCATCGGAGACGTCCGGGTAGACAAACGCCCTGACGGTGCGCTGGCCGGCGGTTCGACGGGAGATCTTGTCGTCGGGCGCCAGCGTGAAGACGGATCTCACTCTGGATGCGTCCAGCGTTGCCAGTGCCCCGGCCTTCGCCGAGGCCGTCCAGGCGTAATTCGGTATGTAGTCGAAGAGGACGATGCCGCGTGCGGCAAGCTCTTCCCGCTCGCTCTGCGAGGGGATCTCGAAGAACTGGATCACGACATGTGTGTCCTCGGGGCTTCCCCGAAGCTCCTGCATGGGCTCGAACGTCCTGCTGCCGAGCACCACCTGGTACCCCGGCGCGGCGAGCGCGGGCAGGGTGGTCGCTAGGAGAAGCACCAATAGCACGGGCATGAAGCGCGGCGGGTACTCCTTCATCGTGGGACCTCCCGATTGTGTGGCCAGCTGCGTTCCCGGTCATGAGACGCGAAGAGGTCCGCCTACCAGCCGCAGCGGCCAGTCTACGAACCCCCCACTAACATCATTATAGCACACTAGACGCCGATAGTCAATGAACGGCCAGCCACCCTAGTGTCAGCCTGTTCCCTCCTCTGCTCGTGCGCCCGCGCCCACCCGGCACACAGCCACCATCGTCCTGAACCTCGGAGTCGCGCCCAAGCAGCCCCAGCACGGTTGCGGCCCCGATCAGGCAGACAACACAGACGGCGGGCGATCTTGTTCCCTGCTGCATGTGCGCCTCCCTCCTCTAGCGGAGAACGACGCCTCGTTTCCCTTCTTCAACCTGGCCTATGACCGTTGCGGCAGTCCCTGCTGCGGACAGCGCGGCGCCGAGGTTCTCCGCCGAGCCGGCCTCGACCACGAGAACCAGGCCGATTCCCATGTTGAACACGCGGTAGGCTTCCTCGTCATCGAGATGACCGATCTCGCAGAGCATGCGGAAGACCGGGAGCGGGCTCCACGTTGACGTGTCAACGGCGGCGCGGCACCCCTCCGGCAGAACGCGCTTGATGTTGTCGAAGAAACCCCCGCCGGTTATGTGCGCCAGAGCGTGCATCCGGCGGTCACCGAGGAGTGGCCCGACGACACTGAGATACTCACGGTGAACCGCGAGCAGCGCCTCCCCCACGGTGCAGCCGAGCTCTGGAACCTCGGTGTCGACATCCATGCCGGCCTTTTCGAAGATGAGCTGTCGCGCCAGCGAGAACCCGTTTGTGTGGAGCCCCGTCGACGGCAATCCGATCAGCACGTCGCCGGGCCCGACCGGTTCAGTGGCATCCAGGTCACTTCGCCTGGCCGAGCCGATCATGCATCCGACAATGTCGAACTCGTCCGGGCAGTACACACCCGGCATCTCGGCGGTCTCTCCAGCGATGAGACTGCATCCCACGGCACGGCACGCCTTCGCCATGCCTCCGACCACTGACGCCACCATGACAGGGTCCAGCTGCGAGCTTGCGAAGTAGTCCGCGAAAAGCAGCGGCCGCGCGCGCTGAACGAGCAGGTCATCCGTGCAGTGATTCACGATGTCCATGCCGACCGACTCGTAGCTCCCGGCCAT
>CAZLTC010000113.1:0-3306 GCA_964562405.1 uncultured bacterium | reverse complement strand
TACGCGATGAGCGAGTGCCTGTGGTACCTCACGCGCCACCTGCCTGAGAACCATGCCATCATGGTCGGGCTGGGCGAAGGCCTGATGCCCAAGGCCGGCGAGACGCCCGAGATGGGCTCGAACCCGCAGCTGGGGTTCGGGCGCGTCTACGCTCGTCCCGAGGTCGCACTGAAGCTGGACCGCCTGGTGATACGTCTGCTCAACGACGACGGCTACGGCTGGGACGACTTCTACGCCGACGTCAAGCGCGAGGGGATTACCGTCTGGGGGGCCGCCATCGACACCCTGGAGAACACGTCGCGCTTCGCCCTGGGGCTGCCGAGCGGCCCGATGACCGTGTTCCACCTCTTCGACCAGCCCCTCCGGATATCGCGCCCGTACGAGGGCTACATGGGGAGCCTGTTCCTGCCCAGGGAGGTGGTCGAGCGCGCGAGCGAGGAGAGCGTGCTCATCAGCTTCCGGACGCCAAGGGCGCTCGTCATGGACGCGATAAGAAGGACCTACCCAGACATCGAGCCTGGGAACGTGCACGTCTGGTGTCTGCAGGGAGCGTCCAGGGTCGCACGAGTCGGCGAGCTGTGGCAGCAGTGGCGCGACTGCGGCGCGCACGTCGTGGAGCCCGGCTGGACGCTGCCAACCGGCGGTCGGGCGTTCACCGAGTCCGGCACGTATGCTCCCACCTACAGCATCGGCACGTGGCAGGGGGACGACGGAGCGAGGCACCTGCTCATCTGCGACGGCTACGCGGCGTCGGCCGAGGCCATGCAAGCGGCAAGCCTGGCGCCTATGCTGGGGCTCTCCGCATCTCTCGCGGTCTTCACGTCACGCTTCAAGCTTCCCTACGACAGGGAGCAGCACGTCATGGGACTCGACCCGGACGGCCCCGAGTTCCCGGCACGCCTGTCCTCCCTCCTCGGGCGCGAGGCATCGGACCAGGAGATCCGTCTCTACCGCGAGATGATCGAGGACGGCTCTAAGGCAGGACTCCCGCTCGAGAAGACCACTCTCGCCGCTGACGACTTCTTTCCCGGAAGACGGTGGGACGTCCTCGCGGTATCCGGCCACATGTGCCCCGACCCCTACTCGGATGCTCCCGGCGTCGAGCAGGTGAACGAGAACACCTGGCGCGTGACCGTGCGCATGGCGAGCGGGCGCGGCACCAAGCGCATCACGTTCTCGCTGCGTCTCATGGAGAGCGCAGAGCAGAGCAGGCTCGTCTTCAATCCTCTGCTCATCCGGTTCCTGTCGGGCGAGGACTATCGCAGCCGCCCGGTGAAGATCTCGGACTCCGGCCGCATCAGGAACGAGCTGCAGACCCTGTGTCTCGACGCGCTCGAGTTCATAGGGTCCGAGAGGATACGAGTGCACTTCGACCGCATCCCCCCTGAGGTCATCAGCCGGGAGGACCAGCGCGTCCTCCTCGAGGTCCTACTTTGGTACAAGGCCAACCACCCGCTCTGGTTCAGCTGGCTCGAGGCCGAGCCTCCCGGGGGCGGGGACCGAATGTAGGCGGAGGCGGCTCGGCCATCGGCCGCGCCACGAATGACAGGAGGTTCTGCATGAAGCGGATTGCGTCGGCTCTCATCGTCGCTGCTGCTGCTGTCGCGCTCGTATCGTGTTCGAGTTCCGACGGCGGCCCTTCTCAGCCGGAGGACACCACTTCCCCAACGATCACGTCGTGGAACGTGTCCGACGGCGCCACCGACGTGAATCTCGTCAGGCAGGTGGCGGTGACGTTCTCGGAAGACATGGACGAGTCGACGATCTCCGACACGACGTTCCAGGTGTCCGGACGCTCGGGAAGCGGCTACGTCGAGTATGACCCTGAGACGCGGATGGCGACCTACACGCCCGACACTCTCTACGCGGCGAACGCGTGGCACGACATCACGCTCGACGGGCCGGCCGACGAAGCGGGCAACCCGCTGGATGCGGTCACGCACTCGTTCCAGACCGGGCCGTTCGACTGCGACCACATGCACGACTACTTCGAGCCGAACGAGTCGTACGCGTCGCCCGCGGTGGTCAGCCTGAACCGAACCTACCGGACGCTCGCGGTCTGCGGGTCAGACAAGGACTACTACTCGTTCACGCTGGACCAGCCGGCGAAAGTGACAGTGAAGACCCATTTCGTCCACGCCGATTCGCTGGACTATTACGTTCAGCTCCTTCGCCAAGACGGGAAGCAGTACGTCTACTTCGTGTCGGGGCAGACGACGGGCGACGACCGCGGCGTCCCGTTCAGCTTCAATCCGGGCACGTACATCGCGTCCATCGAGGACTACAACCACGACGGGTACTTCCTGTACGACCTGGAGTTCGAGACATCCGCACCCTGCGATGACGACGACTACGAGGACAACGACTTCGTGGATGAGGCCGAGCCTCTCTCCGTGAACGAGACGCACGACCTGGTCGGCTGCTACCTCGACGCCGACGTGTTCTCGTTCTACGCGGAGATCGGACAGACCATCACGCTGTCGTCGACGCAGCTGACCTCGCCCCACAACATCGGGCAGCTGATCGTCTACCGTCCCAACGGGAACGCGCTCGACTCGAGCACCGAGTACGCCGCCGACAACACGCTGGAGGTGACCGCGGTCGAGAGCGGCACGCACTACGCCGCGGCGAAGTTCTGGAACCAGAGGACGGAATACGAGTTCAGGATCGATGTCGGGCCGTAGCATCCGAGCGCCGCTGGACGGCGCCAAGCTCTGAGCACTGCGAAGCCCCCGGCCAACCCAGCCGGGGGCTTCTTCATGGTGCCTATGTCGTGAAGTGCTAGATGTATCCCAGGTCCGCGAGCCTCTTCTTGATCTCCTCCTCTTCCTCCTCCGAGTACTCCTGCTCGGACTCGGAAGCGGGGATGTAGCCCATCAGCTCCAGCGTCCGGAGGATCTTGGCGACGCTCTCGTCGACCGTCTCCTCTGACGTGTTCACGACGACCTCGGGCTTCACCGGCTCCTCGTACGGGTCGTCGATGCCCGTGAACCCCTTGATCTCCCCCGCCAGCGCCTTCTTGTAGAGGCCCTTCACGTCGCGCGCTATCAAGGCCTCGAGCGGCGCCTGGCAGTACACCTCTACGAAGCGGCCTATCATCTCACGGTTCTCGTCGCGGATGACCGCGTAGGGCGAGATGCATGCCGCGATAGCGACTGCGCCGTTGCGGGTCAGGAGGTTGCAGACGAACCCGACGCGGCGGATGTTGATGTCGCGGTCCTCCTTGGAGAAGCCGAGGCCCTTCGACAGGTTCGTGCGGATGACGTCGCCGTCCAGGATCTCCGTACCGATGCCGCGCTCGAGCAG
>CAZLTC010000112.1:0-3436 GCA_964562405.1 uncultured bacterium | reverse complement strand
CCCGGCAGCAACCCGCAGGACATCGCGTTCGTATCGGCGACCCGGGCGTACGTCACGCGGCACGAGAGCGCATTCCTGCTGGAGGTCGACCCTACGACCGGGGCGGTCACTGACTCCGTCGACCTCTCCGTCTTCGCCGACGCCGACGGGCTCCCGGAGGCATCCGGGATGGTCGTCGTCGACGGGCTCCTCTTCGTCGCCGTCCAGCGTCTCGACCGGGACAACTACTGGGTGCCGGTTCCCCCGTCGTGTCTAGCGGTGCTCGACACGTCCACGAACCAGCTCGTCGACGTCGACGCGGTCTCGCCCGGCGTGCAGGGCATCGAGCTGCCTTTCATGAACCCGTATCGCGAGCTGCATGTCAGCGAAGCGGGGATGATCTACGCGGCCTGCAGCGGGAACTGGAGCGTCCTGGACGGCGGGATCGTCGAGGTCGATCCCGTCGCGCTCGAAGCGGCAGGCGTAGTGGCAACGGAGGCGCAGCTGGGTGGCGAGCTGTACGATTTCACGCTTCCGCTCGGCAACCGCGCCCACGCTGTCGTCTCAACGTCGTCGCCTTCGTGGCAGCAGTTCTGCATCGCGTTCGACTGGTCCACCGGCGCCAAGATAGGCAACGTGTGGAAGCCGGGCGGCTACAGCGTCATGGACGTCGAGCTTCACGACGGGACCGCGCAGCTCTTCCTCGCTGACAGGACGTACACGGCGCCCGGCGTTCGCATCTTCGATGCGCTCGACGGCACGCAGCTCACGACGGGTCCGATCGGCGCGTCGCTGCCGCCCAACGACCTGTTGGTCGTGGGGAACGACGTGACGTCCGTCGAGCCCGCGGTCGGCGATGCTTCGTCAATTGCACTCAAGGCCTGGCCGAACCCGGCGGCGGGCGCGTCCAGGTTGTCCTTCTCGCTGCCCAAACCGGGGCACGTCCGAGCGGTCGTCTATGACCTTCGGGGCCGCGTGGTGCGCGCGCTCACCGACGGGGAGTTCCCTGCGGGCGACGTCTCACTGGATTGGGACGGACGCGACTCGTCCGGGAGTGCTGCCGCGGCCGGCGTCTACTTCGTGCGGGTCGAAGCCGGGCCTCGCTCAGGAATCGCGAAGCTGGCTCTTATGAGATGAGAGTGTTCGGACCACCTGCCGAGTTGCGTTCGCCAAGCGGACCGTCTTGCGCTATAATCGTAGGCCGTTCGGTCGGATAAGCCTGAGTCGGTGCTCACTCAGGTTTGGGACAGCGTCCGCGACGTCCGAGCCTTCCAAGGTTCAGGACGACGTCTGCGAGGTCGGACATGGCGGGACTCGAATCGATCAAGAGCAAGGTGGGTTTCCTTGGCGGGCTGGCGGCGTTCGCCATCCTGCTCGTCGCGCCGATGGCGGTCGACCCGCAGATCAAGCGCATGCTCGCGGTGCTCTCGCTCTGCGCCATCTGGTGGGGCACGGAGGCGATCTCGATCTACGCGACTGCGCTCGTCCCCGCCGTGCTCCTTCCGCTGCTCGGCATACTCCCTCTCAACGAGGCGCTCGCGCAGTACGCCAACCGTCTCATCTTCCTATTTCTTGGCGGCTTCCTCATCGCGCGCTCGATGATGAAGTGGGGCATCGACCGGAGGCTCGCGGTCGCGATACTAGGACGCGTCGGAACGAGTTCGAAGATGCTCGTGCTCTACTTCATGGGTCTTACGGCGCTTCTCTCCGCGTTCCTGTCGAACACCGCGACCACGGCGATGATGCTCCCTATCGCGATGGCGATACTCACGGGGTCCGGCGTCGAGGCCGAGTCTCGCTACGGCACCGTCATGCTTCTCGGCATCGCGTACGCGGCGACCATCGGCGGCGTGGCTACTCTAGTGGGCACGCCGCCCAACGTTCTTCTGGCCGGATTCTCCAGCTCTCTGCTGGGCAAGGAGCTTTCGTTCTTCGACTGGCTGAAGGTGGGCCTGCCCTACACGATCGTGATGCTGCCGCTCACGTGGTGGTTCCTCTGGACGATTCACAAACCGCGGGCTCGCACGGTTGCCAGCGAGGAGGCTGTCGAGGAGGAGAGGAAGACCCTGGGCCCGATGGAGCTCGGCGGCAAGTACACGGTGGGCGCCTTCGTGCTCGTCGCCTCTCTCTGGATCACCCGCCCGTTCTGGCACCTGCTTCCCTTCCAGGCCGCGGCCGTCATACAGGAGCGGTTCGACGATTCGATCATCGCGCTCGCGTGCGCGCTTCTGCTCTTCATCGTGCCGACGAACGTGCGCAAGTGGCAGTTCCCTCTCGTATGGCCTGACACCAGGTCCATCTCGTTCGGCATCCTCTTCCTGTTCGGGGGCGGGCTCGCGCTCGGCAAGGGCCTCTTCGCCTCGGGCGCGGCGCAGTGGATGGCCGGCTCGCTGTCGTTCTCCGGCTCGCTGCACCCGCTCGTCCTCATCCTGCTCGTCGGGATCGTGGCGTCGTTCCTCTCCGAGATAGCGTCGAATACCGCCGTCGCCAACATGCTCATCCCCATTCTCATAGCGGTGGCCGCCGCGGCCAAGGTCCCGCCGTATCTCCTCATCGTCCCCGCTACGGTCGCGTGCTCGAACGTCTTCATGCTGCCCGTCTCGACGCCGCCCAACGCCATCGTCTACGGCTCGGGCAAGCTCAGCATGTCGGACATGATGAGGTCCGGCTTCTGGCTTCATCTCATCGGTCTCGTGGTGATGACTCTCCTGGTCTACCTTGTGAGCGGAAAGCTCTTCCACGTCTTCCCGGTCTAGGGCAGGCGGGGGACGGTGACGCTCGCGTCCATCAGGAAGAGGACCCTGGCGCCGGGGCCGGTACGCGTGATGGCCTCGTCGAGCGCGTTCTGCAGCGAGGCGAACGGCGACATGAAGACGCTTTCGAGGACCGCCGGGTCCTCGAGACTTGTCACCGCCCAGATGCTGTTCCTGCACGCCATGTCCGCGATGTGCGCCACTTTGTGGTGGCCGAACCTGTAGCTCTCCTCTAGAACGCCGAGCGCCGCCCGGGGCGAATCGAACCTCTCCAGAAAATCGATGTACGACCTCTCGCCGACGCCCTCGCGGCACTCGGAGACCAGTATCAGTATGCCATCCTCGCGGAGCGCGAGCCGCCCGTGCTCGAGCGCCTTGTGAGACTGGTAGAGGTCGATGTCGAGCGGGGGAGTGGCGACGGCGACGACCACGTCGACCTCGGCCGGGACGGAGACCTCGAAGACGGAGCGCGCGTCCCCGACCGCCGAGGCGAACGCGCCCTCGATGTCCCCGGCGGCCGCGTAACAGGTGCGGTGCTCGCTGTCGAGGACCGTCATGATCGTGAAGATGCGCTTGTCCCGGACGAGCCGCGCGGCGTCGACCATGTCCTCGCTCACCGGGTTCCCTTCGAGCGCTCCGGGCCGCGACGCCGGGTCCATCGCGAAGGCGTGGTTGCGCTCTATGCTCTCGAACGCGGCGACGCC
>CAZLTC010000111.1:0-3687 GCA_964562405.1 uncultured bacterium | reverse complement strand
GGCGGCAAGCACGCAGACAACAACGTCGACATCCAGGAGTTCATGATAGTCCCTGCCGGAGCCGACTGCTTCACCGAGTCCATCCGGATGGGCGCCGAGGTCTTCCACTCGCTCAAGAAGGTGCTGAAGTCCAAGGGCCTGGCGGTCTCCGTCGGCGACGAGGGCGGGTTCGCGCCCAACCTGGAGTCGAACGAAGAGGCCATCGGCGTCATCGTGCAGGCCATAGACCAGGCTGGATACGTGCCTGGCCAGGACGTCTACATAGCGCTCGACCCGGCCGCCACCGAGTTCTACAAGGACGGCAAGTACGTCTTCGCGGCGGAGGGGAAGTCGCGCACGAGCGAGGAGATGGTCGACTTCTACGAGGAACTCGTCGACAAGTACCCGATAATCTCCATCGAGGACGGTCACGCGGAGGACGACTGGGCCGGCTGGACGAGGATGACCGAGCGGCTCGGCGGACGCATCCAGATCGTCGGCGACGACCTGTTCGTGACGAACCCCGAGAGGCTGGCGCGCGGCATAGAGACGGCCGCGGCGAACGCGATCCTCATCAAGCTCAATCAGATAGGGACGCTCACCGAGACTCTCGAGACCGTGGGCATGGCTCACATGAGCGGAATGAGCGCGATCATATCTCATCGCTCGGGCGAGACGGAGGACACGACGATCGCCCACTTCGCGGTCGCCACCGGCGCTGGGCAGATCAAGAGTGGCTCCGCCTCGCGCACGGACCGTCTGTGCAAGTACAACGAGCTCATCCGCATCGAGGAGGAGCTGGGCGAGATGGCGATCTTCGGTGGCGCCGCGGAGTATGGCATCGAGGACCTGGGCGACGAGCTGGTGCACTAGGAGGACTTCACTTGCCCAACACATCCGGGGTGAACAGAAGGAAGAGCCCGCCCAAGAAGAAGGAGGAGCCCCGCTTCCTTCGCAAGGCGTTCCCCGGATACGGGCGCGGCACGTCCGTGAAGGTGATTCGCATACTCGGCTGGACGATCGGGCTGTGGTTCGCCTACGCGGTCCTCTTCGGGGACTCCGGACTCGTGTCGATCGCGCGCATGCACGGCATGCGTGACGATCTCGCCGCGGAGGTGCAGAACCTCGAGGCGGAGCGTGAGGCCACTAAGGCGCTGCGCTACGACCTTGAGAACGACCCGGCGGCCATCGAGAGGGTCGCCCGCGAGGAGTACGGCATGATCCGTGACGGCGAGATCTGCTACAGGGTCGAACCGGGCACGGAGAACGAATAGTCGTTCGCATCACCTGACGACGCGGGAGCGCGCGTGAACGCAGAGATGCTTCTGGCCAGAGACGCCGCCAGGTTGGCGACCGAGACGAAGATACTGTGGGCCGCTCTCTACGCCTACGCGGCGGCACTGGTGTTCTACATCCTGCATTTCATGGCGCCGCGCGCGAAGGCGTTCCGCGTCGGATCGACCACGGCGCTCATCGCCGCTGCCCTTCTCCAGACCGTGGTCATCATCATCCGCACGATGCTCAAGGGCGCGCCGCCGTTCCAGAGCCTGTACGAGAGCCTCGCATGGTTCTCCTGGTCGACGGTCGTCGCATACCTGATCATCGAGTGGCGCAGGAGCGTGCGCATCCCGGGGTTCTTCGTATCGCTCGTCGCGGGTGGAGCGTGCCTGTACGCTCTTCTCGGTCAGAGCCCCGAGATCAAGCCGCTCTTCCCCGCGCTCCAGAGCACGTGGTTCTTCTGGCACGTCGCCATAGCGTTCGGCTCCTACGCGGTCTTCGTCGTGGCGTTCGCGGTCGAGGTCTCGTACCTCATACAGATCCTGCTGTGGAAGCTCAAGGCGCGCGAGTTCCCGCCGGTCCTCTGGTGGGTGCTCCGCATCATCGTGTGGCCCTTCCGCGTGGAAGGTGAGTACGGGCTTACGCCCGACAACCTCGGGCGCTTCCATCGCTCGGTCCACCAACTGGCCATCTTCGCGTTCCCGATGCTCACGTTCGGCATCATGTCGGGCGCCGCCTGGGCCAACGAGGCCTGGGGCGTCTACTGGCAGTGGGACCCCAAGGAAACGTGGTCGCTGATCACCTGGTTCGCGTTCGCGCTCTACCTGCACGCGCGCGTGCGTCCGACGTGGCGCGGGGCGCCTTCGACCATCATCGTTATCATCGCTTTCCTCTGTATGGTGACGACGTTCCTGGGCGTGTCGTGGCTCGCCAGGCTGTTCGGCATCCCGAGCCTGCACCTGTACGGATAGTGGTCCGACACCCGGCCCGGCCGGAATGCGGCCGGCCGTGAGCGCGATGAGGACAGCCAACGGAGAGACCCTGTGGCAGCCGACCTGGAGAGAACCCCCCAAAGATCGATCGGGCCGTTCCGCTGGCTCACCCGGCAGCTGTCGCGCGTCCGGCTGACGGTCTGGCTCCTCATCATAATGGGCGTGACGATGGTCATCGGGTCCATCTTCCCTCAGGGCTACGATGCTGACACCTATGTCTCATCGTGGGGTGAAGCGCGCTACGAGATGTTCTCGAAGCTCGGTCTTCTCAACCTCTTCCACACCAAGTACTTCCTCGTTCTCGGCGTCATCCTGCTTCTGAACCTCGTATTCTGCAGCGTGCTCCGCTGGGTACAGCGGGGCGGTGCCGGGCTTGCTGCGTCGAATGCCCCCGACCACGCGCGTGTGGTGAACATCAAGGGCACGGACGCCGCGGCGCGGGCGAAGGAGGTCCTCGAGAGGCGCGGGTTCAAGGTGATGAGGACGGTCGGCGGCGTCATCACCGCGCGCCGCGGGCCCTGGCCGGAGGGAGTGAGCCTCCTCTACCACCTCGCCATGGCCGTCGCGATCATCGGGTTCATCATGTCCGCGCTCTTCTCGTTCGAGGGCGACGTGACGCTCTACCCCGACGTGCCGGTGACGGTGCCGACGGTCAGCGCGGAGACCGGCTTCTACAAGGCGTTCCCCTCGAGGGTCGACACGGTGGCGTGGGCCGACAGGTACGTGGAGCTCACGCTCAACGAGTTCATCACCGAGTGGGAGATCTACCAGGACAAGTACTACCCCAAGGACTGGTTGAGCGACGTCGACGTCAGGGTACCGCGGGCGGCGGGTGGCTCCGTGTCCGATGACGCGGCTTCAGTGAACCGCATCGTCGAGGTCAACAGGCCACTGCGCGTCGCCGGGCTCACGTTCTACCAGATGGCCTACGAGCAGGAGTTCGACATCGTCGTGTGGAAGGACGGCTCCGAGGTCGAGCGGGCGCACACGCAGGCGTACGTTCCGTTCATGCTCGAGTCGCTCGGAGGCATGTTCTTCCCAGCCAACCTTCGCGTCGGGACGCTCTTCGAGAAGTACCACGAGTCCAGGCCCATAGTCCCGCACACGGCGCTCAGCTGGCAGCCGCCGGCGATGGCCGACGCGGACTCGCTCGCCCCACCGCCCGAGCGCATCGAGCTTGGTGACCTGTCCGCGGAGGAGCCTCTCGAGGTCGAGGGCTATGCGCTCACGCTCGATAACCCGTACGAGGGCAGCGTTCTCTCCTACCGGCACGACCCGGGCGTGGCGCTGCTCTACATCGCCATCGTCGCGTTCATCCTGGGGCTTTCCATCCGGACGTACTGGCCCAGCTACCGCGTCAGCCTCTGGGTCGAGGACGCACCGGGCGGAGGCGTGGGACGCCTGACGTTCCGCGCGACCGGCATGCTCGGCGAGCCCG
>CAZLTC010000110.1:0-3704 GCA_964562405.1 uncultured bacterium | reverse complement strand
ACGACGATCCGCGCGGCGCGCCAGAGGGTCGCACCGAGCTGGCACAGCCTCGTGGGGGCGTCCGAGAAGAAGCCCTGCTCCTGCATCATCTCTTCACAGTAGAGAGCCCACCCTTCTATGAAGACGTTGCTCCTCGCGAGCTTTCGTGCCTTGCTCGGCACCTGATTGGCGCGGACGAGCTGAACATGATGCCCTGGATATCCCTCGTGAAGCGCTATCACCCTGATGTTGTCGACCCAGTGCCCCATCAGCTGTCGTTCCTGCTCCTCGACGGTCGCCGACGAGTCCACTGGAGTGACGTAGAAGAACCCATGCTGCTTCTTCTCGAACGGACCGGGTGGGCCGTAGGCCGCATACGGGAGTATCGTTCTCAGGAACGTCGGAGTGTCGACCACTTCGAGCGACTCACCGGCCGGTATCGTCACCAGCCCGCGCTCTTTCACGAAGTCGCGCGCCCTCGCCATCTCCCCCGCGTAGAAGTCCCTGAGACCTGCCGCGTCGGGGTGGTTCTTCTGGAGCCGCTCAACGACCTGCCGCCAGTCCGCGGACGGGTCGATCTCGGCGGCAACCATGTCCATCCGCCCGGCGGTCTCCGCCACCGCGAGTCGTCCTATCTCGAGGATCTCGGATGCATCGAGGTCAAGCAGATGGACCTCCCGTACCAGCCAGTCGTAAGCCTCACGCCCGATATGGAACGGAGTGTCGGACGCCGCTGAGAGCGCTTCGAACCGCCCTGCCGCCTGCTCGAACGCCTCCGACGCCCCCTCTGACGCCTTCTCGAGACGTGTGGCCGCGGACGGAACCTCCCGCGCAAGACGGGGCACCACCTCCTCCAGGAAGCGTAGGCCTCCGCGGGCCATCTCCGCCGCCACCGTCGCGAAGACGGCTGGAGGCTGGCTGACGTTCCGTGCGCAGTCCTCCAGGACGAACGGCACCTCACCGAGCCGCGACACGAAGCAGTCGACTCGTTCTCCCAGCGGGGCGAAGTCGCGCATGAGGAGCTGATTGCATCCGTAGAGGGCCGCGCCGACGTAGTACGTCGGATCCAGTTCGTGCGTCTTGAGCACATCATGTTCGAAGATCCCGCGGCGCAGAGCGATGCGCAGAACCCGCGCATCTACGCGCTCCTCTACTCCCGCGACAGCCTCTGGCAAGCTCTCCAGTTCGGAGAGGAGCGCCGCCAGCTCGTCCCGTTCCGCGCGGAGCGCCTCGTTCGAAAAGTCGCCCAGCGCGTCGTCCCTCGAGTGGAGGCCGAGGAACGTGCTCGCCACGGGACGACGCTCGGAGATGAACGCTAGATAGCGGTCGGTGAGCGACGAAAGATCGGCGTGCATGCGAATCCCCCCATCGGAAGGTCTGGGGCGTCGTGGCCATGATCGGCATCGTGTCCGTCGGGATTTCGCATTGTCACACGCCAGGACCGGGCGCTCAAGGCGTTTCGGTCGTCCGGATCCGGCACACGGACGCGCCCAGGCCGAGGTCCATCGCACACTCGGCCAGACACGAGGAGAGCGTCAAGAGGAGCGGACGGTGCCCCGGCGTCAGCCGCAGCCGCCGGGACGCCCGTCGTGACGGATGCGATCCGGCGGCCAGGGTCAGCACCGCGGAAGCTCCACCGTCGCCCTCCGATCGTCGCCCGTCGGGCGACGGCCCCGCTTCGCTCCTCTCACGTTCCAGGACCAGGGACAGCCCAGATCCGAGCATTGCGTTGATGGACTCAACGATAAGCTCGAGTTGGCACTCGCCGTCGCCCGTCATGCCCACCACGCTCCCTCTGAAGGAAGGAGGAGCGAGAACCGGCCGGCTCACCCTTCATCCCCCCACACGTCCGCCCCGACGCCTCCGCAAGCGCCTGGGACGCCCGCCGGCCCTTCGCTCTCCAAGCCGTGCGCCTGCCCCAAGCTGCTCCGAGCAACCCGCGTGCCACGGGCCGCTGCGGTGTCAATCCACGACGAGCCACGTACGTAACTCATTCACCCAACGCCCGTTGCCATCGTGCGTGGAGAGACAACGAATGAGGCGAACCCGTCGTGGGTCCGCCTCTATGTGAACGCAGTTTACACCTGTGTCCCGCCGTCCTATCACTTCGGGCGGGGCTTCGCGACCGTCACAGGGGCAGCCTTCGCCTATGTTCGTAGGCCTCGAGGACCAGGCCCAGCTTCCGGAGCGACGCGGCGAGGCGCGATGCCTCACCGAAGCCCTGCGCCGCACTCCGGGTCATGAGCTCTGCGACGCGGGCGGCGTCGGACTTCGCCAGGTCGGCCTCAGAGAGCCGGGCCACGGCGCTCCCGGCGGCGCGCGCATCTGCCGCGCGCTGCTCGAGCAATTGGGCCGCGTCGCTTGAGGCGTCCGCGATCGTGCGGACACAAGACCTCAGCCCGTTGACCGCCCTGGCGAGGGCCATCTCATCGATGTCGGCTCGAGCCGCCTCGTCGACGACGGCGTCGGCAAGGACTTCGGCCTCGCGCGCTCCGCCTCCGAGCGCATGCAACCTCGATACGATGTCGTCGCAGGACATCCCGCCCTCGACGCGACCGGACACCTGCCCGAGCAGGGTCCTGGCCTCTCCAAGAGAGCCGGCGACTCTGCGGAGGATCTCGGCCTCGGCCGCTGCGCCCTCCTTGAGTTCCTTCAGGGAGATGACGATCTCCTGGACCGAGTGTAGTGCATCCGGCGCGGACTCGGTCGCCGCCGAGGTAACGGCGCGGGCGATATCCAACTCCGACTGCACATCCTTGAGGGAGCGCAGCGACATGATGAGTCGATTGATCTCGTCGTTCAGCTCGCCGATCTCGTCGGTCCTGTCCGGCTCCATAAGCACGTGAACATCTCCGCGGTCGGCCACGAAGCAGGCCCGAGAGAGCCGCCGTATGGCTCTGGCCACGGCGTTACCCCAGACCGCCGCCACAACAACCGTGAAGACGAGCACGGCGCCGAGCGTCGCCTGTATCGTGGTGGCGGACGCCCCGGCAAGATACATCGCGAGGAGTATGAGATCCTGGGCGACCAGGATGCAGGCCGCCAAGAGCACGATCTTCACTTCTATGCTGGGGCCGGAACGCTGCACCAGAGACCTCTCGAGTTCCGCGCAGGGATCGCGCGTCGCCATACATGACAGATTCGCGGGTCTGCGGATATCAGGAATGCCTCGCCGGCACAGGAATTCTGCAAGTTGCATGCCAGCGGGGGAGCATCAGAAGGCCCCTGCCCGCGCAGAGCTACAGCTTGTAGAGGTCGGGCCTCCTATCGGCAAAGAGGTCGTTGGCCGGGGTCAGGGCCTTGTCGTCCGCCAGCAATGGGTCTATCTCGACCACAAGAACCTCCTCCCGGTCGCCGCTCGCCCTGGCGAGGATCCTGCCGTCCGGCGCCACTACCTCCGACATCCCCGTGAAGCTGAGGTCCTGCCCGGCGCGCCGCTCCCGGCCGATCCGGTTGGCGGTCGCCGCGAAGACCCTGTTCTCGAGGCACCTCGTCACCATGGCCTCCTGGCAGTAGGGCAGCACCAGGTTGGCCGGGTGGCAGAGCACCTGGGCACCGGCAAGAGCCAGCGTGCGGGCCACTTCCGGAAATATCCAGTCGAAGCAGATCATCATCCCGAGGCGGGCGCCGGCCGCCTCAACGACGGCGGGTGCTGTGTCGCCGGGCTCGAAGATCCGCTTCTCTCCCCAGAAGAGCTGGATCTTGCGGTAGACGACGCGCCTCCC
>CAZLTC010000109.1:0-4015 GCA_964562405.1 uncultured bacterium | reverse complement strand
GACGTGGAGTTCTCCGAGTGCAGCGGCGACTATGGAGGAGCGTTGCTGTCAAACGCGGGATCCGCGCCCACATTCGAGAACGTCCGCTTTCTCAGCAACACCTCGATCGACCGTGGTGGCGGAGCGTACATCGAGTACCCATCCGGACCGGTCACCTTCACGAACTGCGTGTTCTTCGACAACGAGGTGACGGATGTCATCGGCACCGGCGGAGCCCTGTGCCTGTTCGGGGCTTCACCTCTGATCACTGGAACGACCTTCGCCATGAACAGCGCCGACTCGGGGGGCTGCATCACACTGATGGTCAGCTCGTCGCCGGCGATCACGGACTGCATCCTGGCCCTGAGCCGTGACGGAGGCGTGCTGCTTCCCTTCGGCGGAACGAATTCGCCTGTGACCATGCAGAGCTGCATCTTCGGAAACGCCGACGGAGACAGCCTGTTCGGGTCGCACTCGGACTGCTCGTTCGACGACCCGCTCTTCTGCGACGTTTTCGCCGGCGACCTGCATGTCTGCGCCAACTCGCCATGCGCGCCGGCCGTGAACCCATGGGGCATCGTCGTCGGCGCCTATGATGTCGGGTGTGCAGATTGCCTGGTGCCGGTCGAAGAGCGCTCGTGGGGAAGCATCAAGGCCCTCTTCAGATAGGCGAAGGCCCGTACCGCAGCGCGGTGGCCGCCGATCCTCATCGCCGACTGCCGCAACGACGGCTGCGACACCATTTCCGCCATGAGATGTCTGGCGAGGAGAACGATACATGCCTGCGAGGCTCATCACCCTTCTCTGTGCGCTCGTGTTCGCGTCGTGCCTGCTGTTGGTCTCCTGCGGGGAATCGAATCCCAGCGACAACAACCCACCGCCGAGTGACTCGACGCCGCCGACAGTGCTGTCAGTGACACCGACGGAGGGCGCCACGGACGTGAACCTGATAGGCCGATTCCAGGTAGCGTTCTCGGAGTCGCTCGACCCCGCGACGATCGGGAATTCGGCCATACAGGTCGCATCGCGCGACGTGAGCGGCTACGTCGAGTACGACGCGGCGACCATGACAGCTACGTTCATTCCCGACACGACGTACGCTGCCAACGAGGACCTCGAGCTGGTCGTGTCGTCGAGCGTGACCGATCTCGCGGGCAACCCGCTCTCCGGCGACCGCACGACGGGATTCACGACCGGCCCGCTTGACGAGGAGCACATCCGCGACCCGTTCTGGCCGAACCAGTCGATCGCCGAGGCGCAGCCCATCCAGAACCTCCGCTACTACCGCACGCTCTCGCTCTGGGGGGACGACCGCGACATCTTCGAGTTCACGATCACCGACACGTACAAGGTCCGTGCGTCCACGCCGATCCTCTACGCCGACCACTCGCCGTGGCTTATGAAGTTCCTGCGTGCCGACGGTGCCGCGTACACGCGAGCATCCTGGATCGGAATCAACTCGAACAACTACGGCGACATGATGTACACGTTCCCGCCGGGCACGTACTACGTGTGCATCGGGGACACGACCGTGAACGAATACGTCATCTACACGCTCAAGCTCTACACCGACCCGAAGTGCGTGGACGACCCGTACGAGGAGAACGACTTCATCGAAGAGGCCGCACCGCTCACGCCGGGGACGTACACCGACATGAGGTGCTGCTACCTCGACAGGGACTTCTATGCGATCGACGTCGAGGCAGGTCAGACGCTCTCAGTGGATCTGTCCTGGGGGTGGACGGCCGGCGGCTGGTTCAGGCTGTACGACCCGAGCGGGATGTCCCTACAGGACTTCTCCCCCGGCTGGCAGCCGATGCATCTCGAGACAGTCGCGGCACAGACTGGAACATACTATGTCTCCACGAGATTCACGGTCGAAGGCGAGTACGATATGACGGTGACGGTGGAGTAGCGGCGGCGATGCGCGGAGGTATGTACGCGCTGCACCGGATTGCGGCGCATACAGCGTGAGGCGGCGCGGACCGGAGAGTCTCCCGATTCGCCTTGACGCGGCACTCACGCAGTGCTATACATGTAGTGTGTACATGACGCGGGGTGGAGCAGTCCGGTAGCTCGTTGGGCTCATAACCCAAAGGTCGCAGGTTCGAATCCTGCCCCCGCTACCAGTTCAAGAAGGCCCGGGCCAGATGGCCCGGGCTTTCTGTGTCTTCGGTGTTCAGCTGAGTGCCTTGGCGCTCGTTCAGGATTCCAACAGCTCGGCGTGATGCTCCTCAAGCCAGTCGAGCACACGGTCCCTCAGTCCCACTGCAAACTCCGCCAGCTCTGCGGCGTCCCGCTCGGTCACCGTGCCCGCCGCATCGTACTCGATGATGTTCCGCTTCTTGCGGCAGACCTCCAGGTACTCCACGTCAGCACTGTGCTCCGGCCCGAGGATGAGACCGAGCGCCTGGATCGTGCGGTAGTGCTGGAGATTGCGCTCAGGACGATAACCCTCCGCAGAAAGGAGAATCGTGCATAGCCTGAGCGCAGCGTTGTAGGCTATCCCGAAGCGCCAATCGATAGAGATTCCGCTGCAAGCATCGATCAAATCGCGATCGACGATTCCGAGTAGACCGGCAATCTCCCGCTTGCTGGTCTTGTGAGGGCGAAGCCATCCACTCTCAGCCCAATCGTGCAAGCTCATCCTCGTCCCCCACCACGAAGAGCTTCGGCGAGTCCAAGACTCGTCTGAGGAAGTCATCGCCTGATTCGCGCCGCCGCCCGAACCCGTCACCGTCCATCACGTGCGGATTGACCTCTCGACCGAGCCTCTCTGACACGCCGCGCAGCCAGCCTGAAACCTCCTTGAGTCCAGCGTCCCCGATGATCATGACGTCGATGTCTCCCTCGGCGCCCTCCTCACCTCGCGCAAATGAGCCGAAAACGAATGCTGAGGCAACACCATCTCTCGACAGAGCTTCGCGAAGGACTTCGATCAGGCCCGAGGTCTTCAGGACGAGGCTGCGGATGTCTTCGTAGAGCGGATGCGCGGTGTTTGCGCTGTAGTACACGCGGTTGCCGTCCTTGCGCGCCACAATGAGCTCCATACCCTCGAGCTTCCTGATCTCCTGCTGAATGGTCCCGACCGCGAGGCCAGACCTTCGCTCGAGCTCGCGCAGATGGAGCTCCTGTAAGGATACTCCGAACAGGAGTCGGAAGATCTCGGCTCGCCCGCGCGAGGACAGTATGTCAGGCAGGATGCTCATATCGTATGGTCACAACATACACTTGACTGGTCATACCAGTCAAGCGCGGAATCCACGGAGTCGCCCCACCTGGAAGATGCCGCCCGGTGGAGCTGCCGGTCACGAGGTCGCAGGTTGGTAGCGGGCCCCCGCTACCAGATCGAGGAAGCCCGGGCCACGCGGCCTGACTGCCTTGCTTCTTGACAACACCGCCCGCAGATTGAAGTATCTGCATAGATACTTAACTTGGAGACGCTTTGACCGATGTTGAGCATCAGGCGCGGATCTTCAAGGTCCTGTCGGTGGGGACGCGGGTGCAAATGATCGAGCTCCTCAAGGAGAGGTCGCTGTGTGTCAACGCGCTCGCCCGGGCCCTCGGCGTCACGCCCGCGGCGGTCTCGCAGCACCTTCGCATTCTGCGTGCTGCGGACATCGTCACGGCGGACAGGCGGGGTTCCTTCGTCCACTACAAGGTGAACGAGAAGACGCTGGCCGAATGGAGTGAGGTAGCGAGGAGTCTCTTGGAGAAGACGTAAGGCATGCCTCTCCCGATGTCAGGTCGATGAACTGGATAGAGGAGACGGACCATGTGTGAGTCGAAGCCGCGTTGTCAGAAGCCAGAAGAGCTCAAGGGCACGCCCGGCGAGTGCTCGCCCGAGCAGATCGAGAAGTGTCACGGCAGCGACAAGGAGCACCCGTGCACGACGGAGAAGCCCGAGAAGTGACGGACGCCGTTGTCGTCCAGAACCTGAGCAAGACCTTCGAGGACGTCCAGGCCGTCGCCGGCATCTCGTTCACGGTTCACCGCGGGGAGCTCTTCGGGTTCCTGGGACCGAACGGCGCCGGCA
>CAZLTC010000108.1:0-4050 GCA_964562405.1 uncultured bacterium | reverse complement strand
GTCCCTCGAGATTGCCGACGAACGCATCCAGGTCGCCATCGCCGTCCAGGTCGCCCAGAGCCACGGCCATGCTCTTGGCGGTGCCGCCCAGGGCCTGACCGCTGTCGGTGAAGACCCCGCCGCCGACGTTGAGCCAGACCTTGTTCGGAGACGCCCAGTTCGACACGAACGCGTCGAGGTCGCCGTCGCCGTCCACGTCACCCAGAGCGCACCCGCCGCTGTGCGAGCCGCCCAGGGACTGGCCGCTGTCGATGAAGGCGCCGGTGCCGGCGTTGAGCCACACGGTGTTGCCCTGACCGCTGTACTCGGCCACGAACGCGTCCAGATCGCCGTCGCCGTCCAGATCGCCAAGCGCCACTCTGGTGCTGCTGAGACTGCCGAGCGACTGCCCGCTGTCGACGAAGACGCCGCTGCCGTCGTTGAGCCAGACCATGTTGCCGGCGTTGTAGACGACCACGATGGCGTCCAGGTCGCCGTCGCCGTCGAGGTCACCCAGGGCGGCATCCTGGCAGTTGTAGGCCCCCAGGGACTGGCCCGAGTCCACGAACTCGCCGCTGCCGTCGTTGAGATACACACCGTTGGTCGATCCGCCGGAGCGAGCCATGAAGGCGTCGAGGTCACCGTCGCCGTCCAGGTCTCCGAGAACGGCCCGTCGGCTGACCGCGGTGAGAGGCGACTCCCAGCCGCCGGTGAAAGCCGCGTAGCCCTGCGGCGCGTCGACCGTGAACTGCCAGCTGACCGCCGCCGGGAGCGTGCCGCCTCCGACCTCGCCCTGGACGCTGGTGGTCAGCGTCACCATGACGGTCTCGCCGGCCTTGAAGTCCGTCGTCGGATCGAACGTGATCGTGTTCGTTCCGCCCCCCGAATAGACGCCGGCGATCTCCCCCGAGAGAGAGCCGTCCACGTTGAACGTGCTCTCGGTGACCGTGGCCCCGTCGACCGTCTGGTTGAATTGGACAACGATGTCCGAGTCGACCGCGGCGTCGATGTCGTTCACGGCGGGAGTACGCGACGAGACGCCGAGCGGAGACATAGCGTTTCCTCGGATCGTGAAGGTGTACGGACTCTCGTCCGAGTCGTTGCTGCTTATGCTGAGCGTGGTGCTCCTGGCCCCAAGGGCCCACGGGTCGAACTCGATGCTCAGTGTCGTGAAGGTGCCCGGAGGCACCGTACTGGACGGCAGCGAGCCTATGCCGAAGTCGGTGGGGTTGCCCCCGTAGATCGAGATGGTGCCGATCGAGAGTGTACCCGCGCCCGTGTTCCAGATCGTGTAGGTCTTGACCACGGGGCTACCCGAGATGTCGACGGTCCCGAAGTCCGTGTCGTCGTCCGTGGACGGCGTCGTGTCACCGTCGACGATCTCTACTGAATTCCCTTCCACCACGATCTCCGGCTCAGGGTCGATGCCCTCGCCGGTCACGGAGATGACGTGCGAGGCCACGACTGGATCCAGCACCGGGATGTTGAAGTTGTCGCCGGCCGTCCCGCTGGAGGACGGCGAGAAACTGAGGTGTATCGTGCACGTGTCGCCGCTCGCGAGCGTTCGCCCCGAGGCGTGGTCCGCAGCGATCTCGAACGGCGAGGCCAGCCCATTGGGGTTGCCCACGGTACCGAGTGTGATGTCCGCGCCGCTGTTCGTGATGGTCACGACCTGCGTGGAGCTCTCCCCGAGCGCGACCGACCCGAAGTCGACCGACAGGGGCTCTATCGTGTAGTCGGGTTCGAACACCTCCATGTTCATGGAGGCCGAACCCGTACCGCCGCCGCCCGAGTCCTCGGCCGTCAGCGTGACGCTGCTGCTTACTCCCTCGGACACGCCCGCGGGCACCGTGACCTCGACAGGCACGGCCTGCTGTGCCAGGCCGGCCACCGTGACGGGACTTCCTCCGGTCAGCGTGGCCGTCCATCCGAGATCGGAGACCGCGGTGAGGTCGAACGTCCGCGAGGAGGTGTCCAGGTTGTGCAGGGTGAATTCCACGGTGACAGTGGCGTCGGCCACCGTGAGCTGGTCCGCGGGCGGAAGCACCTGGACCGGCGTGGGGTCCGTCCACAGCTCGTAGGCCTCAATGACCCAGGTGTCACCGTTCGCGAGCGTTAAGTGGTCCCACTCGAGCTGGTAGCCGGCGTCCACGTAGTTCGAGTCAGCGGTGTCATCCAGGCGGGCGTTCGCCGAGGCCTGTGTGTAGCCGGTGTAGTAGTTCCCACCGAAGTGATGGTCCGCCGGTGTGGCAGGCGAACCGTAGAATCCCATGACGCCGCAGTTCGTGAAGCTCGTGTTGTTCACGTAGATCATGTTCTGGGTGGCGTTCCACCAGCTCCGCGCGCTGTCGGAACCGCCGAAATACGTATCGCCGCCGTGGAAGAGGCGCAGGTCGGACAGGGTTCCGCCGGAGGTGTTGGTCAGCTCCCAGTGACGTTTGAAGTAGTAGTCTCCGTTCGAGTACGTCACCACCTGCCGAAGAACCGCGTCGCCTCCGAGCCCCAGCTCCGTCACGATCTCCCAGTCGCCGTTCTTGGCATGGCTGATCTCTGTGAAGGCGGTGCCCCCGGAGTAGTAGTTGCTGCGGTAGTGGTGTGAGCTGTCCGTTCCGTTGAGCCAGACGTTCGTGCCCCAGCTGTCCTCGCTGAAGTACTGGTGTCTGATCCCGTTGGGCTGGCAGACCCACACGGCGATCCCACCCTTGGAGCCTACCGCGATCATGAGGGGATCGCCTTCGATGGCCAGCCATGTCTGACTCCCGTCCAGGGACGTTCCGTAGTTCGTGCCGAATACGGGAGTCAACCCGTTCACGGCGCATCCGCACTCCTGGGCGCGGGCGGGTGGAGGCGCAATGAGGAGCAGCGCCGCCAGAACGATGAGCCCCAGCGTCAGTGAGATGCAGAGTGCTCTGCTGCCCGGTTCTCTCGACATGGTAGACCGCCCCTTCCTGCAGCCACCGGATACCACACGATACGCGAAGCACTCCCCCCTGCTCCGATGACGGGCTCAGGGCACGCCTGCGCGTACTTGCCTATCGGCTGATTCTGTGTGGTGAACAACTTCATAGGCAGGAGCTTGCAGTATTGGTGCCAGAATGCGCGACGGGAGGGCCATCCGCCGGCCCTCCCGCCTCATTAGAAGCCTGATTCCGCAAGACGCTCGCGCGCCCCCCTACTCCACCCTCCCCAGGAGCTCGGCCGCCTTGGCCTGCACGGGCTCCGCCGCCATGTCGTAGTTCGTCATCACGGCGACGATGTAGCCCCGGTCGAGGAAGATGTCGAGGTTGGCGTTGATGCCTGTGAACCCGCCCCCGTGCCCGACGATCTTGCCCGCCGGGCCCTGCCGCAGGCTGAACCCGAACCCGTATCCGTACGGCCGGCCCGGATCGAACTGCTCGGTCCACATCATCTCGACCGTCTCCGGCGCCACGAGCCTCCCGAGCTGCAGCGCCCGCGCGAACCTGTACAGGTCGCGCACGGTCGAGAACCCGCCGCCCGCGGGGCCGCCGCGGATCACGTGCTCGTAGAGGTTGTTCTTCCAGCCCGAGGCGCACTCGGTCGACGGCCAGTACCCGATCGCCAGGTTCTCTACCGGGCAGTCCATGTCGTAGCAGTCGGTGTTCTCCATACCCGCCGGCGCGTAGATGTTCTCGCGAATGTAGTCGAAGTAGTTCACGCCGGTCGCGCTCTCGATGACGACGCCCAGCAGGAACATGCCCGTGTTGCTGTACTGCCAGTCCGTCCCCGGCTCGAACGCGAGCGTGTCACCCCGGACCAGCTCCTTGTAGTCGTCAAGCTCGCGCCAGCGCCTGCGCGAGCCCGCCTCGAACTTCTCATTGAAGTAGCTCCCCAGTCCCGACGTGTGCGACAGCAGGTGACGTATCCGGATCTTGTCGGTCATATCGCGCGGGAGCCACGTCTCGTCGACGTACTTGCTCAACGGGTCGTCCAGCGAGACGATTCCTTTCTCGACGAGCTGCATGACGGCGGTCGAGGTGAACATCTTGTTCATCGAGCCGAGGTTGAACTTGGTGTCGATGTTGATGGGCACGTGAAAGGCTTTGCTCGCTT
>CAZLTC010000107.1:0-4458 GCA_964562405.1 uncultured bacterium | reverse complement strand
GCGAGCGCGCCACCTGGGCGTCCTGCGCCGGCACCACCTTGAACACGTCCGCGCCCACCTTTTCCAGCACGATCACAACCTCGTTTATCCCGTCGCCATCGACGTCGACCGTCATGCAACGATCCCTTCCCGGACCACGTCCCCAACCCCCCGGACCGGGCGTGCGGCATCTGGCTTCTTCGCCGAGATCGCGGTCGAGCATCACAAGATAGGACAGGGTGTCGGTCTCGAGCCGTCCCCGGGATATACTCGCGTTCCACTCGTGCAGCGTCCATGCCGTCGAGAGAGCGACGACGTCGATGACCCCGTCTCCGTCCACGTCATTGGCCGCGACGGGAGTCAGTCTCTCCCGATCGTATCCCGGGTGCAGGCCGCCAACACACTCATTTGCGAGATCGAGCCTGCCATCGAACGCGATCAACCGTCCGTGCGTGTCGCTGGTGAGGATCTCGTCGAGCCCGTCGTCGTCGAGATCCACCAGTACCAGCCCGCCCGCATTCTCTGTAGCTCCGGTATCAGCCAGCAAGACCCCTCGCCCATCCAGGACGACGACCTCGCCCGAATCGGGATTCATCGAAGACACGCTCACGGCAACCACCTCCAGCCCTTCATCGCCGACCACGTCTCCGACGCCGACTACGACACCCAGGAACAGGCCACAGACGCGATGCCTCCAGAGCTCGTTGCCGTCGGCATCGAGGCAGAGCACGTAGGCGGCCCCGAGGTCGGTGGTCCCGCGCGCGCTTATGCCGTTGGCCGGGCTATAGACGGCCAGGACGATCTCGGTAAGACCGTCCCCGTCGATGTCGGCGTAGGCAACGTCCGGCATCGGCGTAACTCCCAACCGGCGCTCCCAGAGCACGTCGCCGCTTTCGAGGTCGACCGCCATCAGCCCGCGGAAGCTGCCGTACGAACGAGTCGTCGCTCGCGGAGCCTCGAAGCCGCGCTGACGCGAACCTAACCTCGGAAGCGTCAACTCGCGGTACAGCGACTCGCTCACCTGATACCCGCTGTTGAACCCGACGAGCGCGACGTCCCTGTCCCTGAGCCTCACGATCGCGGCCGTGGTCGGGTTGTAGCTCGGGTCGAGACGCGTACGCGCCGTCACGGTTCCGTCCGCCGTCACCATCTCGAGGACGTTGTCGACGTGGAGGGACTCCCTCCAAGCGGCATGGTGGAGAGCGCTCGAGAAGCACAGGGACTGGGAAAGATTGGCCTCCCTGGAGTAGTTCAAGATGAAGAGGTCCGAGGGCACCAGATCCGAACCCGCACCGCCAGGTTCGTAGCGGATGGAAGGATTCCAGCAGAGCAGGCGCAGCTGCTGCTCCCGCGACGTCCTGAATGCCGCCATGAGCCGACCGTCGCAGACCCTGACGGGCTCCCGCGCATCCAGCGTCGGCCACGTGACGGTGCTCACGACATCGCGCCCCGCGGTCGCCCGGTTCTCGGCCGCAAGTATCGAGGCCTCGCGCGCGCCCGGCATGTCGGCCGCAAGGAAGATCAACCCTCTCGAAGTATCGTGGGACGGCCGGACAGCCAGGGCGCGCTCCAGAATAAGACGATACGGCTGAGCCACTGGCGAAGACGCCACGGGATCGTACGAGGTCGCGCGGGAGTCATAACACGGCAACGTCCACTCGCCGGGAGGAGGGCCGCTCTCCGGGCGCGCCGAGGTGATCCGATCGTCGACCATGCTCGCGGCGGCTGCCGCCGCCACGGCCAGGAGCACGATGAGAATGGGAAAGTGACGCCGGGGAAGTCTCAATGGGCGTTTCCGTGAGGAGAGGAGACCATGTAGGCAGATGACACCCAGATACCAGAGGAATCATACCATCTAGTGGGAGATCGTTCAATCGGTATGGGCGGCAAACGAAAGAGACCCGGACGGTCCCGTCCGGGTCTCCGAATCGGCCGCGTGAATGGAGTTCGGCGCAGCGATGACGTGTCAAGTGGACGTAGTGGTGGAGGCGGCGGGAGTCGAACCCGCGTCCGAAAGCGGTTCCGCGCGAACCTCTACATGCATAGCCCGATGTTTAGATCTCGCCGTCCCTGCCTCCGACGGGCGGGATGCAGGATCGGCCAGCCACTGTTAATCGTTCGCCTCCTCACCCAGCGGCGAAGATCGGAGACTATCCCGCGTCAATGACGCCCCGTTCCCGGCCCCACGGGCAAAACCGGGCGGGACGCGTCTGCTTTAGTTAGCAGGCGTATGCCGGCTGGTAGTCGGCAGTTGAATCGTTCCCGCCAGTTTAACGAGGCCGACGGGACCTCGGCATGCCATCCGCGTTTCTCTCGCCCCCGTCGAAACCGGATCGCCCCCACATGTCCACTTGTCAAAGATCGATACCCGCTCGCCCGGACCGCGGGTCGGTCGCGAACGAGCCAGCACACCACCCAACCTACCGCCGCACGCGGCGGAAGTCAAGACACGGCACTAATCAAGGATCTTGAACACGTCGTAGAGCTTGCCCTGGGACTCGACCGGCTCACAGATGGCCGCCTTGATGGTCTCGACGTCCGTCACTTCGGGATCGTACTCGATGATGGCGCTGTGCGTTCGAGCGTACGTCGTGAGGCTCACGACCCCGGGGATGTCCTGTATCTGCTGCGCGCACAACATCGATGTGCCTTGGCACTTGACGCCCTGAACCGTGAGCGTCGCGACCGCCACGTTGCCCGGCCGCTCCTCTACGAACGTGAGGTCGACCGTCGGCACGCGGTACGCGTTCGTGGTGGCGAACGCGACGAGTATCAACACAACGATGAGCGCCGGTATGATGATGACCTTCTTCATGAACTGCTCCTTCGGGGGATGCGTCTGCCGCCCGCCTGGCGGGACCCGGGGTCCGCCTCCGAGGCGGTCGAGCCGGCTACTTCCCGAACCAGGAAAGCTCGAGCGTGCCTTCGACCGGACACTCCTCGACGCACTCCATGCAATTCGTGCAGTTGCGAGCGGTTACCTCGCTCGACGTCGACACCGGAATGTCGTGCGGGCACGCTCTGTCGCACGCCCCGCAGTCGGTGCAGGTCTCGGTGTTGCGTCTCAACCGAAGCCCGCCGACGCGCGAGAGCGGGTCCATGGTCGCGCCCAGAGGACAGAGGTAGCGGCACCACGCGAACGGCAGGAAGAACGCGGCCGCCAGCACGCCGATGACCACGTAGGTCGAGAACGCTGCCGTCTCATGCCCCCCCCACGTGAAGATGATGTAGAAGGGGTCGTACTTGCGGAACACAAGGTCGTACTGCCAGACGGTGTAGGTAAGGACCGGGACCGCGATGAGAACGGCGTAGCGGAGCAGCATCAGCCACCTGTCGGCCTTTCGCGGGACGTGGTTGTACCGCCCGAAGACCTTCCGCCCGCCGCGGCCGATCCATTCCTGTATCGTCCCAAGCGGGCAGATCCACGAGCAGAACGACTTCTTGCTCACCAGCGTCAGCGCCACGAGCGAGACGAGGAGTGCCACGTTCAGCTCCGTGAGCGCGCAGGCGTACGCCTTGTACTTCGCAAGCGGGAAGAGAGCGACGAGCCCGCCGAACGGGCAGTACGACTCGCACGTGTTGAGAGTGGCTCCTGCCAGCCCCCTCGCGAGCAGCGCGACGGTGCCGCCAAGGAATGCGAACTGGACGATCGTGCGAAGTGCTCTCACGGTGTGCCCCCGGCTCTTTGGCTGGTGGTGGTTCCCGATCCCAACAACTCATGATACCAACCGACAAGACGTTCGGCTATCACCGGCGCGTCGTACCCCGCGTGGGCCAGCGCCAGGTTGGCGCGGCTCATGCGGGCTCTCAGCTCGGCATCGTCGAGCAGCGTCAGAAGTGCCTTGGCCAGCGCTTCGGTGTCGCCCGGCTCGATCATCAGCGCATTCACGCCGTCTTCGACGGCCTCCGGAATGCCGCCCACAGGCGTGGTCACTATCGGAAGCCCCGCGGCCAGCGCTTCGAGCACTGCGATTGGCAGGCCCTCCTGATATGACGGTAGGACCAGCACGTGCGCCCGCGTGAACGCGGCCAGCTTGTCCTCTCCCCTCACCCACCCGAGCAGTCGCACATTCCTGGCGAGGTCCCTCGCGGCGATGAGGTCCTCGACGGCCTTCACCTCCTGGTCTCCGCCGAGTTCCAGCACAACGTCCGGCCTCGACCTCCGCACTACGTCCATGGCCTCGATCAGATCGAACACGCCCTTGCGCTTCCCGAAGGCGCCCAGGAAGAGGAGCCTTCCGCCACCGTCAGCCACGGGCGGACGTCGCCCGACGGCCGTCTCGAAGAACCGGCAGTCCACGGGATTCGGAAGGACGCGAATCCTCGCCGAGGGCTCCATTCTCTCTAGCCTCCTGCGCCATTCCTCGGACAGCGCTATCACGAGACTCGCGTTGCGGAGTGTCGATGAGATCTCTCTCTTGAGGCGTGGCGACGCATCCCGGTAGAAGACGTCGAATGCCGCGCCGTGGACGTGGAAGA
>CAZLTC010000106.1:0-4541 GCA_964562405.1 uncultured bacterium | reverse complement strand
TAGAGCCCTGGATCGCGTTCAGCGGATTGCGGATCTCGTGGGCCAGGCCGGCGGCGAACTCGCCCAGCGCCGCGAGCCTGTCCTCGTGCCTCAGCCTCTCCTCTATTCTCCTGGCCTCGGTGAGATCCTGGAATATCGCGATGACACCACGCTCCTCACCCGCGTCGTCCTTGAGTATGGAGGTCGAGAGACCGACAGGCGTTCCTCCTCCACCCTTCTCGCGCATGAAGAACTCGGCCCGAGCGGCCGTGCTGCCGGCTTCGAGCGCCATGGCTATGCGCTCGCAGAAGGCCGGGACGTCCGCGAAGGCCACGCGGTACTCGAGTCCGCGGGTCTGTTCCTCCGAGACGCCGAGGATCCTCCCGCCCGCGTGGTTCACGTACACGACTATTCCCGCGTTGTCGACGAGAACCAGGCCGCTCATGATGGAATCCACGATGCTTGCCATGCGCAGTCGCGCCGTGTCGAGCTCCGAACGGGTCTCTCCCAGAACCCTGTCGGTGTCGCCGGCAGACTTCGAGAGGTAGCCGACGAGCGCCGCGACGAGCGCCAGCGACACTACGAGGATGGCCACTTCGGCGTAGGCTCCCGACTCCTCGAGATATCTCCAGCCACCGGGGTGCACGACGCTCAAGACCAGGTAGCCGACGACCGCCTCCGCGGCGAGCGCCGTGCCGGCGCGAATGCCCAGGCGTGCCGACCCCACGATGACCGGAAGGAAGTAGAGCAGCTTGAACGGGCTCGCCAGCCCGCCCGAGAAGTAGACCACCAGCGTGACGAAGACGATGTCGACCGCGAACTGGACGCTCAGGAGCAGCTTGCGCATGTGACCGAAACGGTCCCACACGAGGTACACGCCGGTAAGACCGGCCACGATCACGCCCAGGAGGACGATCTCTACCATCTCGACGTGAGCGCCGCCTACCAGGGCCGCGACCGCTATCACAACCGCCACGAGGAGCCTGGCGACGATCACCGTCCTGGTGCGCGGGAAGCCGTCAGCCATCTTCGGATCCCTCGTCATTCCGCGGCCGCGGGCGTTCCCGGGCCGTCTTCCCCACCGAGTCTCCCGCAACCGCGTACGGCCTCAGCCGCTCCAGCGTCGCGGGTCCGATCCCCTTCACGTCGTCCAGCTCCTCGACGGACGCGAACGCTCCCCGCTCACCACGAAGGGCGAGGATCGCCAGGGCTTTGGCCGGACCGATGCCGGGCAGTTCCTCGAGCAGGGCGGCGTCGGCCGTGTTGATGTCTACCAGGAGCGGAACGTCCTCGGCCGCGCCCGCGAGCGTATCGGACGGCCCCGCACCCTCCCAGCCGTCGCGCGGGGGCCGTACCTTCCCCGCCGCGACGACAAGCGATCCGACAGAGACGGCGACGACGAGGAACGTCATGACGATGCGCTCGTCCCGCGTGAAGATCCCCCTCATCCACACCACCCCCCATGAGGAGAAGAATCTAACGGATTGCAAAACGCAATGCAAACGGTTCTTGAAAGGGTGTGGGAAGGGGCCTGTCAGAAGGGGCGGGTTGTCAGTCCCAGAAGCGCCAGGAGAAGCCGGCCGAGAGCGTTCGTCCCGCCCCCGGGAAGCCGGGGAAACGCTCCGGGGCGGCGTCGAGAATGTCGTCGACCATGAGGTACACCTTCGCCGAGCCGGCCGCGGCCGTGAAGCAGGCGGAAACGGTCGTCGCGGCATCGTTCATGAGACCGTCCCACGGACCGCGTGCGCGGCCCACCTCGTGAGCCGCAGACAGCTCCCACCTTGCCGACACGTAGTCATAGGCGAAGAGCGAATGCGAGAACCACACCGACGCTCCGACGTGCGCCAACGGAACGGGCTCGCGTTCGATGAGAGCCGCATCGGGGTCGACGGCGTTCAGGTCGGCCACAACGGAAGCGCCCGGATTCGTGCCGCCCGCGGTCGAGATTCCGAGCGACAGGTTGCCGCTGGTCTCGTCGGCGGCGTTTCGAAGCGCGGACTCCCCGTCCCTCAATTCACGTGATGAGATGGGCCCGAAAATGCGCGCCACCTCTGCGCGGGCCGCGAGAGCCGCCCACTCGAGGTCGCCATTCCAGCCTGCAGCCAGTGATACGGCCCTCTCCGGATCGAGAGACGAGCGCCCGAGGACCACGCCCTCGCGTTCGAGCGCCGTCGCGTGCCTTCCGTCCACGGAGAGCGACACGAACGCGACCCCGCCGCCGACATCCGCGCCCAGCAGGGACGCGTACGCGGTGGCGTAACCGCTTCCTGCCGACTGGCTCCACCCGCCGGAGACAGCGAGGTCCCAGCCGGGCCACGCCTCGAGAGTCCCGCGGACCCTCCCGTCGAGCTCCAAGCGCCGTTCGCCCTCGAGCAGAGCCGACCCCGATGCAGCCGCGCTCGAGACCGAGACGTCAACTCCGTCGAACGGGCCCGCGTCGGGCGCCAAGCTCGAGTAGACGCCGTCGCCCGTAAGCCGGAGAGAGCGCCGGACGCCGTCGCGCTCGCGAAGGTCCACCCACCCCTCATCGTGAAAGACGCCGATCCGCATTCCGTTCGACCCGCCCGAGGCGTCGATCGTGCTCACAACGTAGTTCGCCCGGAACGCGGAACCCTCGCCGTCCGCCAAGGGAACGTAGCGCTGGAGGCGTGTGCGCTGAGCATCTACCTCGACCGTGGGGCCTCCCGGTATCACCAGAGCGGCGCGGCCGCCTCCCGCATCGCGTTCGTAGCTCCCACCCGGAACCGGAGCCCGCCCCTCCTCCCGCTCCAGGAAGCCACTGACGCCGACCCGGCCGTCCGCGTACTGGCGGCCGAACATGGATGCCACCCCGCGCCTGCCGGGATCACCGCTCCGCATGGTGAACCTGCCATACGGTCGCTCCGGCGGAGCCAGCCACGGGAAGTACGACACCACGGGTCGCCGGGGGTCCAGGAGTCCCTCGCCGGGAGAGGGCTCGTCCACCGGCCAGAGTGAGAGGTCCGGGCCGCTCGCTGACGCGCTCGCCTCTCCTATGGGCGCAGCCAGAGCCGAGACGCCCAGGCCCCGGCCGGGCCAGGAGCGGAGTGGCCGCCCGTGCAGCTCGATCGTGGTGAAGGTCGCGGGGAGCGCGCCGCACGCGGCCGAGGCGGCCTGGCCGTGCCAACCCACGCCAGAGAGCCTGACACCGGGCTCGCGAGCGAGACGCTCCGCGACACCGTCCGACCTCACCGAGCGAACGTCGCCTCCGGGCTCCGGGATCTCCATCGGACGGTGCGGGCCCCCCAGCGTGTCGACTCCGGCGGCAAGGACCGCGAGCGAGTCACCCTGGGCGGCACCCGCCGTGACAGCCCCGGGCTCCCGGACCGGCTGAGCAGAGGCGGCCACCTGCGCCCGGGCGGACCCGGCGGCCAGCGACAAGGCAACCGCGGCGACTAGCAAGCAGGGGACTGCCCTGCCCATCCGGGCGAGCAGCGCGGGCGCCACGATCGCGAAGACGATCACGTTTGACACGAGGTGGACCATCGAGAAGAAGGCGTTCGCCACGAGCACCGCGAGGAAACCCTGGTTGAACTCCGGCGACGCTGCGGCGAGGCCCACGATGACGAGAGACTGGTAGAAGGCCGTCAGCACGAACCCGACGGCCCCGCCGACCGCCGCGGCCCGCCACGGGGCCCGCGCGGCGTGAGACGTCCAGAAGTGCGCCGTCACTCCCCCGACCAAGCCTGAGACCGCCATCGCGGCGATCTGCGCGGCGTACATCGGAGGTATCGCGGCTCCGGAACCGTTCGGGGAGAACCCGGAGTAGAGAGCCATGGCCACGGCGCCCACGAGGGCCCCCCGAGTGGGCCCCAGGACCACGCCCGACACGAAGACGGCCAGCGTCACGAGCTCCACGTTGGGCACGGGCGCAAGGAGGAAGCCCAGCGCCACGGCGAGAGCGATGAAGATCGCCGTCGCCGACACGGAGCGCGTTCCGGAGAGGCGGGACAGAGCGCCCCGGCCCTCCCGATCAGTCGATACGGTTTCGCTCATGATCGAGCCGATCCGGTGTCACGTCGTCGAGGCCCGTGTCGTTCTTGTCGGGGTCGGAGATCGGCTGGATGTACGCCTCGATCTCCGCCCGATGTTCGGGCATGAGCCTGTTCCAGTTTCGATGGACCTCCGCCACCAGCGAGGCAGCTCCGCGAAGCGGCACGTCGGTCCGGTAGTCGGCGGGAAGGCTCATGGGCTCGTAGACGGCGTACACCTTGTAGAGCATGCCGGTCGAGTAGTCGAGCCTGCCGGCGCTGACGGCCACGTCGATCAGAGCGATCGAGTCCAGCCGCGTGTCGGCAGCGGTTTCATCGCCGGACGTCCCGGCTCCCGCCCCCGCCCCGGCGCAGCCGAGCGAGGTCGAGAGCGCCGCGACGGCGGCGAGCAGGGCCAGTGACCCCGCGACGACCGCTCGCTTTGACATGCGTGCCTCCGTTCGTGGATGCGGACATCAGGTGAGCTTGGCCCGCACCTCATTCATGACCTCCTCGGAGTAGCGGTCGGCGTCGGAGCCCAGTCTGGCGATACCCTCGCGAGCTTTCTCCACG
>CAZLTC010000105.1:0-4574 GCA_964562405.1 uncultured bacterium | reverse complement strand
CGACCCGCGGTTGACCGACAGGAGAGACGGAGGAGGCTCGAGACAGCCGTCCCGCCTGGTGCTCGACACGAACCTGCGCGTCCCACCCGGGTGCGCGCTCGCGGAGAGCGCCAGGGAGATCGAGACGATCGTCGCGTGTGGAGCTGGGGCAAGCGTCGAGCGCCAGGGAGCGCTCGAAGAGCTTGGAGTGAAGGTCTGGAGGGTCGGAGAGACGGGTTCTTCGGGTGTGGACGCAGCGGCCGTGCTCAAGAGGGTCGCGGAGGCGGGCAAACTGAACGTGCTCGCCGAGGGAGGTCCCACGATCGCCTCGACTCTCCTCAACGAGGGGCTCGTCGACCGCGTCGCGTTCTTCGTGAGCCCCGTGCTGTACGGGGGCGGGGGCAGGCCGGCCTTCTCGGAGCTCGCCGCCCACCTGTGGGACCCCGCCTCATTCACGAATGCCCGCTGGACGTCGGTCGGCGGCGATGCTCTCTTCGAAGCCGACGTAGCGCCGCCGGCTCCGGGCGGATCGGGCGAGAACGGGAGGTCGGGACCTTGTTCACGGGACTCATAGAGGCGAGGGGACGAGTGGTCGCCCTCAGGAGGACGCGTGAGGGGGGCCGAGTGCGTATCGCGGCCCCGTTCGCGGGTGAGCTGTCGCGTGGCGAGAGCGTGTCAGTCGACGGCGTCTGCCTCACCGTCACCGGCCGGTCGGCGGACGGCTTCGAGGCCGACGTGATGGCGCGCACGCTGTCGCTGACTACGCTCGGGTCTCGCCCGCGCGGTGCCGAGGTGAACCTCGAGAGGGCGCTCAAGCTCGGGGACCGACTGGGTGGTCACATGGTGACCGGACACGTCGACGGCGTCGCCACGGTCGTGGAGGTCGCGACCGGAACGGAAGGGCGCGACGTCGTCCTCGAGCTGCCGGCACCGCTCATGCGGCACGTTGCGGAGAGAGGATCGATCGCCATCGACGGAGCCAGTCTCACCGTCGCGGCGGTCGAGGGGACGCGGGTGACCGTGTCGCTGATACCGGAGACGCTTGAAGCGACCGTGGCCGGACGCTACCGCCCTGGAACCAGAGTGAACGTCGAGACAGACGTGGCCGCCAAGTACCAGGAATCGCTTCAGCGGAACGGCACGGGCGAGGAGCCTGCGAGAGGCGGCATCACGATCGAGAGACTCACCGAGCTGGGATTCGCGGGGCAGGACACACGGAGCAACGAACAATGACCAGACCGCTTGGCACAGTCAAAGAAGCGCTGGACGACATCCGCAGCGGCAAGATCGTGATCGTCGTCGATGACGAGTCCAGGGAGAACGAGGGAGACTTCATCATGGCCGCGGAGAAGGTCACTCCCGCGGCGATCAACTTCATCTCGCGAGAGGGACGGGGCCTCATCTGCGCGCCGATGACGGGAGCGCGCCTCGACGAACTCGAGCTACAGCCCATGGTGGGACGGAACACGTCGATCATGGGCACCGCGTTTGCGGTCTCCGTCGACGCCGTCCGCGGCACGACGACGGGCATATCTGCGCAGGACCGGGCGGCCACTATCCTGGCGCTGATCGACCCGGCGACCCGACCGGAGGACCTGGCCCGTCCGGGCCACATCTTCCCGCTCAGGGCCAGCGAGGGCGGCGTGCTTCGCAGGGCAGGTCACACGGAGGCGACGGTCGACCTGGCGAAGCTGGCCGGCCTGAAACCGGCCGGCGTGCTGTGCGAGATCATGGGCGAAGACGGAAGCATGGCGAGGTTGCCCGAGCTTTCCGAGATGGCTGAGCGCTTCGACCTCCGCATCGTGAGCGTACGAGCGCTGATCGAGTACCGACAGAGGACCGAGCGGCTTGTCCACAGAGTCGTCGAGACTTCCCTGCCAACAAGGTACGGTGACTTCAGGCTCTTCCTCTACGAGAACGACGTCGACGACATGCACCACGTGGCGCTCGTCAAGGGTGAGCCCGGGCCGGACGACGACGTGCTTGTCAGGGTTCACTCGGAATGTCTGACGGGAGACGTCTTCGGTTCGCGTCGGTGCGACTGCGGTGAACAGGTGGCGGAGGCTCTCAGCGCGATCGAACGTGAGGGGAAGGGGGTCTTCGTCTACATGAGGCAGGAGGGGCGCGGCATCGGCCTCATGAACAAGCTCAGGGCCTACGAGCTGCAGGATCGAGGGCGGGACACAGTGGAGGCCAACGAGGAACTCGGATTCCCCGCGGACCTCAGGGATTACGGACTGGGCGCCCAGATACTCCTCGACATCGGCGTGCGGCGCATACGGCTGCTCACCAACAACCCGCGGAAGATCGTCGGTCTGGAAGGCTACGGCCTCAAGATCGTCGAGCGAGTGCCGATACAGATGGAACCGGGTGAGCGCAACCTGGATTATCTCGTCACGAAGAAGGAGAAGCTGGGACATCTCTTGGAGTTCGAGCGCGACCACGTGTGCGCGTCGGACGCGGGGAAGCGGCAAGGCCGCTCCCGAAAGGTCGGGGAGGCATCGGATGAGCAAGGTGTTTGAGGGCAAGCTGAACGGCGAGGGGCTCAAGTTCGGGCTGGTCGTCTCGAGGTTCAACGAGTTCGTATCACTGCGTCTGCTCGAGGGCGCGATGGACTGCCTGAGAAGGCACGGCACCGACGACGGCGACACGTCGATCGTTTGGGTTCCGGGCGCCTTCGACATACCCGCTGTCGCCAAAAGAATGGGTGACTCCGGGAAGTTCGATGCGGTAGTATGCCTCGGCGCGGTCATAAGGGGCGCCACGCCCCATTTCGACATCGTCGCGGCGGAGACCGCAAAGGGCGTCGCGAATGTCGCCATGCAGACCGGCGTCCCGACGGTCTTCGGCGTCGTCACGGCCGACACTCTCGAGCAGGCCATCGAACGCGCCGGCACCAAGGCTGGAAACCGCGGCTGGGACGCCGCGCTGGCGGCCCTCGAGCTGGCCGACCTCTATTCGAAGCTCGACTGACCGAGCGGCTGGAGCCTTGGCAAATGGGTGCAAGAAGAGAGGGGCGCGAGCTCGCCCTCCTGCTTCTCTACCGCGAGGAAGTGACCGGCCTCAAGGACCCCGCGATCCCGGGTCTGGAGGACGCGAACCCCTCTGCGCTCGAGTTCGCCGAGACCCTGGTCGCCGGCGTCAGGGAGAACGCGTCGCTGATCGACGCCGCCATCTCGGCTGCCAGCGAGCACTGGGACATCTCGCGCATGGGCGCCGTCGACAGGACCATAATCCGGATCGGCACCTACGAGCTTCTGCGCGAGAGCGCTACACCCGTCGGCGTGATCATAAACGAGGCCGTCGACGCCGCGAGGAAGTACTCGAGCGACGAGTGTGGGAAATTCGTCAACGGCGTCCTCGACAGGATAGCGAGGGACTGCCGAGGCGAGCAGTAGACAACCGAGACGGGCGAGGACCGGGTGCGCTACGCAGTCATCAGCGACGTACACGCGAACATGGAAGCCCTCAAGGCCGTCGCGGACTCGATCACGGCCACCGGGGTTGAGACCGTAGTCTGCCTGGGAGACACGGTCGGATACGGACCGGAGCCTCAGGCTGCGGTCGCCGCGGTCAGAGAGCTCGCGGCCGTGAGCGTCCTAGGCAACCACGACCGGGCCGTCTTCACGGAGGGGGCCGAGGCACGCTTCAACGAGTGGGCCGAGGACGCCATCCGCTGGACGCGGGAGGAACTCGATGCCGAGGAGATCGACTTCCTGAGCTCACTCCCTCTCTCCCTCGTGCACGAGGGAGCGCTCCTGGCACACGCCTCGCCCAGGAACCCGGCCTCCTGGGCGTACGTGATGGACGAGCACGATGCGACCGCCCAGTTCGGCGGCTTCGATGAGACGCTGTGTCTGATAGGTCACTCGCACGAGCCGGGGTTCTTCGAGTGGGACGGAACGAAGGCGGCCGAGCTGGTCGGCGATGTGCTTGTGATGGAGTCGGACAAGCGGTACATCGTCAACGCGGGGAGCGTCGGCCAGCCCCGTGACGGCGACCCCAGGGCCGCCTACGCGGTCGTCGACCGCGACGAGCTCAGGGTCGACATCATCCGCGTCGAGTACGACACCGAGAGGACCGGGCGCAAGATCGTGCAGGCGGGCCTGCCCGCGTTCCTGGCAGAGCGACTGACGCACGGAACGTGAGCCGGCGGAGCGCGTCAATCCGGCCGCACGGAGGATCCATGTTGAGAGCCAGCGTAGGCGTCATGGCATACAACGAGGAGCGCAACATCGGAAGGCTCCTGGAGGCGCTGACGACGCAACGCCTCTCGGAGGCGGTCATAGGCGAGGTCGTCGTCGTGTCCAGCGGCTCGACCGACAGGACCGACGAGATCGCGCTGGAGTGGTCGAACCGGGACCCGCGCGTGCGGCTCGTGCGGCAGGAGTCGCGACAGGGAAAGGCCTCCGCGATCAACCTGTATCTAGGCCAGGCGGTCGGAGACGTGTTCATACTGGAGAGCGGCGACACGCTGCCCGCGCCCGACTGCGTGGAGAGGCTGTTGGCCCCTTTCGCGGATCCGACCGTAGGAATGACGGGCGCGCGGCCGGTCCCGGTCGACGACCCGCGCACGTTCATGGGCTTCGTGGTGC
>CAZLTC010000104.1:0-4787 GCA_964562405.1 uncultured bacterium | reverse complement strand
TAGGCGAGCCGAGGTCGCCCGGGTGACGTGCCAGTAGCTCGACGACGTGGCTAGGTCTGGACCAGGGTTGGGGGCAAGAGCCCAGGCGTGGCATCCTATCTCTGGAAGTGGTACAGTACATGGGGACAGGTCAGGGACGGGCACGGCGGGACTGGTGAGCGGGTAGCTTCGGGCGTCTACTACTACCGTCTGGCGGCTCCGAGCTACGAGAGAACGCTCAAGATGACGGTCCTCAAGTAGTCACAAGAAGTCTGGCACCGAATCCAGGCTCCCGGTCTCTCCCGGGAGCCTGCTTCGCTGAGGTCGCAGTTCGAATACCGTCCACCACGTGGAGCCCGCGATGGATCTGGGACAGCGCCTCAGGCGAGTTGTTCCTGGCCGCGGACGCATGCTGAGGATTCGGAGGTCCCGATGCACCAACTGCTCGACTCGATAAGTCAGAACTGGGCCTTCGTGGCACGACTGCTGGTCGCCATGGCGCTGGGGGGTGTTGTAGGCATGGAGCGTCAGACCAGGGGGCGAGCGGCGGGCCTGCGGACGAATATCCTGGTGTGTCTTGGTTCAGCCACGGTTATCGTCGTCTTCCAGAAGCTCTCACTGGAATTCAGCGCAAACGCCGCAGATGCGATCCGAATGGACCCGGCGCGCGCAGCCGCAGGCGTGATCACAGGCATCGGTTTCCTGGGTGCAGGGACGATCATGAAGAGCAAGGACTTCATACGCGGCCTGACTACGGCCGCAACCATTTGGGTTGTGTCGGCCATTGGTGTGGCCGTTGGACTCGGTGAGTACACCATAGCGAGTGCCCTGACGATACTGGTGTTACTGACCCTGTTCTTGCTCCATCGCATTCCGATCAAGGGCGATCACTATTACACTCTGCGGCTCAAGTGGACGGGTAATCTTGGTGTGATTGATGGCGTCACGGATCAGCTCACACAGGAAGGTGCACATATCAAGCACCGGGGAGTGGTTCGCCGGCCGAAGGCAAACAGCTGCCAGGCTGAGATAGTGTTGCGCACTCGGGAAGGCGATCTCGACATGTCCATGCTCGGCCGACTGGAGGAGGACGAGCGTTTCGACGAAGTGAGTTGGAGTTGAGTGCATTGCCTGGTTCTAGGAGCGAGGAGTTACCGCTCCGGCCAGGGCTGTCCGGAGGAGCTCACCCGCCATGTGTGCTGGCGTTTTTCGACTGCCGGGACCTGTCTGGAATATCTGGCACGGTGCTGACGATCCATTCAGCTGCCACCCGCCGGGTCAGAGTGCCCGAGTTGCCTTTGTTGAACGCGGCCTCTAGACTAAGCGTTACCCCGACGGTCTTTTCGCGGTAGGTGTTGCCAAGTGGGCGGCGCTGGCCGTCTTCTGCGACGTGTAGCACGCGGAGCCGGGCCTCCCGTTTGGGGGCGCGTCCAGCAGCCGGCCACATGGGCACCCAAAGAGAAGGGGCGGGAGAAATCCCGCCCCTTCGCACATCCTTGAACGTCGCCAGAAGCTACCGGTAGAGCGACTTGATGCAGGTCCAGCTGGTGTTATCGACCGCGGTCACATTGCCCTCGTTCGTGCCGCTGATCGTCGCCGTGCCGGCGCCGCTGCCGTAGCCGTCCACGATGAGGTAGTACGTTCCGGCCTCGGTGGCCGTGTACGTGAAGCTCGAGCCGGACGGATAGAGGTCCTCGCCCGCGACGCACGAGGCCACGGGGTCACCGCAGTCGGTGATGAGGTAGATCGAGTCGTCGTAGTTGGCGTTCATGAGGACCGTCAGCGTCTGACCGACCTCAAGCACGGCGTACCAGACGAGGTCTGGGCCGGTGGCGGCGTAGCCCGTGCAGCCCCCGGAACCCGGATCGTAATCGTTGGCCGCAGCGCTGGTGTCGGTCTCAAGCAGGAAGTCGCCGCTGGGAAGCGGAAGCGCGTCCGCACACGTATCGTTCTCGGGCGGCGGGGGAGGGGTGTAGCCGTCATTGATCCCGACGCGGTCGAAGCAGCCCTGAGCACCGTCGTCGCCGACATAGCCGAACCCGATGGTCACGGTCTGTCCATCGTAGTCCGAGAGATCGATGTCGTAGACGCTCCACTCGAAGCTGACATCACTGGCGTGGTCTGTGAGGAAGTCCCACACGGTCGTGCCGTTCACCGTCACCAAGATGTTGTAGTTCTGGTACGGGTCGACGGCCCAGTAGTAGCTCGCCATTGCGGCGAAGTTGAGGTGGTCCTCACCGGCGACGATCGCGTAGTCGAAGAACATCCACTCGTCCTGGACGTAGTCGTAGTAGACGCACGCGCTGTAGGAGCCCTCGTAGGAGCTGGTGCTCTGCTCCCAGGTGTAGCCCGTATTGGTGATCACGGTGGTCCATCCGGCCGGCGGGACGCTCGTCTCGAAGCCCTCGTCGTAGTCGCGGTTCGAGATAGTGATGGACGTCGGCTCGGCGCTGTACTTGTCGGCTGGTGCCTGCTTCGCGGCGAAGGCAGGAGACACCGCCAGCACGAGGCAGATGGCAAGAATCGCAATGTACTTCATCGCTGAACTCCCTCGTTCGGGTTGGCCCGGTTCCCGCGCCGCCTATCTCGCGGACGAGTATCCGGACGGTTGACTTGAATCGCTCTCGATACCGGCGGCCCGCCACCTCCTTTCGTGATCGGGTGCTGTCGGAACGAGCACTTCCCTTGCGAACGCCGCGCCCGGGGCATCCCCGGGCGAGTAGTTATCTATTGCCACTATATCATAGAGGTGGATTGATTGGCAAGTGCGAACACGAGGGGACCCCGCGTTCCCAGACCCCGTGCCATCCAGTAGGTGAATGGCGAGTCATCTGGAGATGGACCGCGCAGCTCCACAGGCTCATGCCTTGGATCCTCGATCTGCGCAATGGGCCGCAATGCCTGCTCGCTGATTACGGTCTGGCGGAGCGCATCGGGCATGGACAGGATGTGGCGCTGGATCTCGGGGCCAGACGCAGCATGCCCAACCTGGTCAGCCGCGACCCGTCGCGTAAGGGCACCCAATTTGCCTTTCCTGAACGCCCACTTTGGTCCGAGCGCGACCCATACCGTCTGATCGCAGTAGCTAACGCTGCTCGCACCTTCTCCGCCGTCCAGGGCGACGTGCCGGATCCGGAACCAGACCTCGGTCTGGGCCCGCCTTCGCGACCTGCGCGAGAGCATTCCGGACGCACTAAACGGCCGACCGCCGCATCTAATCGCCGTGTGGGCGCGATGTGCTTGTCCGGCATTCGGGAGGATGTGGACTTCAGCGTTGCCTGCTGTGAGGAGGAAGTATGAAGCTCTCCGGAAGAACGGCTCTCGTGACGGGTGGTACGAGCGGCATCGGCCGTGGTATCGCGACGGCCCTGCACAAGTTGAACAACCAGGTCATCATGTGCGGGCGAGACAGGAAAGAGTTGTCGAAGGTCGAGAAGGAACTCCCCGGCGTGGCCGCGCTCCCTTGCGATGTAGGGGATTCACGTGAGAGGGAGAAGCTCGCGGCCGATGTGCTTCGGCGCTTTCCCGACCTCGACATCCTGGTCAACAACGCGGGGATACAAAGGTACATCGATCTGACGAAGGGATACGAAGAGCTCAAGTCGGGCGAGGACGAGATCGCCATCAACCTGGTCGGCACCGTAGAACTGACTGCCCTGTTCATCGGTCACCTCCTGAAACGGCCGTCTGCCGCGATCGTCAACGTGAGTTCTGGCCTCGGCTTCATGCCGATGCGGAGCACGCCCGTCTACAGCGCGACGAAGGCGGCCGTTCATACGTTCTCTCTCGTGCTTCGGGAACAGCTCAGGGACACGGCAGTGAGGGTGGTTGAGGTCGTTCCGCCCATGGTCGACACGAATCTGAACAAGGAAGGCCGCGAGAGAGCGCATCTCAAGTACAGAGGAGTCGGTGTTTCCGAGTACGTACCGACGATCATGAAGGGGCTTGAGAAAGACGCCGATACCGTATTCTACGGCGAAGGCGCGAGCGTCATGTCAGAGCCCCGCGGGGAATCGGAAGTTCGACTGCTGAAGCGCTGAGGTTCTGGGGGCACTCTATGGAACGTGGCAAGACAGGGGATCTGAAGGCGATCAAGCTGCCGAGACCGGTCTTTGAGAGGTCCGCGACGGTCTTCGAGACTCTGAAAGCGAGAGGGACCACCAGGACCATAAGTGACAAGGCAATGCCGCTGCAGCTCTTGTCGGACGTCCTCTGGGCGGCGCAGGGAGTGAACCGCAAGAGAGAACCGTTCGGAGGCCCGGGCAGAACGTCCGGGTCCGCCAGCAACGCGCAGGAGATAAGCGTCTACGTAGCAATGGAAGAGGGGACCTACCTGTACGAGCCCGACTCTCACACGCTGGCGCCGGTGGCGTCAGGGGATCTCCGCGCTATGGCGATAGGTCCGGGTCAAGGAGAAGGCGCGGGCGCGCCTGCCCGTCTGATCTATGTTGTCGACCTCGAGAAGCTCGCGAACGCGCCCTTTCAGGAACCGGGACTGCACAGGCCGGAGACGCAGAAGTCCTACTACTTCGTGGACACGGGCCTGATCGCGCAGAATGTCTATCTCGCGTGCTCCGCTCTGGGGCTGGCTTCGTGGTTTCACAACTGCGACAGGGCCGGGGTCAAGAAGAGACTTAGTCTGGGGCCGAACAAGCGCGCGCTGTTCGGACAGACGATCGGATATGCGGAGAAGTAGCCGGCCCCGGCGCCGAGTTCGAATGCCGTCCACCATGGGGAACCAGCAAGACTGAGCCCGGTCCGCATGGACCGGGCTCGGTGCGTTCTAGAACCTTGACGTGTTCACGAGC
>CAZLTC010000103.1:0-4882 GCA_964562405.1 uncultured bacterium | reverse complement strand
GGCTCTTCGGCGCGTTCGCAGCGGTGATGCTGGCGGCGTTCATCAGTACACACGACACGTACCTGCACTCCTGGGGCAGCATCTTCATACAGGACGTCGTGATGCCGTTCCGCAAGAAGCGCTTCACGCAGCGTCAGCACCTGCTGCTTCTGCGCCTGTCCATTCTCGGCGTCGCGATCTTCATCTTCTTCTTCAGCCTGCTTTTCAGGCAGAGCCAGCACATCTTCCTGTTCTTCGCCATCACCGGCGCGATCTTCGCGGGAGGCTCCGGCGCCGTGATCATCGGTGGGCTCTACTGGAAGAGGGGGACGGCGCCAGCCGCGTGGACGGCCCTCATCACGGGCTCGACGATCGCGGTGAGCGGCATCCTCATCCACCAGACGCCGGCCGAGTTCTTCTACTCGGCCCCGGCTACGCTCGCGGGCGCGGCCAGGACCGTCTGGCTGGCCCGCCAGTTCCTCTACAACGTCAACGGCCAGCAGTACTGGGCCATCGCGATGGGGGCGTCGAGCCTGCTCTACGTCCTGGTGTCGCTGCTCGGTCCCCGAAGCGTGGCGGACCTCGACAAACTTCTGCACCGCGGTGAGCACGACGCGGCGCACGAGACGCAGATCATGGAGGCGGTCCCGTCGCGTGGTCTGCGGATGCTGGGGATCGGCAGGGAGTTCAGCCGGGCCGACCGCATCATCTACATCGCCACGTACATCCACATCGGCGTCTGGTTCATCATTTTCATAGCGGGCACCGTCTACAATCTGCACCACGACGTGCCGGACGAGGCGTGGGTCAAGTTCTGGCGCTTCTACTTCTACACCCAGGTCGTCTACTCGGTGTTCGTCATAATCTGGTTCGCGATCGGAGGCTTCCGCGACATCCGGACGATGTTCCGCAGGCTGCGGACGATGAGTCGCGACGAGGCGGACGACGGCATGGTCTCGAGGGAGGATTAGAGGGCAATGACGAAGACGCGAGCTATGGCGGTCCTTGCTCTGACTTTGTGTGCTTCGTGGATGCTGGTCGAAGGCGCCCTGGCCGCCGACGGCGACCTCGCGCCGGAAGCGGATCGTGCCCGGGAGGGCGCCGTCATCGGAGAGGTGGCCCCGGTGGTCGTCCGCGTGTTCGAGGCCGAGCCGGTGGAATTCTCTCCCGACGGTACCACGTCCGAGCCGTCGGGCGGTGTCTCGCTCGAGGAGAATGGCCGCGTCATCGTGCGGACCCTGAACCTCGCTCCTCCCCCGTATCCGCACCTGATCATTGCGCGCGTCAGGACCGAGCCCGTGCCGAAGGACGAGGTCTCGGTGTGTGACCCCTGGGACAGGGCCGGCAGCGTCAGGCTGAGCATCCCGGGTTCCCCCGACATCGAGCTTCTGAAGTTCGTGACGGCCTACGGGGGCGCTACCGAGCACGAGGCCGACGTCACGCAGCTGGCGCCGGCACTCAACGGCACGTGCGCGTTCAGGGGCTTCGTCGACACGTGGCTCTCCCCCGCCTGGAAGCTGAGCTTCGAACTGGAATTCCGCCCGGCGGAGGAATGGGAGCTCATGGACACGAACTCGTCGCCCAGGGTGGCCGACTGGGTCCTGCCCGTCCTGTTCGAGCAGGACGCGACCGCGGAGAGCCTTGGTGAGAAGGGCTACGCGGCCGAGGTGAAGATACCGGACGGAGTGTCGCGTGTCGTGCTCTGCTATCTGACGTCCGGACACTGCACCGACGGGCGCGACGACGACGAGTTCGTGAGCAAGGATAACGTGATCTCGGTCGACGGGGTGGTAGTCGAGCGCTTCCGGCCCTGGCGTGACGACTGCCGCCGGTTCCGGGACGTCAATCCCTACACGCGGAGGTGGTCCGATGGATGGTGGTCGTCTGACTACAGCCGCAGCGGATGGTGTCCAGGCGACCAGGTCACGCCGGTGCGCTTTGACCTCACCGACCACCTCGCCCCGGGGACACACACGGTTTCGTTCAACGTCGAGAACGTGCGTCCGAAGGTCGGTGAGCACTACGGCTACTGGAGGCTCTCGGCGTACCTTGTCGGATGGAGGAGCGAGTGATGGTGTTCAGGCGTCACGAGGCGAATCCGATCATAACGAGGGAGGACATTCCGGCGGTGTCGCCGGAGCTTGCGGACGTGAGCTCCGTCTTCAACCCCGGAGCCGTGGCGTACAAGGGCCGCCATCTCCTCATGCTGCGCGTCCAGACGCGAGGCAGGGAGACGCGCCTCATGATGGCGGAGAGCGCGGACGGGAGGGCGTTCGAGGTCTGGCCGCGCGTCGTCGAGTTCAAGGGGCTGTCGCGCGTCATGGGCGCCGTCTACCACGTGTACGACCCTCGCATCACGCGGATCGGCTCCGACCACTTCGTCATGTTCGCGATGGACACCGACTTCGGGTGTCGGCTTGGGACCGCACAGACGTCCGACTTCGTGACGTTCGACTTCCTGGGACTTGCGACCAAGGATGACATGCGAAACGGCGTGCTCTTCCCGGAACGCATCGGCGGCAAGCATCTCAGGCTCGACAGGCCGAACAAGGTCAGGCTCCCGGAGGGAGGTACCACCGGCGACGAAATATGGCTCTCCGAGTCCGATGACCTCATCAAGTGGGACCCAGTGAGGCGGGTCATCTCCGGGAGAGCCCACTACTGGGACGAGCTCGTCGGCCCCGGGCCGCCGCCCGTCAAGACGAGGGCGGGATGGCTCCTGCTCTACCACGGCGTCGCGACGCACTTCGCCTCGTCCAACATCTACCAGACCGGAGCGCTACTGCTCGACCTCGCCGACCCGTCAGTCGTTCTTGCCAGGACGAGGAACAACATCCTGGAGCCGCGTGACCCCTGGGAGATGGTCGGTCAGGTCCCGAACGTGGTCTTTCCCACGGGCCTCATCGTCGACGAGTACGACAGCGACGGGTTCGCGACCATGGAGAGCCCGGTGACGCTCTACTACGGGGCGGCGGACACGTGCGTGTGCGGCGCCAACTCGACGGTGGGCGAGCTTGTCGCCGCCTGCGAGGACCAGGGCGCGGTAATCGACGGCTGGAGGTGACATGGCGGAGACGCCCTCGCACGACACACGACCCGCTCCACGAAACGCGTTCGTCGTGTCGCATACGCACTGGGACCGGGAGTGGTACCTCACCTTCCACCAGTTCCGCGTGCATCTTGTGGAGACGATGGAGCGCGTCCTCGACGAGCTGGACCGCGGATCAGCCTTCAGACACTTCCTCCTCGACGGTCAGACGGTAGTCATCGAGGACTTTCTCGAGATAGCCCCGGAACAGGTGGACAGGCTCGCCGGGCGCGTGGCCGACGGGTCGCTCTCCATCGGGCCCTGGTACGTGCTCCCGGACGAGTTCCTGGTGAGCGCGGAGGCCACGGTCAGAAACCTGCTCATCGGGCGGTCGGTGGGATCGACCCTCGGCGCCGTGCAGAAGGTCGGCTACATGCCCGACTCGTTCGGGCACATAGCGCAGATGCCGCAGATCCTCCGACGCTCCGGCATAGATTCGTTCGTCTACACGCGCGGCAACGGCGACGAGATCGACGAGCTGGGCAGCGAGTACGTGTGGCGGGCGCCGGACGGAAGCGAGGTCCTCGCGGTCAACCAGTGCGGCGGGTACGGCAACGCGGCCGCGCTGGGACACGCTGAGCTGTGGCACGCCCACACGCTGCGGCGCGTCCACGCCGACCTGGCCGTCGAGAAGGTCCGCGCCCTGTTCGAGCGGCAACGGGAGTGCTCGAACGCCGACGCCGCGCTGCTCATGAACGGCTCGGACCACCTCCCGCCGCAGAAGGAACTCGATTCCATCATGCGCGCGCTCGGGAAGGCCTTCCCTGACACCGCATTCAGGCACGAGAGTCTGGCCGCGTACATCGCCGCCGTGCGTGCCGAGGCTCCCAGACTGAAGTCGTTCGAGGGTGAGCTGCTCGGTGGACGCTACTACCACATCCTGTCGGGTGTCTGGTCCGCCAGGATGCCCGTCAAACAGGCCAACGACGAGGCGCAGACCGCGCTCGCGGACGTCCTCGAGCCGCTCGCGTCGTACGCGCACTTCTCGCTGGGCCGCGAGTACCCGCACGGGTTCCTGGAGTACGCCTGGAAGCTGCTCATGAAGAACCACCCGCACGACTCGATATGCGGGTGCAGCATCGACGAGGTGCACCGGCAGATGGAGTCGCGATTCGAGGGTGTGGTGGAGACCGCCGACCGTCTGGTGAGGAACACCCTGGAGTTGACCACGCCGATGTTCGCACCTGAGGAGTCGGGCGACCGGGACACGGCCATATGCGTGGCCAACACGCTCCCGTTCCGGCGCGACGCGTTGGTAGACCGGCTGGTGGTCATCGTTCCTCCAGCTCCTGAACTCGACGGGATGCTCCTGCTGGACGAAAAGGGTGCGCCCGTGCCGTTCGAGGTCCTGAGCGAGACCTACGTCGAACGGTTCTGGGGCATCGACTATCGCACGGAGACCCGATCGGAGAGGCAGCGCGAGCTCTTCGAGTCCTACCTCACCGATTTCGGCGCGCGGATGAGGAGACGACGGGGCGACCCAGGGCTCACCGACTGCTTCCTGCGCATCCGGTTCATCGCCCGAGACCTTCCGCCGGTCGGCCACGCGGTCTTTCGTCTGGTCGAGGGGCCGGGACCGGCAACGGGAGCGCCCGCCGCGGTGTTCGCGTCGCCCGGCGGTGCGTCCGCGTCGCCCGACGGTGTGATCGAAAACGCCCTCGTTCGCGTCGTCCTTCACCCGAACGGGACGTTCGACCTGCTCGACAAGGCGAGCGGGCGGATCTTCGAGGGCCTGAACATGCTGGAGGACTCGGAGGACGTCGGAGACGAGTACGACCACTCCCCATGCGAGAACCCGCTGACCATCGATTCGAT
>CAZLTC010000102.1:0-5229 GCA_964562405.1 uncultured bacterium | reverse complement strand
CCAGAAAGACGACCGCCGCGAGCAGCACGACCGCGAGCACGGTGTAGCCCACGGCACCCCTGCTGCGCCGCTTCGCCTTCCTCTTTCGCCCGGACTTCTTGCGCTTTCTGGTCGCCATCTCTCGTGTCAGCTCCGTGTCGGCCGTTGCTTCGCTGACCGACTTCTCGTTCCGCGTCGAGGCCCCCTGGACTGCCCCTACGGTTCGTCGACGTGCTGCAGCAGCTTCTCGTACGTCTGGACCAGCAGCTCGGGAATCACCCTGGTATCGCCGAGCACGGGCATGAAGTTCGTGTCGCCTTCCCAGCGCGGTAGTATGTGGACGTGGACGTGGCCGGGGACACCCGCGCCCGCGCACGCGCCCAGATTGGCGCCGATGTTCATGCCCTGCGGCGCGAAAGCGCGCTGTAGTATTCCCTCGGTCCGTGTCAGGGTCTCCATGAGGTCACAACGCTCTTCCGGCGTGAGGTCTCGGAAGCTGGCAACGTGTCTGAGCGGCGCCACCATGACGTGCCCGTTGTTGTACGGGTAGGCGTTCATCAGCACGAACGAGTGCTCGCTTCGAAACAGGATAAGGTTCCTTCGGTCATCCGCCTCGCCCGCCTTGTCGCAGAAGATGCAGCCGTCGGGTTTCTCCGACATGAGATACTCCATTCTCCAGGGCGCCCAGAGCCTCTCCATCGCGTCCTCTCTGCCTCAAGGCGTATGCTGCCGGATTCACCCGGCGCGGGCCGGCCCGGGTCATGGACAGGTGCGGAGCGTCAGTCCAACACGACGTTGTCGATGAGTCTCGTCCTGCCCACGAACGCTGCCACGGCGATCATCGTGCCCGCGCGCAGGACGGTCACGTCCTCGAGCGATGCTCTGTCGACGGCGGCCACGTACTGCACGCTGGCGTTCGGCCGTCCGTCGATCGCTGATCGAACCTCCTCTAGGATGGCCGCCGCGTCGGTCTCCCCCGACTCGTACCGCTCGGCGGCCCCGCGCAGCGCGTCGCTCAACGAGACGGCGTCCGCCCGCTCCGCCGGTGAGAGGTACTTGTTCCTCGAGCTCATCGCAAGGCCGTCGGCCTCCCTCACCGTGGGGCAGAGCTCTATGCGAACGTCCATGTTGAGGTCGGCCACCATGCGCTCGATGACCGCCGCCTGCTGGCCGTCCTTCTGCCCGAACACCGCGAGGGTCGGACGCACGATGTTGAAGAGCTTGGCGACCACGGTGCACACCCCGTCGAAGTGCCCACGCCTGAACGCACCGCAGAGCCTATCCGTCAGCCTCTCGACGTGCACTACCGTTGCGTGGCCCTCGGGATAGACATCCTCGACCGAGGGTACGAAGAGGGTGTCGCAGCCGGCATCCCGCGAGAGCCGGGTGTCACGTTCAAGGTCACGAGGGTACTTGTCGAGGTCCTCCGAAGGCCCGAACTGCGTCGGGTTCACGAAGATGCTGACCACGACGTGGTCCGACAGCTCGCGAGCCCGCCTGATGAGGCTCAGGTGTCCCTCGTGCAGGTAGCCCATCGTGGGCACGAAACCGACGACGGCCCCCGATGCGCGGAGGGCCGCCGAGGTGGCCTTCATCTCGTCGACGGTCCGGATCGTCTCCAAGCTCAGTAACTCTCGCTTTCGTCGGGGTAGCGGCCCGCGCGAACGTCCTCGACGAAACGCCTCGCGGCGTCGGAGACGACGGCTCGCGCGTCGCCGTACGACCTCACGAACTTCGGAACCTTGCCCTCGACCATACCGATGATGTCGTTGATCACGAGAACCTGGCCATCGCAGTGAGGCCCCGCGCCTATCCCTATCGTGGGCACCGGTACTGCCTCGGTGATCTCGCGCGCCAGGTCCGCGGGCATCGCTTCCAGCACTATTGAGAAGCACCCCGCCGCCGCGATCGCCCGAGCGTCCTCGAGCAGGCGTTCTCTCGTGCGCTCGTCCTTCCCCTGAACGCGGTACCCGCCCAGTTCGTGGATCGACTGGGGCGTGAGCCCTATGTGCCCCATGACCGGGATCCCGGCCTCGAGCACCGCCTCGATCTTGGGCGTGACCTTGCGGCCGCCCTCGAGCTTCACCGCGGACGCGCCGCCCTCCTTGACCATCCTGCCCGCGTTCCTGACGGCGTCCGAGATCGAGGCCTGATACGACATGAACGGCATGTCGCCGACGACGAGTGCCCTCGTGCGCGCACGCGTCACGGCCCCGGTCAGAACGAGCATCGCCTCGAGCGACACGGGCAGCGTATTCTCGTAGCCGAGGACGACCATGGCCGCCGAGTCCCCCACGAGGATGATGTCGACGCCGGCCTCGTCCAGGAGCCTCGCGGTCATGTAGTCGTACGCCGTCAGGACCGCGATCCTGTCGCCCGTGCCCTTCATCGCCGTCACCGACGGCGCCGTGACCTGCTTGCGTGTCATAGGTGATCCAGTGGCGGAGCGTCGCGGCCGATGCGACGCATTGCGACCGCGGCGGGCGTCACGACCTCGTGCCGAGCGGAACGTAGTAGGTCGTGCCCTTGTCGTGTTCCTCGATCTCTCTCGCGAGTTCCTCAAGGTCGGCCGTGTTCTCGACGAAATTGAGGTCGCTCGTGTTCACGACGATGAGCGGCGTCTCGGAGTAGTGGAAGAAGAAGTAATTGTACGCCTCGCTCAGGGTCTCAATGTAGTCGCGGGACATGTCGCGCTCGAACTCCCGCCCGCGCTTGCGTATGCGCTCCATCAGGGCATCGACCGACGCCTGCAGGTAGACGACGATGTCCGGCTTGGGCACATCCCGCTCAAGCAGGTCCGCAAGCCGCTTGTAGAGCGCCAGTTCGTTGTCGTCGAGCGTGATGTTCGCGAAGATCCGGTCTTTTGCGAACAGGTAGTCCGAGACGACCCGCTCCATGAACAGGTCGTACTGCTTGAGCTCGCTCTGCTGCTTGTGCCGCGACAGGAGGAAGAAGAGCTGCGTCTGGAATGCGTATCCACGCATGTCGGCGTAGAACTGCGCGAGGAACGGGTTCTCCTCGACCACCTCCAGCTTGAGGTGGGCGCTCCACTTCTTGGCGAGCAGAGATGCCAGCGTCGTCTTCCCGACGCCGATCACCCCCTCGATGGCAACGTAGTTCTTCGCCGCCAAGTCGTTCCTCCGTCTAGGCGTCAGACGCCGGCCTCGGCGCGTCCCCTATCCTCTTCACGATCCCGCTCACGTCCCCGAGCGCTTCGAGCATCTTCGAGACCTTGAGTCCGGTGCCCGGGACCTCTACGTCCGGGCCAATCTCCGCGAACGGCACCAGAACGAACGCCCTCTGCTCCATGCCCGGGTGCGGCAGCGTGAGGACTTCCGTGTCGACGACCGCGTCGCCGAACATCAGGAGATCCAGATCGAGCGTCCTCGGACCCCACGGCTCCCTGCGAATGCGCCCGCAGCGATCCTCCACGGCCGCCAGCCTGTGCATGAACGCCTCGGTCCCGAGCGTTGTGTCGAAGCCCACCACGAGATTGAGAAAGCGCGGCTGCTCCAAAACCCCGAAGGGCTCCGTGTCGTAGAGCGACGAGACCGCGGCCAGCTCGATGTCCGGATCGGCAATCAGCAGGCCCAGGCCTCGCTTGACGAACCCAAGCCGGTCTCCCTCGTTCGAGCCGATGCCGACCCATGCCCTCGTCATCTCCGCGCTGCCTCCGCGGCCGGCCGCACGCTCCCCGTCGGTGGGACGGCGCCCTACCTCGAGTGAATGACCTCGACCTCTACGTGGTCTATCGAGCCGGCGATCGGGACGCTGGGCTTGCGGACCCGCACCAGCACCTCGGTCACGTCGAACTGATCGAGGATGTCCCGTGCGATCTTGTCGGCCATCGTCTCGAGCAGGTGGTACTTCTTTCCCACGACCTCCCGCTCGACCAGCCTGTAGACCTTCTCGTAGTTCACCGTGCGCGTCATGCTGTCGGAACGCACGGCCTCGCTGAGGTCGGCCTCCAGTTCCACGTCGATCTCGAACCTCTGGCCAAGCTCGCGCTCGTTCTCGGATGCTCCGTGGTACCCGTACAACCGTATGTTCTCGAGCGATATCCTGTATTGAGTCATGTTCGCACCTCCCACAAGACCCTACAGGATTCGGGACATCCTGGCAACCGCCTCGACTATGCGGTCCTCCGGCGCGGTGAGCGCCATGCGGACGTACCCCTCCCCCGAGGGTCCGAACCCGACGCCCGGCGTTATCGCGACGTGCGCCTCCCGCAGCGCCTTGCGCGCAAAGCCGCTCGAGTCGCCGCCACCCTCGGGCACACGCGCCCAGACGTAGAACGTGGCGTGCGGCCTCGGCACCTGCCAGCCCACCTTCCGGAGACCGTCGACCAACGCCTCGCGCCTGCGTCTGTATACTTCAAGCTGCTCGCGCACCCTCTCGTCGGGGAGCCGGAGGGCGGCCTGCGCGGCCCTCTGGATGGCCGTGAACACACACGAGTCGATGTTGTCCTTCACTTGTGCGAGGGCGTCCAGTATGTCGGCGTTCCCGACCGCGAACCCTATCCGCCAGCCGGTCATGTTGTAGGTCTTCGAGAACGAGTGGAACTCGACAGCGGTGTCCATGGCGCCGCCCGACTGAAGTATCGACACGTGCGGGTCATCGAAGACGATCTCCGCGTACGCGGCATCGTTGACGACGACGAGGTCGTGCTCTCTGGCGAGATTGACGGCCAGCTGGAAGAGGTCGGGGTCGGCCGGTGCGCCGGTCGGGTTGTTCGGGTAGTTAAGGAACAGAAGCTGTGCGTCCTCGAGTGCGCGCCTCGACACGCGCTCCAGGTCGGGCCTGAACCCGAGCTCGGGCTCGAGCTTCAAGTGCGCCACCTCCCCGCCAGCGAGCCACGAGGCTGCCTGGTAGACCGGGTAGCCGGGGTCCGGAACGAGTGCCGAGCGCCCCGGATTCAGGATGGCGGTCGGCAGATGTCCCAACCCTTCCTTGGTCCCGATGAGCACAAGGACCTCGCGCTCGGGGTCGAGTTCCACTCCGTAGCGCGCGCCGAACCATGAGGCGATCTCGCGCTTGAGCCCGATGTCGCCGCGCTGCGAAGGATAGCGGTGCGTCGCGGGGTCGAGCGCGGCCTCTCTGAGCGCCTCGACGATCTCCGGGAACGTCGGGAGGTCGGGGTCGCCTATCCCCAGGTCCACAAGGTCGGCCCCCGACGCCCGAAGCTCCCTCTTGGCCCGGTCCATCTCGACAAAAAGATACGGAGGCAGCTGGTTGAGCCGCTCCGCACGT
>CAZLTC010000101.1:0-5467 GCA_964562405.1 uncultured bacterium | reverse complement strand
AACATCCTCGATCCGCCCACCGGCCGGCGGTACAAGGTCGACCAGGTCATCGAGCAGTACCTGAAGACGGTGAGGCCGATGCATCTGCAGTTCGTCGAGCCGAGCAAGAGGTACGCCGACGTCATCATCCCGGAGGGCGGGCTCAATGTGGTGGCGGTCGACCTCATCGTCACGAAGGTGCGCGACTTCCTGGACCAGCACGAGCGCGAGCGCGAGCAGGGAGGCTTGTCGTGAGAAGCACCTGGGCTCTCATCCGGACGATGCGTCCCGAGCAGTGGACGAAGAACCTGGTCCTGTTCGCGGGTCTCGTTTTCGCCGGTGGATTGGGAGATCCTCGTCTGATCGGACTCGCCGTTTCCGGGTTCCTGATCTTCTGTGCTCTCTCGGGAGCGATCTATCTGACGAACGACCTGGTCGACGTCCGTAGTGACAGGCAGCACCCTCTGAAGCGTACGAGGCCGCTGGCATGTGGGGAACTGCCTGTTGCCGCCGCGGCGGTGAGCGCCGCGGTGCTCTCGGTGGGCGCCCTCTATCTCGCCTTTCGCCTGGGCGCCGGCTTCGGATACGTGGCATCCAGCTACCTCTTGCTGAACGTGCTCTACAGTCTGGCTCTTCGGAAGATGGTCATACTCGATGTCATGGCGATCGCGCTCGGATTCGTCCTCCGCGCGGTCGCGAGCGTCGAGGTGCTGCGGCACGTGGCTCCCGATACCGAGATATCACCCTGGCTTCTGGTTTGCACGTTCTTCCTCGCACTCTTCCTCGGTCTCGGCAAGCGCCGCCATGAGGTGATCGTGCTCGGCACGGCGGCCGACGGGCATCGCTCCACTCTCTCGTTCTACGTTCCACCCCTCATCGACTCACTCCTTGCGGTCGTCACGGCGTCGACGGTCGTCTCCTACGCGATATACACGATCTGGCCTGGAACAGTTGAGAAGGTCGGAAGCGCGAATCTGGTCTACACCGTACCCTTTGTCGTGTACGGCGTGATGCGCTATCTCTACCTGATGTTCGCTGAGGGAGAGGGCGGGCGTCCATCGAGGTCGCTCGTGAGCGATGCGCCGCTGGCGCTCAACATCCTGCTCTGGATCGCGGCGGTGAGCGTCATCATCTACGTTCGCTTCTAGCGGTCTCTTCCAGAGGACACCGATGGGCTCGCTCACGCTCGAGGCCTACGCCAAGGTGAATCTCGGCCTCGCGGTCGCAGCGAGGCGTGCCGACGGCTACCACGACATAGACACCATCTTCCAGACGGTATCGCTCTCGGACACCATACACATCGAGTCCCGCGGCGAGGTCACTACGCTGTCTGTGACCGGCCTCGAGGTGCCCGCAGGACGCGGCAACCTTGCTCACCGGGCCGCCGAGGCCCTTATCGCGCGCACCGCATGTTCACCCGTTGCCCTCACGCTCGAGAAGCGCATTCCGGTGGCGGCCGGACTCGGTGGGGGTAGTTCCGACGCCGCGGCCGTCCTGAACGGGATGAACATGCTCTTCGGCCTCGGACTGAGGCCGGAGGAGCTCGAGCGGATCGCGCTCGGGCTCGGGTCCGACGTGCCCTTCCTGGTGCGGGGTGGCACCGCGCGCGGACGGGGCAGGGGAGATGTTCTGACCAGGCTTCCTGACCTCACGGGCGTGGCGCTCGTTCTCGTCACTCCGCGGGTCTCCGTGACGGCGGCTCAGGGCTACGCGCTGGCCAAAATCGGGTTGACAGAGTCGGCGACGTTGATTAGACTCAGTTGTTCAGCTATCCAGGAAGGTGGGGTGGGCCTTATGGAGTCGCCGCTCCGCAACGACTTGGAGGCTGGCGTTGTATCTTGCTGTCCGGATGTGGCGCGTGCGCGCGCGGCTTTGGCGGAGGCCGGGGCCCGCGGAGTCGTTATGTCCGGAAGTGGCCCGACCGTGCTGACCCTCACGCGCAACGAGGAGGAGGCGCGACAGGTGGCCTCGCGCGTCGATGGGCGCGGCCTTCAGGTACACGTCGTCAGGCCGACGGCAACGGGATCGAGCGTGACGCGGCGGGATGCCGGGTGATGCGCCGGGCGCCGACGGAAGACGAAGGAGAACGGTCGAACCCCTTTTTCCAGGCAAAGGGCGGTGAGACGTATGGAGATCACTGAGGTCAGGCTGACCCTGCGCGAGGAGGACCGGCTCAAGGCTTTCGTGAGCATAACCTTTGACAACGCGTTCGTGGTCCGGGGACTCAAGGTCATAGACGGCAACACCGGGCTCTTCGTCGCGATGCCAAGCCGCAGGGGCAAGGACGGAACGTTCAGAGACATCGCTCATCCGATCAACAACGAAGCGCGGACGATGATCGAAGACGCGGTGCTTGCAGAGTACAGACACCAGCTCGCGATGGGAGGCGATGAGACCTCCTCGGAACCCTCCTACGTGGGGGACCGGGAGCTCGTGCACGCCGATGAGACTCTCGACTAGCGCAGGATCGCTGGGGCGTCGTCGAATTGGCAAGACGCGGGACTTTGGATCCCGGAACGGAGGTTCGAATCCTCCCGCCCCAGCCAGTCGCAACGCTGGGGCGGCGCGTCAGTAGCACCAGGGAGCCGTCACCCGTGATCGGAGAATGTCCATGCCCAACGAGCTAGCTCTGTTCAGTGGTAACGCCAACAGACCTCTGGCGGAGGAGATAGCGGACTATCTGGGTCTGCGTCTCGGGGATGCGGATGTAGGCAGGTTCCGGGACGGTGAGATCATGGTGAGCATCCACGACAACGTCCGCGGCGTGGACGCATTCGTCGTGCAGCCGACGGCGCCGCCCTCGGACAACCTGTTCGAGATGCTGGTCATGATCGACGCGATACGCAGGGCCTCGGCCAGGCGCATCACGGCGGTGATACCGTACTTCGGATACGCCAGGCAGGACCGTAAGGACCGGCCGCGTGTCGCGATCACGGCGAAGCTCGTGGCCAACCTGCTGGCCGTCGCCGGTGCCGACCGGGTCCTCACGATGGATCTTCACGCGCCGCAGATCCAGGGCTTCTTTGACATCCCACTGGATCACATATACGCGGCCCCGGTGCTGCTGCAGTACTTCGACCGCCACGGCGGGGATGAGCTCGTCGTGATGGCACCCGACATTGGCAGCATCAAGATGGCCAGAGCCTTCGCGAAGCGGCTCGGCGCGTCGCTCGGCTTCGTTGACAAGAGACGTCCGAAGCCTGACGCGGCAGAGGTGATGAACGTAGTGGGAGAGGTGGAGGGGAAGCACGTCATCATGGTGGACGACATCATCAGCACGGGAACGTCGCTCATCGAGGCCGCGTCCGCCATGAAGAAGATGGGCGCGAAGAGAGTGACCGCCGGCGCGACTCACGCTGTGTTCGCCGGTGATGCCGTGGAGAAGCTCCAGAATTCCACAATAGAAGAGATAGTGATAACGAACACGCTCCCGCGCAGCGACTCGCTGCCTCCGAAGATCAGGGTACTGTCGGTGGCCGAGCTGCTGGGAGAGGCCATTGACCGGATACACGGCGAGAAGTCGGTGAGCTCGCTCTTCGTGTAGCGCACCGGGGAAGCGGCACCTTGCACAACAACACGATGAGGAACGGAGAGAACACATGGCGACAGTGAAGTTGAACGCACTACCCAGGGAGGCCCTCGGCAAGCAGGGCGCGAAGCGTGTGCGGGCGTCGGGGAACGTGCCGGGGGTCCTCTACGGCGAAAAGCAGCCCAACGTGCCGCTTCTGCTGGACGCTCGGGACCTGCGTACGACCTTGTCGACCCGGTCGGGCAGGAACGTGATCATCCAGCTGCTCGTGGATGGATCCGAACCGACGCGTGCGGTCGTGCGCGAGATGGAGCGCGACCCGATCACGCGCGAGATACTGCACGTCGACCTGCAGCGCATTTCAGAGAACAGGCCGGTCGTAATGCACGTTCCCGTGGTGCTCACCGGAGAGTCTCCAGCGGTGAAGGAAGGTCGTGGCATTCTCGATCACACGATGCGCGAGCTGGAGGTGAAGTGCCTCCCGCGCCACATTCCCGAACACATCGAGGTAGATGTCTCGGGCCTCGAGGTCAGGCACGCCGTACACGTCTACGACCTCAAGATACCCGACATCGAGATACTCGACAATCCGGACAGACCGGTGGTCGAGGTGCTCCAGCCGACCATCTTCGAGGAGACGGCGGCGCCGACGGCCGAGGGCGAAGCCGCAGCCGGCGCTGGTGAAGGGGACGGGGAGAAGTCCTCGGAGAGCACGGACGAGGCGAAGAGTCAGGCATAGTGGACGTCATCGTCGGATTGGGCAATCCGGGCAGGGAGTACGACGGGACGCGTCACAACGTGGGCTTTCGCGTCGTGACGGCGCTGGCGCGCCACAACGGCCTCAAGCTTCGTGCCGGACGAGGCGACTACCTGAGCGGGAGCGGCAGGATCGCGGGACACGCGATCGAGCTGGCCCTCCCGCTCACGTATATGAACCTTAGCGGCGTGGCAATCAGGCAGGTGTTGGCCGCGTCGGGTGCGGAGCCGTCGGAACTGCTCGTCGTCTGCGACGACGTCAACCTGCCCCTGGGCGCCCTCAGACTGAGACGTTCCGGGAGCGACGGCGGGCACAACGGGCTATCGTCGATCATAGCCCAGCTGGGCACCGAGGAGTTCGCCCGACTCCGGCTCGGAGTCGGGCAGGCGCCGGACGGCACGGACCTCGTGGACCACGTTCTTGACAGGTTCCCGGACCGGGACACCCCGACCGTGGACGAAATGGTCGAGCGCGCGGAGGAGGCGGTCAGGCTGTTGCTCTCGCGCGGGTTCGACGTCGCCATGCAGGAACACAACAGAAGACCGGCGGGAGAGCCGGAGGCAGGGAGTTAGGAGAGCAATGGGCCAGCTGAACTTGCCGTTTCTGTCGGGTCTGGTGGGCGTAGCCTTCATTGTCTACCTCGTGTGGGACGTCCTGCGCAAGAACCCGGGCAACGAGACGATGGTGTCGATCTCCCACTCGGTCCAGGAGGGCGCGAAGGCGTTCCTGAAGCGCGAGTATTCGTACGTGGCCATGGTGGTGCTGGCCGTGGCCGTCCTCATCGCGCTTGCACCCACACTCTCGGGCAGGCCCGACCTACCGCTTGGATGGCGGACCTCGATCGCGTTCGTCGTCGGAGCGCTCGTCTCCGCGCTGGCCGGATACGTAGGCATGAGCATCGCGACCCGGGCGAACTCCAGGACGACGCAGGCGGCCATCGACGGCGGCGTCAAGGGCGCCCTGCGCGTGGCCATCTCGGCCGGCTCCGTCATGGGGATGAGCGTCGCGAGCATGGCGCTTCTGGGTCTCATTCTCGTCTACTGGGTATTCAGAGAGCCGCCGATCGTCAACGGGTACGCCATGGGCGCGAGTCTGGTCGCCCTCTTCGCGCGCGCGGGTGGAGGCCTCTTCACGAAGGGCGCCGACATGGGCGCCGATCTCGTCGGCAAGGTCGAGGAGAACATCCCGGAGGACGATCCCCG
>CAZLTC010000100.1:0-5492 GCA_964562405.1 uncultured bacterium | reverse complement strand
CATGCAGCTCGACCGCGGCTACCTTTCGCCGTACTTCGTGACCGACGCCGAGCGCATGGAGTCGGTCCTCGAGGACGCCTACATCCTCATCCACGACAAGAAGATCTCGGCCATGAAGGACCTGGTGCCCATTCTCGAGAAGATCGCGCAGACCGGCCGGCCGTTCCTGATCGTCGCGGAGGACGTGGACGGCGAGGCCCTGGCGACGCTTGTCGTCAACAAGCTCCGTGGGACGATCCAGGGCGCGGCCGTGAAGGCCCCGGGGTTCGGTGACAGGCGCAAGGCGATGCTCGAGGACCTGGGGGTCCTGACCGGCGGCGTCGTCATCTCCGAGGAGAAGGGTCTCAAGCTCGAGGGCGCCACGATGGCGGACCTGGGCAGGGCCAAGCGCGTCGTGGTCGACAAGGACACGACCACGATCGTCCAGGGCTCGGGGAAGAAGGCCGACATCAAGGCCCGCATCGACCAGATAAGGGCCGAGATCGAGCGCTCCACGTCCGACTACGACAAGGAGAAGCTCCAGGAGCGGCTGGCCCGCCTCGCCGGCGGAGTCGCGGTCCTGAACGTGGGAGCGGCGACCGAGCTGTCCATGAAGGAGAAGAAGGCCCGTGTCGAGGACGCCCTGCACGCCACGAGGGCGGCGGTCGACGAGGGCATCGTGATCGGCGGAGGCGTGGCGCTCCTGCGCACGGCCGACGCCTTGAAGAAGATCAAGGAGAAGTCGGCCGACGTGCAGACCGGCGTCGAGATCGTCATCAAGGCTCTCGAGGCTCCGATACGCCAGATCGCGCTGAACGCGGGCGCCGAGGGCTCGATAGTCGTCGAAGAGGTCCGGAATGCCAAGGGGTCGATCGGATTCAATGCGGCGACCCTCAAGTACGAGGACCTCATCAAGGCCGGCATCATCGACCCGACGAAGGTCGTGCGCACGGCCCTGCAGAACGCGGCGAGCGTCGCGAGCCTGCTTCTGACGACGGAGGCCATCCTCACCGACAAGCCGGAGGAAGACGAGCCTCCGCTGCCGAGCGGTGGGGACATGTACTAGGAACGCTGATGGTGACTGCGATGTGGCAGTCGATCGCGTGCTCTTCGGGCGGGCCGTCTCCTCACGGAGTCGGCCCGCCTTGTCTTGAGGGGTGGGGTGGGTACGCACCAAGACCTGACTTCCCGCTCACATTGCGCTAACGCCCCCGTGGTGTAATTGCGTTGGGACTCACACCACAGGAGGGGAACCAAGATGCTCAAGAAGAGCGTTCTCACCGTGGAAGACGATCCGGACATCCTGGAACTCGTCGCCTACAATCTCGAGAGAGAGGGGTTCGAGGTGGTGGGGGTGACGACGGGCGAGGAGGCGCTCGGCTCGGCGCGTTCAAAGAGACCGGACGTGGTCCTGCTTGACCTGATGCTTCCGGGGATGGACGGTCTGGAGGTCTGCAGGAGGCTTCGGGAGGATCCCAAGACGAGGGGTATCCCGGTCATTATCGTGTCGGCGAAGGGAGAGGAGTCAGACATCGTCGCCGGTCTCGAGCTGGGCGCGGACGACTACGTGACGAAGCCGTTCAGCCCCAAGGTCCTCGTGGCGAGGGTCAGGGCCGTCCTGCGGCGCAAGGAGAGGAGGACTCCGCCCGAGGACGAGGTCCTCAGGATCCATGACCTCGTCATACACCCAGGGAGGCACGAGGTCGTCGTGGGGGATGAGCGGATCGACCTGACGTTCACCGAGTTTCGGATCCTGCACACTCTGGCCCGCCGGCCGGGGTGGGTGTTCACCAGGTGCCAGATTGTCGACTCGATCCACGGTGAGCACTACCCTGTGACCGACCGGGCCGTGGACGTCCAGATCGCCGGCCTCAGAAAGAAACTCGGCTGCGCGGGGACGTACATCGAGACAGTCCGTGGCGTCGGATACCGGTTCAAGGACTAGGCGATGCAGCGACGCAGGCTCCTGTGGCATCTCTTTCCCAGCTATCTCCTCATCACCGCCCTGGCCATGGCGGCCGTCAGCTGGTACGCGGGTATCTCTCTCAGGAGTTTCTACTACAGCCAGACCATCTCCACACTCGAGGCCAGGGCCAAGTTGCTGGAGGCCAGGGTCGGGGGTTCGCTGTCACCAGACCAGGCCGATACGCTCCAAGCCATTGTCGCTGACCTCGGCGGACGCTCCGGGACGCGAATCACGGTGGTGCTACCCACCGGCCGCGTGGTGGCCGACTCCGACGAGCGGCCGTCTAACATGGAGAACCACGCCGACCGTCCCGAGATCGCGCTGGCGCTGACCGGCGAGGTAGGCACGTCAAGGCGCTTCAGCCACACTCTGGGGAAGGAGCTGGTCTACGTCGCGGTCCCGGTGGTTCGCTCGGGGAACGTGGTCGGAGCCGTTCGGACGGCGCTTCCCAGGACTGCCCTGGACAGGGAACTGGGAGCCGTGCTGGGGAGGATCGCTTTGGCCGCCGCGCTCCTGCTCCTGCTCGCCGCCGGCATCAGTCTTGTTGTGTCGCGGCGACTGACGGGGCCTATCGAGGAGATGAAGATAGCGGCCCAGAACTTCGCCCGGGGCGACTTGAAGCACAGCATCCAGCCTCCCAGCACCGAGGAACTCGCGGGTCTGGCCGAGTCGCTGAATGCGATGGCTACGGAGTTGGACGCTCAGATACACACCATCACGCAGCAGCGCGCGGAGCAGGAGGCCGTCCTCGCGAGCATGGCCGAAGGCGTCGTCGCCGTCGACCCGAGCGAGCGAGTGATCGCGGTCAACCGAGCCGCGTCGTCAATGCTGGGTATCGAACCCGAGAACGTGAGAGGTCGGCCCGTGCAGGAAGTGATACGGAACACCGGCATCCACAAGCTCGTCGCTGCTTCGCTCGAGAGTGAAACGCCCGTGGAACGGGAGTTCGTGCTCACGTCCGGTCCCGAGATGTTCGTCCAGGCGCGCGGGACCGCGCTGAGGGACGAGTACGGCAACAGGGCTGGTGCCGTCGTGGTTCTCAACGACATGACGAGGATGCGCCGTCTGGAGAACATGAGGCGCGACTTCGTGGCTAACGTCTCGCACGAGCTTCGGACCCCGGTCACATCGATCAAGGGCTTCGTCGAGACGCTCATGGATGGCTCGGACAAGGATCCGGCGGACACCGCGCGCTTCATGGCCATCGTATCCAAGCACGCGGACCGACTGAACGCGATCATCGAGGACCTGCTCTTTCTGTCGAGAATCGAGCAGGGCCCGTCGCAGGACGACGCCATCTTCGACGTGGTTGAGATGGATCGGATCGTCGACTCGGTCATCGAGAACTTCTCACCGGCCGCAGCCGAGCGCCGCATGGACATCGTCAAGAACTGCGCTGCGGGGATCAGCACGCGCGCGAGCGCCCAACTTCTGGAGCACGCCCTGGGCAACATCCTCGACAATGCGATCAAGTACAGCCAGGAGGGGAGCAGCATCCGGGTTTCTTGCTCCCGTGATGGCGAGGGCGTCGTAATGGAGGTCAGAGACGAGGGCATCGGCATCCCCGCCTCCGACCTCCCGCGCATCTTCGAACGGTTCTACCGCGTGGACAAGGCGCGGAGCCGTGAGATGGGCGGGACCGGTCTCGGTCTGGCCATCGCGAAGCACATCGTGCAGGCCCACGGCGGCCGCATCACGGTCGAGAGCGAGCCCGGCGTAGGTAGCACCTTCACCGTTCACATGCCCGCTGCATGATGCTTCAAACACCCCACGCGCTAACGCACTCCTAACTTGGGGCCCACGGGCCCTGAACCGCCATTGTCTATCATTCTCCCCGTTGCATGTGGCCGCGGTGTCCCGCGTCGTCGCCCGACGCGCGGGCGGACCTGACCGGGAGGGGGAGATGGCGAAGTGTCTGGTCGTGCTGGCGAGTGCAGTGATTCTGTGCGGCGTCGTGTTGAGCGCGGATGACGCCCGGGCGGGCGTCGAGGAACTGAAGATAGGCGGCAGGTTCATGTGGGACCAGGTCGTCTGGGGTGACGTGGGCGACGGTCTGGGGCTTGACCATGAGAACGGAACGGAGGTCAGAAGGGCGCGCATCTTCCTTCAGGGCAAGGTCTACCCGAGACTGAAGTTCAAGGTGAACTGGGACTTCGCGGACGGCGAGGAGGTCGCGCTGAAGGACGCGTATCTCGAGTTCGTCGGAGCTCCCGTGGCCGGAAGCATCAAGGTGGGCCACATGCTCCAGCCACTCTGCATGAACGAGCTGACCAGCAGCAAGTACATCACCTTCCTAGAGCGCGCCTCGCTGACCGCATTCGCGCCCTCGCGCAACAGCGGTCTCCTGCTCACGGGCGACGCGGGCGGCCGCGTGCGGTGGCAGGCGGGCGCCTTCAGGGAGACCGATGACTTCGGCGCGGCGTCGGGAGACCGTGGCGTGTCGGTGGGCGGGCGCCTGGCATTCCTCGCGGTGGGTGAGGACAAGGGCGAACGCCTGCTGCACCTCGGCGCCTCGGTCGACCACCTCATGCCCGAGGGCGACGTCGTCAAGTTCAGCTCGAGGCCAGAGATCCACATGAGCGGGAAGCCGGTCGACACGGGTGAACTATCGGTCGACGGCGTCACGCGCTTCGGAGGCGAGGTCGCCGCCGTTCTCGGGCCACTGCACTTCGCGGGCGAGTATATCGTGGCCAACCTCTCCTGCTCCTGTGAGGCGGCATCGGGGCGGTCGAACGACGGCGGGGACGCAAGACTGGGCGGCTTCTACGCGCAGGCAGGGTGGTTCCTCACGGGCGAGCATCGGGAGTTCGCGGAAGGTCAGTGGCAGCGGACGTCGCCCCGGACGAACTTCCTCGAGGACGGTGGCTCAGGCGCGTGGGAGGCCGCGGCGCGGTATTCGAGCATCGATCTCAACGACACCGGAGCCGGCATTGAGGGCGGCAGGATGGACGACATCACGGTCGGACTCAACTGGTACCTGCACTCGAACGCCCGGGTAATGCTGGACCACGTATGGTCCACCGTGGAGGACGCGGCAGGAAATGAAGTTGGCTCGGCCGCGGCGACTGCAGTGAGATTCCAGTTCGACTTCTAGAAGGAACGGTCGTGGAAGAACTGCGCCGGCCGTGGTCGGCCGCTGCGGAGCGGGACCGTCCGCGCGCAGCGGCGCGCGGCCACACGAAAGGAGCGAACGGTCGATGAAACCTGCAATGAGTCCAGCGGTAGTGCTTGTCGTAGCGGCCATTCTGACGGCATGCGCGGTCCCGGCGCTCGGGGCCCCGGCGGTCAATGGGGCCGGAGCCACGTTCCCCGAGCCCATCTACACGCTCTGGATGACAAAGTACTACCAACTGAACGGCGCGAAGATCAACTACCAGGGAATAGGCTCGAGCGGTGGCATCCGGCAGATCGAGGCCGGCACGGTCGATTTCGGCGGCTCGGACGCGCCGATGAAGGCCCCGGAACTGGTCGAGGCCGGGCTCATGCAGTTCCCGATGGTGATCGGCGGAGTCGTCCCCATAGTCAACTTGAAAGGCATCGAGCCGGG
>CAZLTC010000099.1:4520-5622 GCA_964562405.1 uncultured bacterium | reverse complement strand
TCGGAGACGAGTACGACCACTCCCCATGCGAGAACCCGCTGACCATCGATTCGATGGGGTGCCGGGGCGAACTGCGCGTCCTCGAGCGCGGCGGGCTGGCCGCCGGGGTCGAGGCACGGTTCGCGCTGCGACTGCCCGAGGCGGTCGAGCAGGACAGAAAGAGCAGGAGCGAAAGGACGGTCGACTGCCCCACCGCTGTCCGCGTGCGGCTCACCGCGGGGAGCCCGGTCGTGGACATCGAGACCGTCTTCCAGAACACCGCGCGGGACCACCGGCTCAAGGCCGTGTTTCCCACCGCCATCTCGACCGACTCACTGGTCTCGGACGGGCACTTCTACATCAACCGGAGACCGGTCGAGACCGCGGAGAGACCCGACTGGGTCCAGCCACCGCCCGACACGCGCCCGCAGCAGGAGTACTCCCTCGTCGAGAACGGGCAGGGCGGACTGGTCGTGTTCAACAAGGGACTCCCGGAAGTGTCCGCGCACGATGGCGCCGGAGGGGTCACGGTCGCGCTGACGCTCCTCCGTGCGGTCGGCTGGCTCTCCCGCGACGACTTCCCCACTCGCAGGTTCCAGAACGCGGGCCCCACGCTCAAGACGCCTGACGCCCAGTGCCCCGGCGAGCACAGGTTCCGCTACGCCGTCCTCGCCTATTCGGGAGACCACCTGAGCGCGGGCGTGAAGAGAGCCTCCAGGTCGTGGCGGACGCCCGTACCGTCGCTTCAGGGTGTGTGGGACGAGCACACGCCGGGCGCGCCGGGTCTGGTGCGGCGGTCGTCCGAGTTGACGTCGATCAGCGCGATCAAGAGACACGAGACGCGCGACACGCTCGTGGTCCGCCTCTACAACCTGGCGTCCGAGAGCCTGACGGAGACGCTCGAGTTCGGTCCACGGGTGCGTTGGGCCTGGCGGGTCGACCTTCTGGAGGAGCGTGAGCGCGAGATCCCGGCATCGACGAATCGCGTCGAGGTCGAGCTGGGCCCGCACGAGATCGTCACCGTCGAGGTGGAGTTCGGACCCTGACCCTCTGCACGACGAGCCCCAGCACGATGAGCGCCAGCCCGACGAGGGTCGATGGCAGGATGGCCTCGCCGAGGATC
>CAZLTC010000099.1:0-4510 GCA_964562405.1 uncultured bacterium | reverse complement strand
TGCCGAGAGCCACAGCACGAACGTGACACCCATCTCCACGACGCCGACGTACAGAGCCGAGAGAAGCGCAGCGGGACCGGGCGGCCGCAGGTCCGAGAAGAGAACGCAGGCGAGAAACACGAGGGGCAGCGACATCAGGAAGTTGAGGAAGAGCCTCTCGGTCGGGTCCCTCTCGTCCTTCGTGTTCAGGATCCAGTAGAGCGCCCAGATGAACGCGCTCCCGAGCGCGAGGGCAACACCAAACGGGTCGACCAGGTCGAGCCCTATGATCCGTCCCCTCGTCGATATGACCCAAACGCCCGCGTAGCTCACGAGCCCGGCCAGCACTCCGCGCAGCCCCAACCTCTGCTTGAGCAGCGGAACCGACAGAAGAGCCAGCGCGATGGCCCACGTGTAGTTGAGCGGCTGCGCCATCTGCGCCGGCAGCAACTCGTAGGCCTTGAGGACGACTAAGTAGTAGAGGAACGGGTTGAGGAACCCCAGCGCTAGCGACCTCGAGTACTCGCTGCGCGGAGAGGTCAGGCAGCTCACCAGCCGCCCCCGGACGGCGAGGAGCGCGCCAAGCACGAGGCAGGAGAAGACCGTCGAGTAGAAGAGCAGCTGGATGAAGTCGAGACGGGCGAGCGACAGCTTGAACGCGGTGGGGATGGTCGACCACAGGAGCACTGCGGACACCGCGTAGATATAGGCCAGCCTCTGCTCCCGGGGTCCGCCGCTCAAAGGAGTCTCCTACCGCCCTGGAGGTCAGAACGGGGGCTCGTACCACTCGACGGCGGCACGCTCGGCTTCGGTCGCCGGGCGGACCTCGGCCGCGTACCCTCCGCCCGCGGCCAGCGGCATCGTGAGCCATGCGTCCTGGTCCACGAGCGCGCTCCGGATCTCGTACGAGGAGGGGTTGGCCTCCCAGTCGGCGTCCTCGCCGTCGGCGAAGACCCGCGCCAGGTAGATCGTCCCCGGTTCCAGGAAGTCGAGCGGAACGCGGAAGACGCGCGCATCCTCGTCCGTCACCGCGCCCAGATACCACGACGCGCCCAGCCTCCTGGCGAAGATCGCGAAGTCACCGATCGCCGCGTCCAGGACCCTGGTCTCGTCCCACGTCGTCGGGACGTCCTCGATGAACTCGAAGGCCGGGTGGCCCTCGTAGTTCTGGGGCAGGTCGGCCGCCATCTGGAGCGGGCTCTCGAGCACAACGTAGAGCGCGAGTTGCTTCGCGAGCGTGGTGTGTACGCGGTTGTCCGGCTTGTACTCGTCGAACGTAAGGTCGAAGATCCCCGGCGTGTAGTCCAGAGGCCCGGCGAGCATTCGGGTGAACGGCAGGATGGTCGTGTGCTCCGGAGGGTTGCCGTCACTCCAGGCGTTGTACTCCACGCCGCGCACGCCCTCCCGTGTCATCATGTTGGGGTACGTCCGTTCGATGCCGGTCGGCTTGATGGGCTCGTGCACGTCGAGCATGATGCGTCTGGCCGCCGCTGCCTCGACCACCCGCCTGTAGTGCCGCACCATCCACTGCCCGTGGTGGTGCTGGCCCCTCGGGTAGATACCGCCCGCGTACCCTGTCTTGACCGCCGGCACTCCCACTCGCGCGTAGAGGTCGAGCGCCTCGTCGAGCATCTTCTCGTAGCCGGGGACGTCGCCGCCCGTCTCGTGATGTCCGATGATGGACACTCCCCTCTCCCTTGCGTACCGCACGACCTCGTCCAGATCGAAGTCGGGGTACGGCGTGACGAAGTCGAACGCCCCGTAGCCTCCCCACTTGTCCCAGCCGGTGTTCCAGCCCTCTATGAGGAGCCCGGGGATGCCGTGCGAGGATGCGAAGTCGATGTAGCGCTTCGCGTGCTCGGTCGTCGCGCCATGCTCGGGCCCCTGGTGCCACGTCCACTTCCCTATATGCATCGCCCACCAGATCCCGACGTATTTCATCGGCCGTATCCAGGACGTATCGTCGAGGGCACAGGGCTCGTTGAGGTTCAGGATCATCGTCGACTCGACGAGATCGCCTGCCGTCTCGCCGAGCTGGATGGTCCGCCACGGCGAAGAGATGGGTGTCGTGCCCCGGACCTTGACGCCGTCGGGCCAGGGCACCAGCTCGCACCGGAGCGCGAGCGGGTCGTTCTCCACCCAAGAGAGAGTCATGCCCGCGTAGTCGGTCAGATCGGCCTCGTGAATGGCGAGATGGAGACCCGAGTCCGTTCGCATCGTCACCGGCGTGTTGGCGGTGCTGAGCTCGGAGAGAGGCATCTCCCGGAAGAGGTGCTCGTAGCTGTCGTAGTCCGCGCGGATCGACCACGTGGTGTGGTCGCCGGCGAACCTGAACTCGGTCACCTCCTCAGTGATCTCGACGTCGCCGAGCGCTGGCTGCTCCGGAAGGACATAGCGGAATGCCACGCCGTCGTCGAAGATGCGGAAGCTCAGATCCATGAGGCGGTGCGGCTCCCCGACCTCGCGCAGGCTCACGGTGAGTTCGTTGTAGTGGTTCCTCGCGGTCGAGGTCTTTCCCCACACCGGATGCCACGTCTCGTCGAACGACCCCTCCGCCGAGCCCGCAAGCTCGAAGCCGCTCACCATCGGCGGCGCCTCCCGGAAGCGGAAGCCCAGGAGCGACGGCCGAATGACCTCCGCGCCGTCTCGCGACACGGCGTATCCGGGCGAGCCGTCCTCGGCCAGGGTGAAGGTGACGCAGATCCTGCCGTCGGGCGAGCAGGCTCTGCGCTCGACCGCACGCGAATCTCCCGCCCCCTGAGCTTGGGCCATCAGAGACACCCCCAGGACCAGAACGGCCGCGAGCACGCGCATCTCATGCCTCCCGGTCTTCTCACGTCGAGACGTGGACCGCAGCGCCCGGCTCGGTCGACACTCGAGCCGGGCCACCACGACCCGCACTATCGATTGCCGCTACTCCTCGTGAAGGACCTCACCCTCACCGTACACCCTGACTGGGTAGGAGGTGATGTCGAAGGGGTCCCCGTTCCAGCACGTGAAGGAAGCCCACTTCCCCTTCTCCAGGGTGCCAAGGAGCTTCCCTATTCCGATCACGTCCGCGTTGCGCCGAGACACGAGTTCCACGGCGTCCTGCTTCGTGAGTCCGCACCGCGTGAACCACCTCGTCTGCAGGAACAGCATGCCCGACAGGACCACCGGGTGGTCAGTCATGAAGCCGTATTCCACACCCGAATCGATGAGGTATCGTATGTGCCTCCACGATTCGTGTTTCAGCTCCACCTTGTACGGATGCGAATCGATGGGACCGTACACGACCGGTATCTTACGCTTCTTGAGTTCGCGGTAGATCTCGGGCTGGTGGACGTCTCCCGCGTGCTCGACCGACACGTTCAGCTTGAACTCGTCGACGATGCGCAGGAGCGCGGCTATGTCGTCGATCTTGTGAACGTGGACGCGAAGCCGTTCCTTGCGAGTGAGAACATCGCGCAGCACCGCCTCCTCGGCCGTGAACGTCACGTCGTCCTTCTTCTTGCCCTTCGCCCTGCTGCGCTTCTCGATCTTCTGCTGGACGGAGTCTAGCTTCGCCCGGAGGAGCGCGAGCGCCCCCATCCGCGTCGACGGCCGCTTGCCCTTCCAGTCACCCGTCGACATGGGGTTGTAGCCGAAGGCGGCCTTCACCCCCGCCCTCGCGAACAGAGCGTCGTTCGTCGTCTTCCCGTAGTGACGGATGACGGCCGAACGTCCGCCTATGATGTTGCCGCTGCCCGGCACCACGCACGAGTACAGGACGCCCTGCTCGATGGCGGAAGTGAACGCCCGGTCGTCCATCTGAACCGAGTCGAGCGCGTCCGGGAGAGCCAGCACCGAGTCCATCAGCTCGTTGCCCTCGGACTCCCCCATCGGCTCCCCGGCGCGGAACATTCCTATGTGGCTGTGCGGATCGACGAAAGCAGGGGTGATCGTGTCGAAGCTCCCACGCTTCGTTCCCTTCGCCGACTTCGACACCCCCACGATTCGCGTCCCGTCGAAGATGACGTACGCGTTCTCCGCAACCGCCTTCCCCGTATACACTCTCTTGGCCTTGACGCAGTCCATCTGCTCTCCCTTCTTCTGCCGCGGGATCCCTGAGGTCCGGCGGCCATGCGGCGCCAGCGCTCGATGCGTTCCGAAGACTCTATTAGCCCGGCATGCCGCGTGTCAACGAGCGGGGCCACCGTGCGCGGCGAAGGCCGCCGGCCGGCGCCTCCTGCGCGTCCGCCCCGGGCCGCGTAACCTCTTCCCCCGCTGACCGTTCCGGGGTCGTGTTGCGCCGGCGGGCGATGCCGCGTAACTTGATTAGTGGTTGCCGCCTCCGGCCTCCCCGTGGCCGCAGGAGCCAGGCCGGCATGAGCTGTTTCGTGGCCCGCCGCTGGCGCTCCCGGCAGTCGGACCGCGCGTAGCGGTCTTGACGAGTCGCCCCGAATAGTGTATGCTAGTAACTAGCTATTATGCAAGGATTTAGACGTCCCTAAGACGCCGGTCTTGGCCGGAAGAGGAAGAACCCCTTGAAGAACATGAGAAGCCAAGCCCC
>CAZLTC010000098.1:0-5633 GCA_964562405.1 uncultured bacterium | reverse complement strand
ACGTCCGGCTTCTCAACACCCTCGTCGTCCCAGATCGTGACGGTCACTCCCGTCGCCTTGTTGATCGGAACAGAGGGAGGACTGATGTCGTACGTCACCGGAACGATCACAGCCATGTCGGCGGTGTAGGTCATCGTGTTGAACGCGGTGACGGTCAGGGTGAGCGTCTCGCCTACGGGCGGCATGGGAGAAACGGGTATCGTAGCGCTCCCGCTGCCATCGGTGAGGGCCGTCCCGTACAACACGCCGCCACCATAGAGGGCGCACAGCGCCTCCCCGACCGGGTCACGAGACAGCGTCGAGACGGTCACGCCGAACTCGGTCATGCTCGGATAGATGACCGGCAGATGTGTCACGTCGATGGACGCCGGCGTGTCGGTGCGAAGGCGCAGCGACGGGTCGCCGAAGATGGTCCAGTGGTAGTACTCGTTGGCGCCGCTCGAGCCGTACTCGTCCATCATGTGCCCGCATCCATTGAAGCAGATGCCTCCGTAGGTGCGGTTGACTCCGGCGGACGATGTGCCGACCAGGAGGTCGTTGATCTCGTCCTGGCAGTCCATCGGCGGGTTCCACGACTGGCTGATCGTGGAGGCGTAGAAGCCTATCGCGCCCGTGGGCTCCGTGCCGTCCGTCGCCCTGAGCCACGCCTCGGCAAAACAGGTGGTCGAGCCGAACTGGCCGTTGTAGCAAGCCACGCTCATGCCGAACGGAAGCACGTTGTCGTTCGTGAGGGCGTTGACGTTCGTGTTGGAGAACCCGGTAGATCCCCACGACGTGGCGCTGCCATGGCCGGTGTAGTTGATGATGCTGCGCCCCTCGTTCAGGGCCGCCGTCACCATCGCCGCGGTTCCGGTCGGGTCGTAGATCTGGTCGACGTCCGTGTAGGTGAAGGCCAAGAGGTCGGCGCGGATTAGGTTCTCGTGCTCGTAGTCGTATTCGCCGTCGTCACCGGGGCCCTGGTCGGAGGCAACACCCATGCCCTTGTGGTACCAGGCCGCTTCGGCCTGAGGCCTCTTCTCATACTCGATCGTGCGGAGCACCTGCGTGGCGACCTGGTCGGCGCTCTCAGCGGAGAAGCGTCCGACGAAGAGGTCGGGATAGGTATCGGCGGTGATAAGCGCGTACGACGGGTCGGATAGATCGCTCACCGTCTGTGTCGGCACCTGAGCGGCGTCGCCAACGAGGAGAACGTAGGTGAGCCCGTTCGTGTTGTAATACTGCTCAATGTAGGTGTTGATGGCGGCGGCCGTCCCTCCTGCCTCGGTAGTCGTCACCAGCTCGCAGGAGACGCCCATCTGGTTCTTCCAATCCACGAGAGGCTGAATCTCCGCGAGGAAGTCGGGATCATCGTAGCAGATGACGAGCATGTTCCCGCCGTCGTCCACCCACGGATACCTCGAATCGAACCTGTCGAAGTTGATGAAGTGCCGCTCGTAAATCTTGCGGAACTCGACGTCCATCCTGGACGGGCGCTCCGTCAGGACGTTCGTCTGCGAGCGCCCGGCCGGCGTCAGCTCGACAACGACGTGATCGTAGACGCGCAGCGTCTGGGTCGAAGGATTGTACTGGAACGGGTTTACGACCACGACCATGCCTCGGACGTCGCGCATGATGTAGGGCTCGCGCGCGTACGCCAGATCGGAGGGATACCAGCCGTCGGTCTCGTAGAATCCGTCGAACGAGTACGGTACGTCGGCGGGGTTGACATCGCGGGTCAGGTTGCCCTTCGAGGGAGCCACCGGCACGCCCTCGAAGTCCGTGTAACGGGACGTAACGACCCTGACGTTCATGTCGGAGTCGTCCGGGATGACCACGCTTCGACATATGTTGGGAAGAGCCGGAAGCCCGGCCTCGAGCAGGTTGCTCTCTTCACCGAGCGTTATCTCGAAGTACTTCCGCCCATCGATATCCGTGGCTGTCTTCTCGAAGCTGCCGAGTTCGTAGTCGAGAACGACCCTCGAGTCCGACGACTCGACCACGCGGACCGCAGGCTGCGGCGTCCTTCCGGCCAGGTCCACGACCTCGGCCGTCGCGACGGCCGCGGGAACGAGGGCCAGGACTACGAATGCCGTGAGCAACCTTCGCACAACGCACCTCCTCTTGAGGTGAGCCCCTCGCAAGGGCCCGGGTAGCCAGCCTTACCTCTCGTCGCGTCTCGATACAAAAGGCGGCGGACCGCTGTCACCGACGGATGCGGCGCGCGCCAAAATGAGTATATCATATTCATGAACGTTTGTCATCATGATTGACCGGCCGGGAACCCTTACGCGCCGGCCTCGAGCACCCTGCGGACATCCCGGGCTATGGCCATCTCTTCGTCGGTGTGAAGCACGAGGACCGCGACGCGGCCTGAATGGACTGCGCCGTCACCGTTGAGATTCGCCTGCGCCGAAAGCTCCACCCCGAGGAAGCCCAGGCCGTCGCATATGCCGGAGCGAACGGTCGACTCGTTCTCCCCGATCCCGCCGGTGAAGACGACCGCATCCAGGCCACCCATCACCGCCGCGTACGCGCCGATGTACTTCCGTACGCGCCGGCAGAACACGGCGAGCGCGAGCGCGGCGTCCGCGTTCCCGCCCTCGGCGGCCTCTATGACCTTGCGCATGTCGCTGCTCGTCCCGGACAGCCCGAGAAGCCCGCTCCTCTCGTTCAGCAGCTCCCTGACCTCCTCCACCGAGAGACCTCCCGCCTCCTGGAGATGCAGGACGATGGCCGGGTCGAGGTCGCCGCATCGCGTGCCCATGACGAGGCCCTCGAGTGGAGTCATCCCCATCGAAGTGTCCACGGACACGCCGCGCTCGACCGCCGCAACGCTGGCACCGTTGCCGAGATGGCAGGTGACCACCCGGAGTCCTCCGAGGGGCTTTCCCAGCACCCGGGCGGCCTCCTCGGACACGTACGCATGGGAGATCCCGTGAAAACCATACCGCCGGATCCCGAGTCTCGCGCGGACGTCCTTGGGAAGCGCGTACTCTCTAGCCTCGGCGGGCATCCGGCAGTGGAATGCCGTGTCGAAAACGGCGACCTGGGGCACGCCGGGCAGGAGTTCGACCGCCACCTCGATGCCCCTCAGGTTGTGGGGGTTGTGGAGCGGCGCGAAGGGGATGCAGTCTCTGACCGCCTCGATGACGCGTGAGTCGATGAGCACCGACTCGCGGAACGCGTCGGCGCCGTGAACGACCCTGTGGCCGACGGCCGCGATCTCCGACAGGTCGCCCATCACCCCGCGCTCGCGGTCGACCAGCAGATCGAGCACCAGGCGCACTGCGGCCTCATGGTCACCGACCGGCGCCGCGTCGGTCGCAGAGCCGCCTCCCCGAGTGGAGAGAACGATGCGGGCGCGAGAGGAACCGATCTCCTCGACCAGCCCCGAGACCAGCGTCGCCTCGCGGAGCGCATCGACGAGCTTGAACTTGACCGAGGAACTGCCGCAGTTGAGGGCGAGCACGTTCACGTCAGAAGCCCCTCCGGTTGGGCGGAATGCCGCTTCCGTGGAATGCCGCGCCATCATACGCCGGGCCGGGTGATTCCACAACCCGCAAGCACGCGCCAGATGGTACAATGCTGCGAGACTGCGGCCGACCGAGCGCGACATTGAGGCTCCAAGATGGCGTTCGTTCTCGATAGCATCATCGCCTTCCGCAACCTCCTGCACGGCAACCTAATCTTCGGCATAGGCGCGCTCCTCCTCGCCGGTTTCGCGGGCGGGAAGCTGGCAGCGCGGCTCCGCCTCCCTGCCATTTCAGGGTTCGTCGTGGCCGGCCTCGTCCTCGGGCCGTCCGTCCTGAACGTAGTTCCCGACCATGTCGTCGAGTCGCTGGCGCCCGTGCCGCACATAGCGCTCGGGCTCATAGCGATAACGATCGGGTCCGAGTTCCGCATAGCGAAGCTTCGCCAGACGGGGCGCAACATCCTCATCATCACGACGGTGCAGCTCCTCTCCGCGTTCGCCGCGGTCTCCGTCGTTCTGCGCCTCTTCGGCGCGCCGCTCCCGATGGCGCTCCTTCTGGGCGCTATCGCGTCGGCCACCGCCCCGGCAGCCACCGTCGCGATAGCGTCGGAGCTCCGGGCCCGTGGACACATGGTATCGACGCTGTTCGGCATCGTCGCGCTGGATGACGCCTTCTGCATCATGCTCTTCGGATTCGTCATGGCCGCGGCGGCGGCGATGGTGGGCACCTCGTACGGCGGGCCCGCGGGCATGGTCCTCCACCCAGTGCGCGAGATCCTGACGTCAATAGCCATCGGCCTCACGTTCGGCTACGTCGTGCACCGACTGGTGCTGGACCGGAAGCGTAACAACGAGATCATCGTCATCGTGCTGGGCTTCGTCCTGATCACTTCCGGCATCACCGTCTCGATACACGTATCGCCGCTCATCGCCAACATGATGATGGGATTCGCGCTCGTGAACCTCTCGAGCAAGAACACCAGGGTCATGCGCGTGCTCGAGCCGCTGACGCCCCCCATCTACGCCGCGTTCTTCGCCCTGGCCGGTACGGAGTTGGACATCAGGACACTCGCGACTTCCGGCACGCTTGGGCTCGTCTACCTCGGATCGCGGGCTCTGGGGAAGTACGGCGGCGCATTCCTGGGAGCTTCGATAGCCCGCGAGAGCAGGACGACCAGGAACTACCTTGGCCTCGCGCTGCTCCCGCAGGCGGGAGTCGCCATCGGCCTGATCCTGGTGCTTCAGGACACTCCCACGTTCATGCACCTTCCGTACATGGGACAGATGGTCAACATAGTCCTCGCATCCATCCTCGTGAACGAGGTCGTCGGACCTCCGTTCACCAAGCTGGCGCTCGAGCGCTCCGGAGCCACTAGACACAGGAGCGCCGGCGCAGCGCCGGAGGTGTGACAATGAAGCTCATCGAGACACTCGAACCAGGCAGCATCGAGCTGGACCTCAGGTCCCGCACGAAGGAAGAGCTGTTCGAGGAAATGGCGCGACTCCTCAAGAAGAACCCCGCGCTCGAGCCCGTGGAGGAGTCGACGGTCCTGCGCGCGCTCCTCGAGCGGGAGAAGACCGTGACCACGGGCGTCGGCAAAGAGGTCGGCATCCCCCACGGGAAGATCATGGGGCTCTCGAAGGTCTGCTCGGCAGTGGGCGTCTCGAAGCGCGGCGTGGAGTACGGGTCGATCGACGGGCTCGCGGTGCGCTACGTGGTCGCGATGGTCGCTCCTCCAGAGCAGTCGCAGGACTACCTCCGCATTCTCGCCAAGGTCGCGCGCCTCCTCTCGGACCCCTCGTTCATCGAGACGCTCGTCACCGCCAAGTCTCCGCGGGACGTGTTCGCCCACGTCTCCACCCTTGAAGAGGCGTCACCGGCAGCCGCAACCGAGGAGCAGGTCCTCCTGATGTTCGAGCTCAAGGACCCGGACTACTTCGACCAGGTGGTCGAGTACTTCACGGAGGTGGGCGCGACCGGCGCCACCGTGCTCGACGCCCGCAACGTGGAGGGCTTCCTCACCCGCGTTCCGCTCTTCGCCGACTTCGCGAAGGTCTTCACCGAGGGCCAGGAGTTCGGGCACATCTTCATGGTCGTCATGGACAAGGGCCGCGTGGAGAGGTTCGTGGCGGGCATCGAGGACATCGTGGGCGACCTCGAGGAGGAGCACCGGGGCATCGC
>CAZLTC010000097.1:0-5700 GCA_964562405.1 uncultured bacterium | reverse complement strand
GGCGAGCACCGTTCCGACGCCTACGAGCACGCAGTCGGCGTCCGCTCGCATCGCGTGCACCAGCTTCCTGGAGTCCTCCGAGCTGGTCCAGCGCGGTCCTCCCGCGGGCGGGGCCACACGCCCGTCGAGAGACATCGCCAGCTTCAGCAGAACCGATGGCAGCCCCTCATTCCGGAAGCGCACGTACCCGGCGTTCGCGCGCGTCGCCTCCTCGGCCATCACCCCGGTCCTGACCTGGATGCCTCCGGCGCGGAGCGCTTCGACGCCGCGGCCGCTCACCTCCGGGTTCGGGTCGAGGACGGCGGCTACGACCTCACGGACGCCGGCGCGTATCAGAGCATCGGTGCACGGCGGCGTATTGCCCCAGACGCAGCAGGGCTCGAGCGTGACGTACACAGTGGATCCCGGCGCCAGATCGCCGGCCGCCTCTAGCGCCATAATCTCGGCGTGCGGACCGCCGTAGCGGTCGTGCCATCCGCGCCCGACGACGACGCCATTGCGCACCACGAGCGCGCCCACCACCGGATTCGGGCTGACGCGGCCGCGCCCACGCTCCGCGAGCGAGAGCGCCTCGGCCATGAGCCGCGAGTCCGCGTCGACCGGCGCGCTGTCGTGGCCCCCCGTGGCCCCGTGGCTGGAAGTTCTCGATTCGAGCATGCAAAACGCCCCGGATAGACCTCCGGGGCGCGGCAAGACGGCAGACAACCGTAAGGTTCCCTCTCTCATCCAGACTGTAACTGTCGGCGCCTGAGTTCCACAGGCTCTGCGGACGAACCGCTCGCGGGCTGTCACCGCCGGTGGGGAATTGCACCCCGCCCCGAAGGAACCGATATTCAGCTGTACTTCGATACTACAGACTAACACTCGGACGGCCGCCTGTCAAGCCGTGCGGTCAGGCCTCCGGCGAGGACGGGTTTCCGACCAGAGCGGCGGCGAAGGCCGCAGGCTCGAAGGTCTCGATGTCCCCGGACGCCTCCCCGACTCCGATGTAGCGCACCGGGATGCCAAGTTCGCGGGCGATGGCGACAACGATCCCTCCCCTCGCCGTGCCGTCCAGCTTGGCGAGGGTGATGCCGGTGACGCCAAGCGTCTCATCGAAGAGCTTCGCCTGCGCGAGGGCGTTCTGCCCCGTGTTAGCGTCGAGCACCAGCAGGACCTCGTGCGGCGCCCCCGGCATCCTCTTGGCGAGCACTCGCTTGATCTTGCCGATCTCGGCCAGGAGGTTCTTCTGCGTGTGGAGCCTTCCGGCCGTGTCCACGATGAGCACGTCCGCGCCGCGCGCGATGGCGGCGTCGAGCGCGTCGTATGCGACCGATGCCGGGTCCCCGCCGTCGTGCCCTCCGACGATGTCAGCTCCCGTGCGCTGGGCCCAGATGGCCAGCTGCTCGCCCGCGGCCGCTCGGAACGTGTCGGCCGCAGCGAGCAGGACCTTCTTGCCGCAGGATGCGTACTTCGCTGCCAGCTTGCCGATCGTCGTCGTCTTCCCAACCCCGTTGACGCCAACGACCATGATGACCGCAAGACCGTCACCCGGGTCGGATGGACCGGACCTGGACGCGCTTTCGAGGATCGTGAGTATCTCGTCCTCGAGTATGCGCGAGACCGCGGACGCGGCCTCGGGGCCGGAGGCCTCGCTTCGCCTCGTGCTCAGTCTCTCTACAAGATGGAGCGAAGTCTCGACGCCGACATCGGCGGCGATCAGGGTCTCCTCGATCTCCTCGAGCGCCTTGCCGTCAAGGCCCGAGCCGCGACCGAGCGCATGTCTGATGCCGCCGGATATGGCCTTGCGGGTCTTCGCCAGACCCCTAAGCAGGCTGCTGAACGGCTTCCTCACTGACGGACTCGGCCCCCACGGCGTCCAGGCGCACCGACACGACCTTGGATACGCCCGACTCCTCCATCGTGATGCCGTAGAGGCGGTCGGCCGACTGCATGGTCGCCTTGTTGTGTGTGATGATCACGAACTGCGTCCGTGATGAGAACTCGCGCAGCATCCTGATGAAGCGTTCCACGTTCGCATCGTCGAGCGGGGCGTCGACCTCGTCGAGGATGCAGAACGGCGACGGCTTCACGAGGTAGATCGCGAAGAGGAGCGCGATGGCCGTGAGAGCTCTCTCACCGCCCGAGAGCAGGCTCAGCCGCCCGAGCTGCTTGCCGCGCGGGGACGCCACGATCTCGATGGGCGACTCGAGCGGGTCCTCGGGCGCGAGCAGTCGGAGATCGGCTTCGCCACCCTGGAACAGCCTCTGGAACGTCTCAATGAAGTGTGTCCTGACCTGGTCGAACGTCTCGACGAACATCCGCCTCGCGGTCTCGTTGATCTGCTCGATGGCCTGCTTGAGCGCTTCCTTCGACTTGGACAGGTCGTCGAACTGCGCCGTCAGAAACTCGAGCCTCTTGTTCTCCTCGTCGTACTCCTCCAGGGCGAGCAGGTTCACCGGCCCCATGGAGCGGAGGCGTGCCCTCAGACGGTCGACCTCCTCGCGAGCCTTCGAAGCGTCGAACGGTTGCTCGCCTTCGACCGGTTCCAGAGCTCCCAGTTCATCGACGTCGATGGAGTACTCCTCGCGGAGCCGCTCGCGCAGTGACTCGCACTTTCCGCGTAGCTCCGTCTCCGTGATCTCGAGTTCGTGGAGCCGGTGCTGCGACGCATCGCGCGTGTCGCGCGAGCCACGGGCCTCCGTCTCCAGCGTCTCCATGCGCTGCTTCAGCCTGCCCGACGACTCTCTCATCGCGTCGCGCTCTCCCTCGAGAGCGGACTTCTGAGTGTTCAGCTCATCGAGGGCCTCGGCGTCCTTGGCTATCTGCTCGTCCAGTAACGTGACGGTCCGCAGGTGTCCGTCGCGCTCCTCCGTCTTCCTGTCGATCGAGGCCCTGGCCGTTCTCGCTGTCTCGCCCAGCCGGCCGTGCTCGGCCCTGAGCTGAGAAAGGCTCGACCTGGCGGCGGCCGTCCTGAGCTCGGCCTGCTTCTCCTCTTCCCCCGCCGTGGCCCTCTTCCGCTCCGCCGTCCTGAAGGCCTGCTCCAGCTCGAAAAGCCTCTCACCCATCGCGTCCTCGCCGCGCGACAGCTGTGCAAGCCTCGTTGCGAGACCCGTCACGTCCCTGCGCGTCGACTCGATGCGCGCCGCTAGCGCGTCGCGGTTCGCGGCCAGCTGCGTGGCCTTCTCGGACAACGTGGTCTTTGACAGCTCGTGCTCCGTCAGTACTCGCTTGATGTCCCAGAGTTCCGACTCGGCGCGCTGCGCGCCTTCCTCGGCGGCCTCCCCGCTGGTGGTAGCTTCCGCCAGCGCCGTCGACCGCGTCATCTCCTCAGACTCAGCTCTTCTGAGTGATTCGGTCAGCGAGTGGACCTCGCGCTCGGCGGCCTCAACACGCTGGGCGCGCCGGAGGAGGCCGGCCTCCTCACTGCCTACCTTGCCCCCGGACAGAAGACCTCTGGCGCTCGCCATGTCGCCGCCGGGTGTCACGAAGACCAGCCCCGCGCAGTCCGGCCGCGCCGAGAGCCTGAGCGCGGTCTCCAGGTCGCCTACCACGGCCACGCCCTCGAGCAGGAAGTCCGCCAGGCGGGCACAGCTCTCCGGAGCGCGCACGAACTCGGATGCCGCTCCGAGGAAGCCCGGCTCGCTACGCAGCGACTCGGGCAGCGGTTCCACCGACACCCGTTCCAGCCGCGAGACGGGAACGAAGGTGGCCCTCCCCAGCGTTCCTGCGGCCAGGTGGAGCATGGCGCTCCGCGCGGCGTCCACGTTCTCCGCAACGACGAACTGGGCGGAGTTCGACAGCGCCGCCTCTACCGCGCCGCTCATCTCCGGCTCGACGTCGAGCAGGTCCGCCACCGTCCCCAGAAGTCCCGCTATGCCGTGCGAGCGGTCCGAGAGGAGTGACTGCACGCCCTTCGCGAAGCCTCCGTAGCTGTCGCGTATCTCAGTCAGCAGCGCGAGCTTGTGCCCGGCTGCGTCCAGCTCTCCAGCGAGCCTGCTCTTGTTCTCACGCGCGGCGGTCAGGGCGTCGCGTGCCCTGTCGACCGAGTTCAGGCCCTCCTTCTCGGCGGCACGCGCTGCATTGGCCGCTTCAAGGAGTCGCTTCTCCTCATCGAGAATGCCGAGCATGCGCTCCTCGGAGTCCGCGAGAGCCGCTCGCGTCTCGCCCAGGGCGTGCTCCAGCTCCTGATGTTCGCCGGTCAGGTCGTCCAGCCTGGCGCGGTAGCTCTCCAGCTCCCCCTTCGTCCCGGCCGAGCTCTCGAGCCCCTCGAGCCTGGTCTGCTTTTCGGCATCGAGCGCCTGCTTGACCTGACGGTACTCCCCCTCGGTGGCGGCGAGCTCCTTCGACCTCTCCTCGAGTGTCGCCTCGCCTTCCTCTACCGAGGACGCGGCTTCCTGGATTGCGTCCTCGAGGTCGGCCGCGCGCTTGAGCGCGAGCGAGAGGTCGGCCCTCAAGTCGGTGAGCTCAGTGGACAGCTCCTGAACGCGCCTGTCCGAGGCGCTGCGACGCTCCCGGGCGACAAGGAGCTTCTCGGCGAGCGATCGCACCCTGGCGTCGAGCTCGGCCACCTCCAGCTCGAGCGAGGTGAGCGCTTCTTCCTTGTCCCGCAGCTCGCCCCTCACTACGGATGAGCCGGCTTCCGCCTGTTCGAGAGACGCGTTGGCGGCGCTCATCGCCGAGCGGATCTCTGACGCGCCCTCGGCAGACTCACGACGCTTCTCATTCCAGCGGGCATACTCCCATCTGCCGAGCCTCACCTCGAGTTCCCTGAGCTCGTCGGTGTAGCGTCTGTGGCGTCTTGCCTGCGAGAGCTGACGACGCAGCGAGCGGACCTGCTTCTCAACTTCTGAGATGATGTCCGCGACGCGCTGCATGTCGGTCTCCGCGGCAGCCAGCTTGTTCAGCGTCGAGCGCTTCCTGACGCGGTACTTCATGATCCCGGCCGCTTCCTCGAACATGAACCGGCGGTGGCCCGTCGAGTCGGACAGCACGGAGTCGACCATCCTCCTCTCAATGAGCGAATAGGTGCGCGTCCCGATCCCGGTGTCGAGGAAGAGGTCCTTGATATCGCGGAGCCTGCAGGTCTCCTTGTTGATCGTGTACTCGCTCTCGCCTGATCTGAAGACCCTGCGTCCGATCGAGACCTCGCTGTAATCGGTAGGCAGGTATCCTTCCGAATTGTCGATCATGAGCGTGACCTCGGCCATGCCGAGACGCCTGCGCTTCTTGGTCCCGTTGAAGATCACGTCCGCCATGCTCGAGCCGCGCAGCTCCACGGCGCTCTGTTCGCCCAGGACCCAGCGGATCGCATCGGCTACGTTCGTCTTGCCGCAGCCGTTCGGTCCCACGATGCACGTTATGCCCGGGCCGAACTCGAGCGTTATCTTGTGAGCGAACGACTTGAAGCCGAAGATGTCGAGCTTCTTGAGGTGCACCTTCCCTCCTCACTCCTCCCGCGGGACTCGAGCTATCCAGGCACCTTCATAGCCAAGTTCTTTGATGCTGTCAAGCGTATTGCGCGCTTCGGCAAGGGTGGGATAGCCGCCGTCGAGCGCCACCCTGTGCCACATGCCGCTGCCCGGGACATCCGCGTCCACGACGTGGGCAAGCAGTCCGGCCTCGCGCGCCTGGTCTACCTCGAGTGCCGCCGCGGTCCTGAGTCGCTGCGAACTCAGGTAGATGACGTAGGGGCCGCCGGGTCCCGACAGCGGAGACGAG
>CAZLTC010000096.1:0-5812 GCA_964562405.1 uncultured bacterium | reverse complement strand
TATCGTCGGCAGCGTGGAGACTCTGACGTCGACCTCCCTGTTCTCGAACACCGCGGTGAAGCGCCCGTCCAGCGGGATCCTCCTCTCGGCCACGTCCATGTCCGAAAGGATCTTGATGCGAACGACAATGGCCTCGTGGAAGTGCTGAGGCGCTATCGTGCTGTCGTAGAGCATGCCGTCCACGCGATAGCGGACCACGACCTTGTCCTCGAGCGGTTCGATGTGGATGTCCGTCGCACGCTCGGCTATCGCCTGCGCGAGCACGAGGTTCACGAGCTTGACGATTGGAGCGTCTTCGGCTCTGCTCCGAAGCTCCTGCTCGCTCATCTCCTCGAGGCCGGCGCCCTTGGCTATGCCAAGCTCGACCCGCGCACCCGCGATGACCTCATCGAGGCGCTGCGTGGCCGTGGCGTTTCTGTAGGCGACGCCGACGGCCTGGTCTATGTCGCTGCGAAGGCCTACCTGGATCCTCAGGTCGCAGCCGGTGGCGACTCTTATGTCGTCGATCGCGACGAGGTCGAGCGGATCGGCCATGGCCACGGTGAGCGCCTCGCCCTCTTTCGCAATGGCGATCGCGTGATGATGACGGGCCATGTGCTCGGGTATGGTGAGCACGATTTCCGCATCGATGTTGGTCGAGAGCCCCCTGTCGAAGATGTCTATCTCAAGCTGGCTCGCGAGAGCGGCGACTATGTCGTTCTCGGTGGCCAACGTCAGACTGACGAGAGCTTCGCCGAGCCGTTCTCCGGACTCCCGCTGGTGTGCGAGCGCCCGCTTGAGCTCTTCGGGAGTGATGACCTCGGCCTCTATCAGGAGGTCCCCGAAGCGTCTGCCGCCGTATGAGAACTTGCTTTCAGTCACCTCTGACTGCTCCTGTCTGCCCACGGAGTCGCCTCGTCTTGACACTCGAACCTCCCTATTCCCCCGGTGATCCCTCTCTCCACGCGACCATGATGTAGCGGTCGGTCTGCGGATAACCCGGAGGCGACATGCCGGCCAGGCGAGAATCGAAATGGTAGTCCTTCTCGTAACCGCTCACTGGCCCCCACTTGTTGAACGTGCCCACGGGCCCGACCTTGTACTGCGCGAACCCGCCCCATATGGTGAGGTCCCCTCGAGGGCTTCCATGGTTGTAGTTCTCGACCTCGAGGGACTTCCAGAGAGCCAGCATGTGCGCGTCGACCTCACAGTCGTTCCGGTTCGCCGGCGTATCGGCGATGATGACGTTTTTCGATGCAACCAGTCCCAGAACATCGTCGCAGTCGGGGTCGGGGCCGAAGCCGGGGGTCGACGCCTCGTACAGGATGTCGTCTGTGATCCAGATGTCGCTCGCGGAGCCGATCGTGACCTGTCCATCCAGCGTGCCGCAGATCTCGATGGACTCATCGAACCACACGACGCCGTTCGTGTTGCTGACATCCACGTCCGTCCACCCGGACCACTTGTACTTCCTGCCGCTCTTCTCGTAGGCCCGGTAGCTGAACGTCCCGTGGTTCCCGTTCCTGCCCAGCTCGACTTCGTAGTAGGCCTTGTTGCCCTTGAGGGACGCACCGTAGACCCCGCCGTTCTCGGCCTGGTCCTGCATGCTGGCCTTGATCGTGTTCGAGTCAGGGAAACCCACTTCGTCCACCCCCACCTCGTAGCCGCTCTCGAACGTGGGGTTGCTGCCGTGCTGTATGGCGATGGTCGGGTGCGCGGACGTCACCTTCTCGCCGAACCACGGGTCGCCGTCGATCTTGATTATGCCGTTGCTGTGCACCCGCCCGTGGAGAGAGTCCCCGGTCGTGAACCATATGTCCGACGCCTGGTTCGAGAAGTACAGATACTGCGCGAACGTCTCGCGTCTTATGCGGGACGTCACAGTACTCGTTATGCCGTCAACCTCGCCCGTGGAAACGATCTCGTACTCCATGAGCCACGGGTACATACCGATGACCTGCGTAGCCTCTACGGTGTAGCTCCCGTCCCCGAGAACCTCGTCCTCGACCGACGCGTGAGACGGATAGTTGGGCGGGGTCTTCTGCGCGAGACGGTCGAGGTAGGTGTGGGCCCTCTCCTGTCCCGCCTCGGCCAGGTAGAAGGCCTTGGCTGAGTCCACCGTGTACTCCACGACGTCCGCCTCACCCGTGCCCAGGATGAAGAGCGCCGAGCCGACAAGCAGCACTGCCGTCACGATCGCGAGCACCGCGACCAGGGTCGACCCGCTTTCGCTGCCCATCGCTTTCGCCTGTCTCAGTCGCTCGTTCATCGCTCTCTCCATCAGCCGCACTGGAACGCCGGATGGTACCTCACACGCTAGAGCACCGGCGGGTACACATCCTCCCAGTTGATGATCAGGTACTTGCCGGTCGGCGGGTAGCCCGGCGGCGAGTTCGTTATCAGGTTCGGGTCGTAGTGATAGTCCTTCGAGTAGCCGTGTATGAGCGAACCATTGTGCATGAACTGGCCCACTGCTCCCTGTTTCTTCTGGGCGAACCCGCCGTACAGGATGAGGTCACCGCGCGGCGGTCCGTTCGTGTAGTCCTCCACCGTGAATGACTGATGGAGCGCCATCATGTGCGCGTGTATCTCCACGTCGTCGTAGTTGGCGTCCGTCTCAGCCACGATTATGTTCTCGGCCGATACGATGCCGAGGATGTCGTCGCCGCCGGGGATCGGGCCATGGCCGGGGATGGACTCGTCGTAGGTGATGTCATCGACGATGAAGATGTCGTACGAGCATCCGATGGTCAACTGACCATCGAGCACGCCGCTCAGGTAGACCGGCTCGTCGAACCACATGACGCCGTTGGTGGCGTCTATCGCCACGTTGTACCAATCGGACCAGCGATACCGGCCGCCGCTCCGCTCGTACTTCCTGTAGCTCACGTACCCCAGGTTGCCGTTGCGCCCCAGCTCGACCTCATACTTCGACTGGCTGCCGTTGAGGGATGGGGCGAGCAAGCCACCGGACGATGCCTCCGCCGTCAGGTCGGCCACGAGCTCGTTCGTTATCGGCAGCGCTATCTCCGGAACGCCAAGCTCGTATCCGGCCTCGAAGACCGGCTCACTGTCCTGCCAGATGATGAACTCGTTCTGAGAGGACGTGACCTTCATGCCGAACCACGGCGTGCCGCTCAGACGAATGTGCCCATTGGCGTGCACTCGACCGTCAAGGCTGTCCCCCGTAATGAACCAGATGTCGTCCATGTGGTCGGCAAAGTACATGTACTGGGCGAACGACTCGCTTCTCAGAACGGCATGGATCTGCCGCATCGCCCCATCCACGTCCGCCGTCGACACGACGTCGTACTCGACGGCCCACGGATTGGGGATGGAGCGCCTCTCGATGTCCACGTCGTACTCCCCGCCTCCCAGGATCTGATCCGCGAACTGCCCGGAGCTGGGATAGGTCGGCGGCTCGTTCTGCGCCTGCTCCTCGAGCCAGGTTCTGGCCCTGTCCAGGCCTCCCTCGGCAAGATAGAACGCCTTGGCATCGTCGACGCCGTGCTCAACGACGCCGCTCTCCCCGGTTCCGAGCATGAAGAGCGCGACGCCGATAAGAAGCACGGCAGTGATAACTGCCATGACGACGATGAGCGTCGCTCCGCGCTCGTTCGAAAGCTGCTCTGGGACCGGACTGCCCGCCGCGACACGTATTCCCGCGGCCGGGCGGACCGACACGCTGCGCCTGCGCATGTACCCTCCACGTTCACGGGCGGTTCCGCTGTGCCCGTGAGAAGAAGCCTCGCACGCCCACTTCTGCAAGTTCTATGCCACGGGTTCAGAGTGGGGAATCAACGAAAAGTCCCTATTTAGGGCATCTTACGGCCTCCCCGAACCCTCAGAGTCATGGGAGAAGAGAGGTGAGTGGTGTTCGCCTCGGGGCGTCCGGGAAGTGCATAATGCGCGCTCCCGACCCGCCACAGACGCCGCCACAAGGGCCAGGGAGAGAACGACCGTCGTCCAGGCGAAGATGTCTCCCCTGCGGGTGTAGAAGGTTGTCGACTGGACGAGCGCGACGTCCTCCACGATCACTCCGCGCTCGAATATCCCCAAGCGCGACACGATCCGGCCAAACGGGTCGGTCACGAGCGAAACGCCGCTGTTCGCGCTGCGCGCCAGGCTCCTGCGGTTCTCGATCGACCGCATGACCGACATCGCCGAGTGCTGGAACGGCATCGACGTCCGGCCGTACCAGGCGTCGTTCGTCACGTTGACGAGAAGCTCCGCCCCGCGGTCGACGAACTGGCGGGCCAGCCGCGGGAATATCGCCTCGAAGCATATGAGCACTGAGAAGCGGACCGCGCCGGCGTCGAAGACGACGCGCTCCTCCCCCGGTGCGAAGTCGGCCTCCCCGAAATCGACCTTCCTCAGGATCGGGAAGACCGTCTCGAACGGTATGGCCTCTCCGAAGGGGACCAGGTGGATCTTGTCGTACGTGCCGACGACGTCGCCCTCGGGCGTGACGAGCACGACCGAGTTCCTCGTCAGCACCTCACCCGACTCGCTGTCGTAGTCGAGGTCCGGGCACCCCGTCAGCACGGGGGCTCCAGCCGCCTCGGCGGCCGCCGCGACCTTCGCCAGGTACTCCGGTTCCCTGAGCAGATAGGCAGGCGCCGCGGTCTCCGGCCACACGACGAGGTCGGGCGACTGGGGTCCCGCCAGGCGCGTCAGCGCGGTCAGAACCTCGAAACTCGTGTCCTTATAGTCAGCGTCCCACTTCCGCTCCGCGGGGATATTTGGCTGCACCACCGCGACCCTCAGCGTGCGGGTCTCGTCCGGAACCCCGGCGCGCATCACGAGCGATCCGTGCACCCACGGGAGCACGAACACGATCGCGCATGCCAGCGACATGCGACTCCTTCTCGGCCCACGCACGAGCATCGCCTCGAGCAGGAGGACGTTGACCAGGACCATCCAGAAGGAGACTCCCAGCACGCCCGTGAGGCTCGCGAACTGCGCCGGCACCGGATTGGTGTCGACTCCGGCGTAACCCAGTGCTCCCCACGTGAAGCCCAGAACGAAGAGCGAGCGAAGCTGCTCGCACGCCACCCAGAGCACCGGCAGGTAGACCCACGCCGGGATCCGAGTCCCCGACCGGACACAGGCGGCGGCGGTAGAGAAGAGACCCCAGTAGAGCGACTGGAGGACGACCAGGAGGATGAGGGGCCCGCTCATCACGACCGGGTTGTCCATCTCCTGTGATGATAGAAAGACGAGCCAGTACAGGAGAGGGATGAAGAACGCTACTCCGGCCACGAGGCCAGGCCGGAACGCGCTCCAGAAGCCGGTCACGCGCCTGCGTCTCAAGACGTAGAAGAAGGGCACCAACGACAGGAAGGCCGCCGGCGTGAAGTCGACAGGCGGAAAGGCGAGCGCCAGCGTGCCGCCGCTCGCCACGAGGAGCAGATACTCCCGGACGCGCGACATGGCCTCTGATCCGCGATCGTCGGGTCCGCGCAGGTCACTTCCGGACGTTGCCGTTCGCTTCCTCGTCGTTCCCTCCGGTCCCGCGCGCCGCCCTCAGGCGCCGAACTTGGCCAGCCTGCCGGCGTGCGCCAGCATCAGCGGGAGAAGGTCGGTCGCTCTTATCATGCCGAGCCCGCCGCATAGGAAGTGCGACTCTCCGAACTTCTTCACCTTGTCGCGCCGGGCGTTCGCTGCCCGGATGGCCACAGGGACCGGGTGCCAGCTGTGGGAGGCCATGGCCGACGGCGTGGAGTGGTCGCCCGTGACGGCGAGCACGTCGGGGTTAAGCTTCAGGACCTCGCCCGCGAGCGCGTCGAAGGCCTCGCTCGCCGCGACCTTCGCCTCGAAGCTCCCGTCCTCC
>CAZLTC010000095.1:0-5909 GCA_964562405.1 uncultured bacterium | reverse complement strand
TCCTCCCCTGGTCCCTAGTGTCTGAAATGCCGCATGCCCGTGAAGACCATCGCGATGCCGCGCTCGTTCGCGGCCTGGATGACCTCGGGGTCGCCCTTCGAGCCCCCCGGCTGGATGATGGCGGTGACGCCGGCGTCGGCCGCCGCGTCCACCGCGTCCCGCATCGGGAAGAAGGCGTCGGACCCGAGGACGCTTCCCTTCGTCTTGTCTCCCGCCTTCCACACCGCCAGCACGCTCGCGTCGACGCGGCTCATCTGGCCCGCTCCGATCCCGACGGTCTCGGTGCCCTGAACGAGCACGATCGCGTTCGAGCGCACGTGCTTGACGACCCTCCACGCGAACGTCAGGGACCTCATCTCATCCGGCGTGGGTGCCCTGTCAGTGACCACGCGCAGGTCCTCCTGTCTCACGTCCTCCGTGTCGACCTCCTGAACCAAGAGCCCGCCGCCCAGGAGCGAGCGCATCTGTCGCTCGGGTCTCAGGTGATAGTCGGTGAGGTCCGGGAAGTCGGCCTTGAGTAACCGGCGGTTCTTCTTCTGCCGCATGAGTTCGAGCGCGTTGCGGTAGTAGTCCGGAGCCACGATGGCCTCCACGAAGTGGGTCTCGTGAAGGAGGCGCGCGGTGTCCATGTCGACCGTCCGGTTCAGAGCGATGATGGAGCCGAAGGCCGACGTGGGGTCGCAGCCGAGCGCCTTCTCGTAAGCCTTGGCCGGGGTCGACGCCGTTGCCACGCCGCAGGGCGTTGCGTGCTTGATGACCGCTGCGGCCGGCTCCGGGAACTCCCGGACGATCGCCAGGGCCGCGTCCAGGTCCATGTAGTTGTTGTACGACAGCTCCTTGCCGGACAGCTGCTCGGCGGTCACGACCGACGGCTCGAGCGACCTGTCGATCGTGTGGTAGACGGCCGCGCGCTGGTGAGGGTTCTCACCGTACCTTACGGCGCTCACCTTCTCGTACTCGAGGCTCAGGTACGACGGAAGCTCGGCGTCGGTCTCCGTCAGGCGGGCCATGTACGAGTGGATGGCCCTGTCGTAGTTCCGAGTCACCGCGAACGCGGCCACGGCCAGCTCCTCGCGGAGCGCGGGCGGCACGTCGAGGCCGTTGTCCGTGAGCGCGGACACGACCCGCTCGTACTGCGCAGGTGAGCTGACCACTATCTTGTTGGCGTAGTTCTTGGCCGCCGCCCGCAGGAGCGTCACGCCTCCGATGTCTATCTGATCGAGTGCCTCCGCGAGCGTCGTTCCCGGCGCGGACGCGACCTTCTCGAACGGGTAGAGGTTGACGACGACCATGTCGATCGCCTCGATCTTCTCGCGCTCGAGCGTCGCGACGTGGCTCTCCTTCTCGGGGAGCGAGAGGATGGCGCCGTGGATCCTGGGGTGGAGCGTCTTCACGCGGCCGTCGAGTATCTCGGGGGCGCCCGTCAGGTCGGAGACCTGCCTGCACGGGACCCCTTCGGCCTCCAGGAGCCTCGATGTGCCGCCTGTCGAGACGATCTCTACGCCGAGCCTGGTCAGCCCGCGGGCGAACTCGACCACGTCCTTCTTGTCGGAGACGCTTATCAGTGCTCTCTTCACAGTCATCCCTCGGTTCTCCCCCCGGCGCTGGCGGCCGCTTCCTGACTTGCGGACTCGTGCGGATAGCTCCCGTCGAAGCACGCGATGCAGTATGACTCGGGCGATCCGGGCACCGACTCGAGCAGTCCCTCGAGCGAGAGGTAGCCCAGGCTGTCGACGCCTATGAACTCCTTGATCTCGGCGACCTCCTTGCTCGACGCGACGAGTTCTCCACGCGTCGGCGTGTCGATCCCGTAGAAGCAGGGGAAGCGAATGGGAGGAGACGCGATGCGCAGGTGGACCTCCGACGCTCCCGCCCTTCTTATCATGTGCATGAGCTTCTGGCTCGTCGTGCCCCTGACGATCGAGTCGTCGACGACGGCGACCCGGCGGCCGGCAAGCGTGTCGGCGACGGGGTTGTACTTTATGCGGACCTTGAAGTCGCGGAGCGATTGCTTCGGGTGGATGAAGGTCCTGCCGATGTAGTGGTTCCTGATGAGGCCGAACTCGAGCGGTATGCCGCTCCGCTCCGCGTAGCCCGCGGCGGCCGCGTTGCTCGAGTCGGGTACCGATATGACTATGTCCGCGTCGGCCGGCTGCTCGACGGCGAGCTTGCGCCCGAGTTCGCGCCTCACCGTGTCGACCGAGACGCCGTTGATCACCGAGTCCGGTCTCAGGAAGTAGATGTACTCGAAGATGCAGAAGCTCTTAGGCCCGTCGGCCGCCTTCATCCTGTGGCGCTCGGGGCCGTCGGGATGGAATATGATGATCTCGCCCGGTTCGACCTCGCGCTCCAGCCGCGCGTCGACGATGTCGAGGCCGCAGCTCTCCGACGCCACCGCCCAGCCTCCGCTCTTGAGCCTCCCGTAGCAGAGCGGGCGGTACCCCCTCGGGTCGCGCGCCGCCACCAGTCGCCCGTCCACCATGAATACGACCGAGTACGCGCCCTCGACGTTCTGGAGGGCCTCGTTCAGGACGTCCGCGGTCGCCGGCGGCCCGTCGAGCGGCCTCTTCGCGTACGCCCGCGCCACGAGATGGAGTATCGTCTCCGTGTCGGTCGTCGTGCGGAAGATCGACCCGGACGCCTCCAGCCTCGAGCGGAGCCTCTCGGAGTGAACGAGGTTCCCGTTGTGCGCCGCGGCCAGCCATCCTCCCCGGAACCTGACAAGTATGGGCTGGGCGTTCATGAGCTTGCTCTGGCCGGTCGTCGAGTACCGGACGTGCCCGATCCCCGACGAGCCGTGCAGCCGGTCGAGGATGTCCTCGTCGAAGACGCGGCTGGCAAGCCCCATGGCACGGTGCTGGTAGGCGGTCTCGCCGTCCCACGTCACGATGCCGGCGCTCTCCTGCCCGCGGTGCTGCAGGGCATACAGGCCCAGATACGTCAGCCTCGCCGCGTCCGGATTGCCGGTCACGCCGAACACGCCGCACTCCTCGTGGTACGCGTCGCCCTCTCTGCGCAACATGCCCTCCCCTACGAACTCACCCTCGACAGCACCTCGCCGTAGGCTTCCAGGAACCCTCCCAGGTCCTGGCGGAAGCGGTCCTTGTCCATGATCTCGTCGCTTGCGGCGTCGTGGAGGCGACAGGTGTCGGGCGATATCTCGTCACCCAGCACCAGCTCGCCTCCGACCGTCCCGAACTCCAGCTTGAAGTCGACGAGCCTCATGCCGCGCTCGAGCAGGAACGCGCTCAGCGCGTCGTTGACCTCGAGCGCCCTGTCTTTCAACTCCGCGACCTGTTCGGGCGTGGCCAGCCCCAGCGCGCGGATGTGCTCCTCGGAGAGTATCGGGTCGTGGAGGGCGTCGTCCTTCAGGTAGAACTCGACGATAGGCGGCTCGAACGCGGTGCCGGCCTCGACGCCCAGCCTCCGCACCATGGAGCCCGCCGCGACGTTGCGCACGACGACCTCGAGCGGCATCATCGTGAGCCGCTCGACGACCATCTCGGTGTCGGAGATCTTCCCGCGGAAGTGCGTGCGGACGCCGCGCGCGTTCAGAAGCTCGAACAGGTGCGACGAGATGGTGTTGTTGAGCCGCCCCTTGCCCTCGATGACCTCGTGCTTGGTGCCGTCGAAGGCCGTCGCGTCGTTCTTGAACTCCTGCACCATGAGGGCCGGGTCGTCCGTCTCCCACAGTATCTTGGCCTTCCCCTCGTAGAGCGGCTTGGTCTTCTTCACGTCGCGGCCTCCTTGCCCGGGGCTGCCCGTTCTCGTCGGTCCTCTGGCGTCGCTCCACCGAGCGACCGCTACAGGGTCTGGTCCTCTTCGCAGATCTCCAGCCTGTCGAATATCTCGTCGACGTGCGCCATGTGGCGCCCGATGTCGAACGCCGCCTCGGCGCACTCGCGTCCCAGCTTCTCGACGATCCTCTCGTCTCCCATCACCGCGTCGCGGAACGAACCGCCCGTCCTTCGCGCCTCCATCGCCGAGGCCTGGACCAGGTCGTACGCGTCGTCGCGTGACATGCCCGACTCGACGAGCATCGTCAGGACCGTCCCCGAGTAGACGAGCCCCTTCGAGGACTCGAGGTTCTCGAGCATGCGCTCGGGGCGAATGTCCAGCGCGCGCACGACACCCTCGAACCTCGCGACCATGTAGTGCGCGATGATCGAGCTGTCCGGCAGGATGACGCGCTCGACGGACGAGTGCGAGATGTCGCGCTCGTGCCACAGCTCGATGTCCTCCATGGCCGCTTGCGCGTTGCCACGCAGGAGCCTCGCGAGCCCGCACAGCTGCTCGCACTTGATGGGGTTCTTCTTGTGCGGCATCGCGGAGCTGCCCTTCTGCTTCTTTGCGAACCCCTCGAGGATCTCGCTTGTCTCGGTGCGCGCGAGGAGCCTTATCTCGAGGGCCTGTCTCGCGATGACGCTCCCGAGCACTGCCAGTGAGGAAAGGTAGCGCGCGTGCCGGTCGCGCGAGACGACCTGGTTCGAGATGCGGGCGGGCCTCAAGCCGAGCGCCTCGCAGACGCGCAGCTCAACGAGCGGGTCGACGTTGGCGAAGGTCCCGACGGCCCCCGAGACCTTGCCGACCGCGGCGCCGCCGACCGCCACCGCGATGGCGTCGCCGGCCCGCATGAGCTCGTCCCACCAGTAGGCGAACTTGAGCCCGAGCGACATCGGCTCGGCGTGCACTCCGTGCGTCCGCCCGACGATCGGCGTCCGCCGGTGCTCGAGCGCGAGCGCTCGAACCGCGTCGCAGAGGCCGTCCAGCGTCTCGAGTATGAGCCTCCCCGCGCGGTCGATCTGCGCCCCGGTCGCCGTGTCCAGGACGTCGGAGGACGTCATCCCGAGGTGGATGAAGCGCGCGTCCTCACCTGTCGTCTCCCCCAGCGCCTTCAGGAACGCGATTACGTCGTGGTGCGTCTCGGCCTCGATCTGCCTCACCCTGTCGGTCGTGGCCGCCGCCATCCGCTCGATGCGGCCCGCGGCGTCCGCTGGGATCTTCCCGAGCTCGGCCCACGCCTTCACGGCCTCGACCTCTATCCTCACCCACAGGTCGAGCCGTGCCTCATCGCTCCATATGGCCGACATCTCCGGGAGGCTGTATCTCTCTATCATAGCTACTCCCACTCGATCGTTGAGGGCGGCTTCGAGCTCACGTCGTAGCAGACCCTGTTCACGCCGCGAACGTTGTTTATGATGCGCGCCGACATCCGCTCGAGCACGTCGTGCGGCATCGGGAACCAGTGCGCGGTCATGCCGTCGCGCGAGTCGACCGCGCGGATGGCGACCACGTGCTCGTAGGTGCGCTCGTCTCCCATGACTCCCACGGTCTTGACGGGAAGGAGCACCGCGAACGCCTGCCAGATGTCGTCGTAGAGCCCGGCCTTGCGGATCTCCTCCATCGCGATCGCGTCGGCCTCCTGGAGGATGGCGACGCGATCCGCCGTGACCTCGCCCAGTATGCGCACGGCGAGTCCCGGTCCAGGGAACGGATGGCGGCCCAGGATGTCGACGTCGATGCCGAGCTCCCTGCCGACCACTCTCACTTCATCCTTGAAGAGGGTCTTCAGGGGTTCTATGAGTTTCAGGTTCATGACGTCCGGCAGGCCGCCCACGTTGTGATGGCTCTTGATGGTCGCCGACGGGCCCTTGACCGAGACGCTCTCGATGACGTCCGGGTAGAGCGTCCCCTGCGCGAGGAAGTCGACGTTCCCGACCTTCCCTGCCTCTTCCTCGAACACCCTGATGAACTCGGCGCCGATGATCTTGCGTTTGCGCTCTGGGTCCTCGACGCCCTTGAGCGCTGAGAGGAACCGCTCCCGCGCGTTCACGATGGTGACCCTGAGCCCCAGCTTCTCGCGCAGGCGCTCGATGACCTCGTGGTCCTCGTTCTTCCGGAGGACGCCG
>CAZLTC010000094.1:0-5924 GCA_964562405.1 uncultured bacterium | reverse complement strand
GACTGCAAGGGGGCTCGCTTCGCTCGCAGCACCCACCGCGCCACCCTTCGCCCGCAGCTGAAACGCGAGACGTTAGGCCGCGGCATCCAAAGAAGGGACAAGAGAGGCAACAGGAGGAGTCTGAGTGGCTGACTTGCTGACGCTGCGTGACGTGATCGGGTCGGATCTGACCGTGTTCTTCGAGTATGAATGCGATCCGGAGGCTGTGCATATGGCAGCATTCACTCCCAAGGACCCAGCCGATCACGACGCCTTCACAGCTCACTGGACGAAGATGCTAGAAGCCGACAGCGTAATCGTCCGGAGCATAGTGCGGGATGGAGATGTGCTCGGCAGCGTGCTCAGCTACGAGGAGTCAGGGAAGCCTGAGGTGACGTACTGGATTGGGAGGCAGTACTGGGGCCAGGGAGTGGCGACTGAGGCTCTGAAGCTGTTCCTCGCGACTGTCGATACTCGTCGCCCGATGCGAGCTCGCGCTGCCAAGGACAACGTGGCTTCCATTCGGGTGCTCGCGAAGTGCGGGTTCGAAGTGATCGAGGAGGCAAGAGGTTTCGCCAACGCCCGTGGTGCAGAGATCGACGAACTCGTGCTGGAGCTTGCCGAGGAGTAGTCTGGGAGCTCGCTGCGTCGTATTGCCGCCGCCTAACCAGCGTATGCAGCCGACGGCTGCTCGGGTGTCACGGGGTCTGCAAGGGGGTTCGCTTCGCTCGCGGCACTTGTCGCGCCAGTGCCTGGCACGGCTGATACGCGGGTGTTATGCGCCTCGAGAAAGGGTGCAAGTGAACTGGGCGATCATCTGGCTTCTCGTAATCCCGGCTGGCTTCATCCTCAGCGGCAAGCGCCTGGCAGCGCGGGCCGCGGGCCCCAGGCTCCTGTCCCTTCAATGTCCAATTGCCGTCAGATCTGTGGGGATTCACGGAGACCAGACGGTGAGCGCGTGCCTCGTGGGAAGGAAGGGCCGGACCTTCGAGTTCTGCATGGATGGGCGAGAGTCCAGTGCTACGCGTTGGCGGGTCTTCATGAACGCGGAGCATCCGGCCGTGGAGAGCGCCGAGCTGCTGCCCGAGGGCTGCGTGTATGAGAGAGAGCTTCAGTGTGTTTTGGAGCACGTCGTGGAAGGCAACTATGGCCTCTACGTCGAAGAGCCTGTGGCAGGTCAGGCGAACGGTGCAGCTGTCGACCCGCTGGACGTGGCAGTGTATCTGCGCCCAGTAATGGAGGTACTGACCGTACGCGCGGCTGATACGCGAGTGTTAGCCGAGCGCCAAACGAAGGAGTGTGGGACATCGGAATCCAAGTGAAGCGCGCATACGATGCGCCCTCGTCGAGCGACGGGTATCGGGTCTTGGTTGACCGGCTGTGGCCTAGGGGTCTCTCCAAGGCCGATGCGAAGCTAGACGAGTGGATGAAGTCTGCGGCACCTTCTGATGAACTGAGGAAGTGGTTCCACAAGGACCGATCTCAGTGGGGCGAGTTCCGCAAGCGCTACCTCTCGGAACTGAAGGAGCGCAGAGAGGAGCTGCGCCCTCTGGCTGACCTAGCCAGCAGGAAGAGAGTCACGCTCGTTTTCTCCTCGACGGACGAGAAACACAACAACGCGGTAGTTCTGACGGAGTACCTACGCAGGCTTGGCGCCGGCTAACTAGCGTATGCCGCCGACGTGCTTGGGTGTCACGGCAGCTGCAAGGGGGCTCGCTTCGCTCGCGGCACCCACCACACAGCCCAAGACCCGCGGCTCATACGCGGGTACTAGGCAGGCAGATGCGAAACCGAGGTCGGGAGGGCTCGATGGAACGCACAGTGAGAACGCTGGTAGTCTTGTTGACCGGAGCCCTGGTTCCGGTGGCCTCCGCGACGACGATCCACGTCCCGGCCGAGCAGTCGACGATTCAGGAGGGCATCGACGCAGCATCCGCGGGCGACACCGTCCTGGTGGCCTCCGATTCCTATTCGGGACCACTGAACCGCAACCTGAACTTCGGAGGCAAGAACCTGGTGCTGGAATCGGAAGAGGGCTCCGCGTGGACTTCGATCAACTGCGAATACGCGGCTCGCGGATTCCTGTTCAACTCAGGGGAGGACACGACCGCGGTCGTGCGCGGCATCGCGGTGTTCTACGCGGCCGCGGACACGGGCGCAGGCGCCTACTGCACCAACGGATCGAGTCCCAAGTTCGATAACTGCAGCTTCCAGTACTGCGTCGCTCAGGACGTGGGCGGGGGGCTCTGCTTCGACGCGTCCTCTCCAGTCCTGCGCGGCTGCTACATCTGGCGCAGTCGGAGTGAAGAAACGGGCCGACCCAGTGGGTGCGGAGGCGGCATCGCGTGCCTGTCGGGCTCTTCGCCGATCATCGCAGACACGCGATTCAGACAGAACGACGCCCATATGTATGGCGGCGGCCTCTACTCGTTCGAGTCGTCTCCGGCAGTCCTGGACTGCGAGTTCGAGGAGAATACGGTGGGCGACTACGGACAGGGTGCGGGCATCGCGCTGCACCAGTCCGATGGCGTGTCCCTTGCTGACTGCATCTTCAGGGGGAACGGCGTTTCGACGTGCGTCGGCGGCGGACTTCACGCCAGCGGTTCGTCTTTCGACATGACGGGATGTGATTTCCTGGACAACACATCGGGGGCATCCGGGGGCATGCACTTGACGGGAGCCGTGACGGCGAACGTGAGCGGGTGCACTTTCATCGGGAACGTGGGGCAGTGGAACGCCACCGGGGGTCTCCAGTGCGTACTCGGAGCGAGCGCCGTCATCTCGAATTGCACCTTCGTCAACAACGGCACGCACCAGGTGTGGCTGGACGACGCGTCTCCGACGCTCGAGTACTGCATCCTGGCATTCTCCTCGGCAGGGCTGCCCGTCTACTGCGAGACCGGCAGCGAGACTCCCGACATCCACCACTGCTTCGTCTATGGGAACGCGGAGGCGGACACGCTCTGCGGCGGCAACTTCCACGACATCGAGTACGAGGACCCGTGCCTGTGCGACTTCTCATCCGAAGACGTCTCGCTCTGTTCGGATTCGCCCTGTCTCCCCGGCGCCACATGGGCTTCGTTGGTCGGTGCCGAAGGTGAGGGCTGCGACGCGTGCGGGAGCGTTGTCCAGAGCCGGACATGGGGGATGATCAAGGCAACGTACAGGTGACGCCCTTATCTGCCTGCCCAACTGGCGTATACGGCCGACGTGCTCGGGTGTCACGGTAGCTGCAAGGCGGCGTCCGCTTCGCGTCCGCCGGCACTTGCCGCACCAGTGCCTGGCGCGGCTGACCGCTGGCGTTAGACGCAACCGCAGCAACCACCTATGAATGGAGCGGCTTGTGCGCATCACGATGATCGGCCACAGCACGGCCCTTGTTGAGATCGGCGGTCGGAGGATTCTCACTGACCCGTACTTCGGGACGTGGGGCAACCCGGCATACGCCCGTCCGACGCCGCCTGCGCGCGCTCCCAACTGACGTGCGGGTGATCACATCAAAGAGGACGAGGCGGCTTCTCAAGCTGCGGGCCGCATTTCGAGCGGTGCGTGACCTGAGACCATCGGTAGTCGTGCCGATTCACGATGGGCTTGTGCCTCGCTCGCCGCTGCTCCGTACAGGCCAGACACCCGAGCGCTTCAAGCAGAGAATGCTGGAGGCAGGGTCTCCGGTTGATGTCGTCATCCTCAAGGATGGCGAGAGCTGGGCGGGTTGACGTTACGGCGGCGCAGCTGATACGCGGGTGTCAGGCGTCTCTGGAGATGCGTAGGGAATGATTCGAAGCAGGTCGATAGAGGTAGTCTGTGGCATCGCAATCACGGCGGCGGTAGCTCTGGGCGCGCTGTACGTGGGCTGGCTCGCGAAGCTGCCACAGGATGGCTTCGTGCCTGGGTCCTTCGCCACGCACTCCTTTATGCTGGCCGCCTCACTTCTGATCATCTGGCTGTGGCGGGGGAAAGGTCTCGCTGATTTTGGACTCACTCGGGGAAGATATCGATTCAGCCCGAGGATTCTCGTGTGGGTTCTTCCGACGGCCGTGCTGTCACTGATGTCGGCCTTGGCACCAAGGCTGGGTGAGCCTGATAGCGTTGTCGCCGGTCGGACCGAGCTTCAGCTGGTTGTCTTCGTCTGGATCTACGCGAGCGTGTGCGAGGAAGTGCTGACTCGCGGGCTACTTCAGTCAATAATAGGAGGCTGGGGGATCGCGAGTGGTGGGGCGGCCAGGTTCAGCGTGCCAGTCCTTGTGAGCGGTCTGTTCTTCGGGGCCATGCATCTGGTGCTCATCAAGTCAATGGGTGCCACCGCAGTGGTTCCGATCGTGCTCGCGACGTTGCTCGGATTCCTGGCCGCGCGCTACAGAGAGAGTACGGGGAGTATCATACCGGCGATCATCGTGCACGCGCTCTTCAACGTCGGCGGCATGCTACCCGGATGGATAGTCGGCTGGCTGGGTGGGCCGTGAGTGTCGGTGTGAAACGCAGAGGCGCCTAACAAGCGTGTGCGGCATGCTAGGAGGACCGAATGAAGTGCGCTAAGTGCGGCAAAGAGATGGAGTCCGGCTTCGTGTACGTTCGCGGAGTGGGAGGATCGCTCTTCTGGTCAACGGATGGTGACGTGCGCTTTCCGTTGAGGCGCGGCTTGGAGCAGCTCGATCTGTCAAAGCTGAGCACGACCTCAATCGGGGCACAGGCGGTAGTGAGAGCTTCACGCTGCACTCAGTGTGGGGTCGTGTCGTTCCAGTACAAGTAATCGCGGCGATAGCTCGGAGCTGCTCAGCATGCAGTCCAGTAGGCGTATGCGGCCGACGACGCCGCTTCGCAGACCGCCCCACCAAGAGAGAACGAGGAGGAAGGATGCAGACTCGCAGACTTGGAGGAAGCGAGTTGCAGGTGTCGGCCCTCGGGCTCGGATGCATGGGGCTGAGCTTCGGGTACGGCCCGCCTGTCGACAAGCAGCAGGGGCGCGCGCTCATACGGGCGGCCGTTGACCTGGGCGTCACCCTATTCGATACGGCTGAGGTGTACGGTCCGTTCACGAACGAAGAGCTGGTAGGAGAGGCGCTTGCCCCGGTCCGCGATGAGGTCATAATCGCCACGAAGTTCGGGTTTCGCGTCGCCGAAGGCGTGCGTGGTGGGCTGGACAGCCGTCCTGGGCACATCCGGGAGGTGGTCGAGGCGTCGCTCAAGCGGCTCAGGACGGACCATATCGACCTGCTCTACCAACACCGGGTCGATCCGGAGGTGCCGATCGAGGATGTCGCCGGAACGGTGAAGGCGCTGATCACGGAGGGCAAGGTCAGGCACTTCGGCCTCTCCGAGGCCGGTGTGGACGTAATCCGCCGCGCCCACGCGGTACAACCGGTCACGGCACTTCAAAGCGAGTACTCCTTGTGGTGGCGGGAACCTGAGACCGAGATCCTGCCAACGCTGGAGGAACTCGGCATCGGCTTCGTGCCGTTCAGCCCGCTGGGCAGGGGCTACCTCACCGGGAAGATCGACGAAACGACAACGTTCGACGACTCCGATTTCCGCAGCACGGTCCCCCGTTTCTCGCCGGAGAACAGGAGGGCGAATCGAGCGCTGGTCGAACTGCTCATCTCGATTGCCGAACGAAAGCGGTCGACGCCCGCGCAGGTCGCGCTGGCGTGGCTCCTGGCGCAGAAGCCGTGGATCGTGCCCATCCCGGGCACGACCAAGAAGCACCGGCTCGAGGAGAACGTCGCAGCGGTCGACGTCGAGCTGACCCGAACCGACCTTGACGACATCGAGGCGGCCGCCGCCCGGATAACCGTACACGGGAAGCGATACTCCGAGGCCTCACAGCGCATGGTCAATCGATAGAACCGACTCGCATGGCTTCATCGCCGACCGAGACGGCCGGGAGGATGTGGAAGAAGCTGCCTCACGACCACCCGGCCGTCCACAGGTCGCCCCACCCGGAGGTC
>CAZLTC010000093.1:0-5945 GCA_964562405.1 uncultured bacterium | reverse complement strand
ACCAGCTCGTCGCTCGGCGCGCCGCCCAGCGAGCCCGAGTCACGCAGCCGCGACCTGAAGTCGGCCGATATGGACGTGTCGAGCACGAAGACCGCAACAAGCTCGGCGCCGCCGGTCCTGGCCGCCGAGATCGCCTCCTCGACGCATGAGTCCGAGACGCGCGCGGGCGTCAGGATAAGAAGAATCGGCTTCAATAGAACCTCCCGCGCGAGATCAGCTGCCAATGCCCAATAGGGGCCAGTAGAACCTGGCGGTGAGAGCCAGCAGAACGAGTGCCAGCGCCTTCAGGAGCGAACCCGCCAGTATCGAATCCCTGAGCCTGAAGTAACCGGCCGAGTACGCGATGGCGTTCGGCGGCGTGCCCATGGGGAGCGCGAACGCGAGGCCGGCCGGCACCGCGACCGCGAACACAACGGCGACGGGTGTGAGACCGGTCCCCTCGGCCACGCTGAAGCAGATGGGAAGGAGCAGAGCCACGGCCGCAACGTTGCTGATCGCCTCAGTCAGCAGAGCCGCCACGACGGCGAAGAGGACCATCATCCAGAACGGCGACAGCCCGCCCGCCGCCGACAGCGAGACGCCGGCGATGAAGCGCGCGCCGCCGGTTTCGTGAAGCGCGTAGGCGACCGCGATCGCACCTCCGTACATCAGTATAATACCCCAATTCACGTACTCCTCGACGCTCCGCCAATCGATGAGGTCGAAAGCGAAGAGCGCAACCGCCGACAGCAGCGAGACGGCCGCGAGCCCTATCGACTGCCCGGCCGTGACCCAAGCGACGATTGTCGCCACGGTCACTATCGCCACTCCCCTCTCGCGCCTGGAGAGAGGTCCGAGTTCCCTCGCCTTGGCATCGAGGGCCTCCCGGGCGCGGTGGACGTCCGTGACGTCGATCGGGAACAGCCTCGGAAGGACGAAGCAGGCCGTCGCCATGAGAGCTATGGAGAGCGGCGCCACGGCCACTAACCACTGCAGGAAGCCGATCGTCAGACCGTAGTGCTCGTTGAGTATGCCGAGCGCCAGAGGCGCTCTGGCGCCTCCCAGAAACGTAGCGATCCCCCCGATCACCGCGCCCCAGGCGAGAGCGAGGAAGAGCGCCTTCCCGTAGGAGCTCTTACGAGGCTCTATCTCGAGAGCGCGCGCGATCTCGAGAACGATGGGAAAAAGAAGCGCGGCGACCGCGTGCTCAGGCATCCAGAATGCCAGGAATCCCCCCGAGAACACGACACCGGCCAGGAGCGACCTGGGGCTCGCACCGAAGCGGCGGAGGAAGAAGACGGCGAGCCGCGTCGAGAGCCCGCTTCGGAGCAGAGCCGCCGCCAGTATGAACGCTCCGAGAATGAAGAAGATGACGGGGCTCCCAAAGAGAGCGAAGGCCCGCGTCGGCGGTATCACACGGAGAAGGGGCAGGAGGACGATGGCAAGGAGGCTCGTGACGGCCAGCGGCAGCGGCTGCGTCACCCACAGCACGAAACACAGGACGAAGACGGCTATCGCATTCTGGCCCTCGCGCGTCAGCCCCTCGGGCGTGGGGAGCACGATGACGGCAGCGCAGAGCACGAGCGCCAAGACTATGAAGATGGTACGTCTGCGACCCAAGCGCGTGTCCTTTCGCCCCGCCGCAAGCTCCGGGCGGGAGGCCCGGCTCCCCCTCCGGAGCGGTGCCGCGGCTCCGGCCCGGGCATTCTGTCACCGTCGCCGTCCGCGAGTCAAGGTCGTTCCGGGACGGCGCCGCGCTGCCCGCGCACCGCAGTTCGCCCTTACGCGGCGAAAAACAATATGCTATGGTGCACTAAGCTCAGGCTCCCGGCGCGAGTGTGGCCGGGACGCCGGTCCCAGGCACGACCGATTGGCGACAGATCACAGGGAGGCAGCCATGCCATCGTCGCAGCCACGTTGCCATCTGATAGCCACGCTCCTCGCGCTCCTCCTCTCCGCCGGGCAAGTCGGTGTGTCATTCGCAGCACTACCCGCGACGGACCTCGCGCAGACCGGATGGGAGGCGCTCTGGTCCAACGACTACGCACAGGCTGAGCACTACTTCTCGGCCGCGCTCAGCACCGACGGGGATGATCAGTCCGCGCGTCGCGGGCGCATCCTTACGGCGCTCGCGCTCGGAAGGGACGACATCGTCCTGGACGAGGTTGCCGCCTACGGAGAAAGGGCGCCCAGCAGCGAATACGACTTCTTCGTCCCGGGACTCGTCCGGCAGCTGTCCGACATGGATTCACGCGACTTCCATGAAGTACTCGCGCGATTCTCCGACAAGCTCGCCGGGGCCAAGAGCGTACCGCCGGTCGACCGCAGGATGTTCGCGGGACTGGCATCCCGTCAGGCGTACCTGTCGGGTGACGCGGGGATGGTCGAACGGTCGGCGCGCGGACTCAATCGTATGGGCCGCTGGTGCGTGCTTGGCCCCTTCGACAACACGTCGGGGTCGGGTCACCGGCAGACGCACGTGGACCCCGCGCAGATACTTGCCGACCCGTACGAGGGCAAGTTCGGTCAGCCGATCATGTGGTTTTCGCCACAGAGGATCTCTCTCGACCGCAGCATCGCACCGCCCCAGTACTTCGAACAGGATGAGAATACGACGGCCTACGTGAGAACGGTGGCGACACTGGACGAGGGAGGCACGTACCTCGTCTCCATCAGCCACGAGGGCGACGTGGAGTTCCGCATCAACGGACGGGTCGTTCACGAAGGCAGCCGCTATACGGGCGGCGAGGAAGTGCTTCACTGGCACGTCGACCTCCCGGCCGGTGACAACCTCTTCGCGTTCAAGGTCTCGAATCGTGAGGAAACGAGTTCGGTGTCGTGCGCCATCTCGGACATCGATGGGTCCCAAGCCTCAGGGATCAGTCTCGACCCGGCCCGCCAGCTCGGTATCCTGCAGACCGCCGACCTCAATGTGAAGCCGGTCGCTGCTTCGTTCCTGGAGCTGGTCGCCGACGGCGCGTCCGAACGGCCGTTCGACCGCGAGGCCCAGTTCTGGAACCTCGAGCGCGTCCGGCGGTTCGCTCCCCCTGACAGCACGTCCGCTCTCTGCGATACCCTCTCGAGACGCTTCGAGGACTGCGCGCTCTTGCAGCTTGCGACGGCCTACGCATACGGAGCCGCATCGCAGGAAGACGAACTCGAGCAGCGCATGGATGCGGCCGCGGCGCTTGCGCCTGAACTGGCACCAGCGGTCCTGCACGTAGCCGCCAGGGACTTCGAGAGGAAACGCTTCGACTCCGCCCGGGCCGTGGCTGAGGGTGTCCTCCAGAGGGCGCCGCAATGCCGTGAGGCGCTCGACCTCAGACTCGGCTGTCTCCGGGAGCAACACCTGCTCGAAGACATGAGAACGGCGGCTGAAAGGGTGGTCGAGCTCCTCCCCGATGACCCGATCGGATACTCGTACCTCGCCGCACACGCGGACGCCCGCGGGCTCAGCACTGAGCAGAAGCGTTTCAGGACCGAGATGATCAAGCGGCTGCCCACGCAGATGGCGATCCTCGCGAAGTACGTGGAGAGCGCGAAGGAAGAGGACTACAAGGAGATGGAGGGAGAGCTGCGTAGATTCATGAAGCTCGCCCCGGACTCCGCGGTCCTCATGGAGCGCTACGTCGAGGCGCTGCTGGCGCGGGACAGACAGGACACGGCCTACGAGGCGGTAGTCGAAGGTCTTCGGAGCTTCCCCCAGAGCATCCCCCTGCTCTACTACCGCGCTCTCTTCGCCGAGGGAGGCTACGACTTCGACACATCGACGGTGGCTCAGTACTTCCCGGACGGTAAGAGAACGCTGACCGATGAGGAACTCGAATCGATGTGGTCGCGCGGCCACGCGCCGACCAGGGTCATATCGATCATGGACGAGGACGACGTGCTCCGCTGGCTGCGAGCGCGGTGCAACCGCGCCGCGGCCGACATACTCGACGATGCGCTCGCCATCGATCCGGGCAACTTCGCCCTTCGTGACAAGGCGCGGGCACTCCGGGGCCTCCCCTCGCTGAGAACACTCATGCCGGACCCCGACCAGAGCGCCATCGTGGCCATGCGTGTGCCTGAGTCACGCTTCGCCGATGAAGACGCGGTTGTGCTCACCGAGAGAAAACGACGTCTCGCGTTCGACAAGCACGCGAGCGTCGTCGACTACTGCCTCGCCGTGCAGGTGCTGAACGAGGAGGGCGTGCGCAGGTGGGAGAACTACAGGGTCGACGTGAATCCATACGCCGCCGACATCGTGTATCTCGAGAGCAAGACGATCAAGCCCGGCGGCGCCGAGTTCGAGGCCACGACCGGGCTCGCGAACGTCCTCTTCAAGAACGTGGAGCCCGGCGACATCATCTTCCTCCACTACCAGTCCACCGCACACGTATCCGGCGCGCTTTCCGGCAACTTCTGGGACGCGCACCTCTTCTCCTTCCACGACCCGTGCCTCGAGTCCGTCTACACGCTGACGGCGCCTGGCGACAGGGACGTCTCCGTGGCGCTTCACAACGAGTCCGCGGCGACCGATTCGCTGTCGGCGACCAGCGAGACGCTCGATGACGGCTTCGTTCGGCGCGAGTGGCACTTCTCCTCTCCGCCGAAGATCTCCACTGAGCCTGGCGCGGCGTCCCCCTTGTCCTACCTACCCTGGCTCGACGTGACCACGATCGACGACTGGGGCACGGTGGCCAAGTGGTACTCGGGGCTCGCGGACGGCCAGGCGGAGATCACGCGCCGCGTGAGGAACAAGGCGGAGGAACTGACGGCAGGGGCGGCGGGCGACGAGCAAGAGGAGATCGCGAGGATCCTCGCCTTCGTGTCCGACGACATCACCTACCAGTCGATACCGTTCTTCCAGAGCGCGCACATTCCGCGGGAAGCCGACGAGGTGCTCCGCCACAGGTTCGGGGACTGCAAGGACAAGTGCACTCTCATGGAGTCGCTGCTCCACGCATCAGGCATCGAGGACTGCTTCCTCGCGCTCGTCGCGGTCGGATCGGATCAGGACGTCTCGTTCCTGCCTTCACCCCGGTTCGACCACGTCGTGGTGGCCAGAGCGTTGCCTGGCGGCGGCTACCGCTGGTATGACCCGACAGTCCGCTTTCCGGACCCTGACCAGGTGCCGGCGTCGATCGTCGGAGCCCCGGCGCTGGTGGTCCGGGAGGGCGAGAACGGACTCACGACGATAACCGGGTCCGGGATATGCGAACGCCCCCGCACGGTGGAGTCGAGGGTCGCGCTCAAGGATGACGGGTCCGTATCGGTCGAGAGGCGCTCCACCTACACGTGCATAGACGAGACCAGCCCGCGGCGCGCGCACCTGGAGACGGTGTCGAGAGAAGCGCTGGAGGACGAGACGCTCGCGGCGCTGGCGGTGTCGTGCCCGGGCGTCGAGCTTCTGTCCCTGGAGGTGGGCGGCGCTGAGCGCGCCGACGAGCCCCTCGTGTACGACTACGCATTCAGCGCTCCCAACGTCTTCGCCGTCACGGGGGACATCCTCTCGGGTTCGCTGCCCACGGACAGCCATCTGAACGAGGCGTTCGGAGCGGTCGTCGCGAAGAAGGACAGGGCGAGCCCCGTCGATCTGGGAGCGCTCAGCGTGTGCGAGCGCACGGAGACCGCGTTCGAATACCCGGCGGGATTCGAGATCGTCGCCACGCCGGAGCCGAGCGAGTTCGAGTTCGACGGATGCCACTATTCCACGCGGTACGAGCCGGGTGACCACGCGCTCGTGGTGACAAGGGAGACCTCCATCGCCGGCATGAGGGTCGACGCCGCCGACTACCCCCGATTCAAGAGCTTCCTGGAGAGCATCCTGCAGGACATGAGGACGCCCCTCCTGCTCAGAAGGAGCCGGTGACTCGGGGTCACCCCTGTGATACGGGCAGGGACTGGAACCTGAGAACGGGAGAACAGCAGGGGGTAGCGAGAGAGGGGGAGCCAGCGCCGCCGGCTCCCCCTCTCGACCCGAA
>CAZLTC010000092.1:3333-6240 GCA_964562405.1 uncultured bacterium | reverse complement strand
CGCAGCGACGCGGACTTCCTGGACGCGAGGTATCGCGCGGTCACGCCGTTGGCCGCGATCATGAAGTCTTCAATGATGTTCCTGGCCCGGTTCCTGGTGTCCGCCTCCAGGTTCTTGAGTGTTTCTCCCTCAAAGACCGGTCGGGCTTCGATCGTCTCCAGATCGAGCGCGCCGTGCAAACGCCGCTGCGTCCTCAGCTTCTCTGTCACGCGATCCTGAAGACGGAGGCTCTTGTCGAGGCCGACTACCTCACCAACCTGTTGCGGCATCGGGCCATCGCCATCGAGCCAGGCGGCAACGCTGTTGTAGGCGAGTTTGGCGCGACTGCGGACCGTCGCGGCGTAGACATCCGAACTCCGAAGCGACCCGTCCCCAGCGATGACCATGTCAATGACGATGGCAAGGCGATCTGACTCGGCGTTGAGAGACGTGAGATCAGTCGAGAGCCTCTCCGGCAACATCGGGAAGATCTCGGCGACCGTGTAGACCGACGTTGTGTTCTGCCGCGCGTGATCATCGAGCGCCGACCGCTTCTTGACGACGGCGTCGACGTCTGCGACGGCGACCATGATCCTGGTCGTCCCGTCGGATCCGGCCTCTGCAATGGTGAGCTGGTCCAGATCGCGCGAGTCGTCGTTGTCGATCGAGCACCATGGAAGGCTCCGCAGGTCGCGTGTCTCCCCGTCGGCCCGCATCGCCGGTCCGCGGATGCTGTCGAGTTCGCCAAGCGCCTCAGGTGGGAAATCCGGCGCAAGTCCTCGTTGGAGCATAGCTCGGTGCGCGATCCTGCGCAGAGTCGCACGGTGCTGCTTGCCGTCCGATCTAGTCATGTGTCATTCCGCTCCGGGGTAGGGGCACGCGCTCACCACGCGATCACTACGGCACGCTCAGGGCAGCACCCATCGGCTATCGACGTCCGCCATTTCGTTGTAGAACTCTGCCCGGAGCGCAACCTCGTACGGGCTGCGGCTGATCCGGATGTACCGCCGCAACCAGAGGCCGCTGAGGGTCACGCTCCACAAGACAAGGAGCGAAAGTAGCATGGCCGAGGCTAGTCTGTGGCGCTCCGCGATTCGCACTGCGAGACTGGAGACGATCAGGCAGATGCCTATCGCGGGAATGTAGGTGTAGCGTAACTCGAGCCACGGCCCCTCCCAGTGCTGCGCGATGGCCCAGGACGGAAGACAGAAGAGCATCACCCATCCCGCTCCCAGTGCATAGAGCGCCCTCCCGCGCCATACGAGGTACGATAGGGGGAGGAGGATCACAGCGCCGATCCAGAACTGCCGCGCGATGATGAAGGGGACCACTTTGGCAACCACATCTCCGACATGACCGGGCATGATCGCCGCTCCTCCCGTGGTGAGAGGAAGGAAGACGAACGAGATCATCCTGACCTCGAATGAGCAAAGTCTTCCGATGAGGCCCGGAAAGAACGAGAGCGGTATGAGTGCAAGCAGGATGAAGGACACGGCCATGGGGACTCTCCTCATCCCGACCAGGCGACGAATCAGCGGCGTTGAGGACAGCAGGCTCCTATCCTCCGCCACGCACGCGAGAGGGAGGATGAGCAGGGGGGCAACGATCACCACCTCGTGTGACGCAGCGGCCAGGAGGAACAGCACGAGAGCGGGCTTCCATCTGCCGGACCAGAGGAGACTCAGTGAGGCGAGCATCAGCGCGAGGCCCAAGAGCATCGTCACGTTGCTGATGACGACAACTGCCTTGCCCGCGTGGCCCAGTCCAAACGCAAAGAGCGCCGCTGTCCATATGCCCACACGGTCAGAGCCACTCCAGTTTCTGGCGAGCCGCGCGACGAGCACCGTCGAGAACACGTGGAGTGCGATGTTGAGCAAGTGGTACATGGAGATCCGCAGGCCCCACAGGCTGAGACCTCCCATGATAACGAGCTTCGGCAGGATGCGGAATACCCCTCCCATCCAGGGGAGCAGAATGCGAGAAGGGTGCTTCAGCGTCAGCGCCGCCTGGTACAATGAGTGGAGTTCGTCGTCGCATGGAGCGGCCATCACCGACGGCAGGTAGAACACGACAGTTAGAAGCCCCACCAGCAGGACCCATCGCTCGAATCGCGTGCGCATTGTCTACCGGCCTTTCACCTCCACTCTGCCATGTGGTCAAGCCCCGTGTGACAATGAGAGCGGTCCAGTCGTGCCGTGTCTGGACCGAGCCTCGTTCTATCTCCTCTTTCGGCTGTCGCATCACGGATCCAGCGCAAAGCAACTGAAGATGCAGTGAGGGATGTCGTATCGACATGATATCACTCTCCAGGTCAAGACACAAAGCTGAGTGGCCCCGCCGCGGTAAGCACCGCACCAGCCTGAAGCTCACAGATACTCCCGCCAGGCGTGCCAGGCGTGGCATCCTACTTCCAGAAGTGGTACAACTACTCGGGGCAGGTCATGGGAGCAGCGGCGAATCAGAGGTGAAATGAACAGCTATCTCGACTGCGTTCCGTGTTTCCTGCGACAGAGTTTAGAAGCAGCGCGCATCTTCACATCGGACGCTCGTGTTCACGAGCGGATTGTCCGGGACGTGTTGCGGATGGCGGCCGAGCTGGATCTCAACCGCCCGCCGCCCTTCGTGGGACAGGCCATCCATCGGAGGCTGCGAGAGCTGACGGGCGTCAGGGATCCCTACCAAGCCGCCAAGCGCCGCTCCAACCAACTGGCCATGGAGGCTCTGCCCGAGTTGACAGCCATCGTGAGACAGGCGCCTGATCCCCTGCTGGCTGCAGCCAGGTGCGCCGTCGCCGCCAATGCGATCGACATGGGCGTCGTCGCTGCTATCACCGACGACGACGTCCGCTTGGCGCTGCGTGGTGCGCCCCGGGAGCAGCTTCGCGGCTATGGAGAGGCGTTTCGGAAGGCGGCGGCTGACGCAGCTGAT
>CAZLTC010000092.1:1773-3233 GCA_964562405.1 uncultured bacterium | reverse complement strand
GCAGCTTCGCGGCTATGGAGAGGCGTTTCGGAAGGCGGCGGCTGACGCAGCTGATATTCTCTATCTGGCTGATAATGCTGGAGAGATAGCCGTGGATCGGCTGCTCATCGAGCAGCTCGGTCCCGAGCGCGTCACGGTCGGGGTGCGTGGTGGCCCTGTGCTCAACGATGCCACGCTCGCCGATGCGAGCGAGGTGAGGATGACCGAGCTGGTAGACGTCATCGACAACGGCTCGGACGCGCCGGGTACGATTCTCGCGGATTGCAGCGATTCCTTCCGAGAACGGTTCGATGGGGCTGATCTGGTTATCGCCAAGGGTCAGGGCAACTTCGAGACGCTCAGCGGGCTCAACAGGCACATCGTCTTCCTCTTCAAGGTGAAGTGCCCGGTTGTCTCCCGCGAGGTTGGACTGCCGGTCGGAACCCACGCGCTGTGGCAACCGGATGGCCGGCGATCGTCGCGGCGCGATGCGCTGCCCGAGGATCACCCATGAGCGCGGCCAAGGTCACTATCGTTGTAGACAACACGGCGAAGGACGGTCTGGCGTCCGAGCATGGGTTCGCCGTCTGGGTTGAGGCCGTCGGGCGGCAGCTGCTCTTCGACACGGGGCAGGGACCGTCGCTCCCCGGCAACGCGAGCAAGCTCGGCATCGACCTGCGCGCAACGGACATCCTGGTCCTGAGTCACGGGCACTACGATCACACGGGTGGGGTGCCCCTGGTTATCGAGCTGGCGCCTGATGCTCAGGTGTATCTTCACCCGGCGGCAGTGGCCCGCCGGTACTCCGTCCATGATGGATCGGCTAGGTCGATCGGCATGCCCGAGGCCACGAGACTCGTGCTCGAGGACCCCTGTTTCGGAGGAGTGCACTGGGTTCAGCGGCAGCTTGAGATAGCTGCCGGCGCAGGGATCACCGGCCCGATCCCGCGTCTCACCGACTACGAGGACACCGGAGGCCCGTTCTTCATCGACGCCGGTGGTATCCGCAGCGACGCGATCACGGACGATCTCGCGCTGTGGATTCGCACGGAGCGCGGACTGGTCGTGATCGTCGGATGCAGCCACGCGGGCCTGATCAACACGCTGCGCTATGCGCAGCGGTTGAGCGGTGAGCCTCGGATTCATGCCGTGATCGGTGGCTTCCACTTGACTGGAGCGAGCGAGCGGCGGCTGCAGCACACCATGGATTCCCTGAAGGATCTTGATCTGGACCTGATCGTCCCATGCCATTGCACGGGAGGCGTCGCCGTCGAGAGGTTGAGAGATGTCTTCGGCGAACGTGTCGTACCCGGCCTGGCAGGAGCGGCTTACACATTCGGAGCCGCGCGGGGCGTAGCTGATGGCACGCACTTTCAGGAAGGGAGGTGATTCCGGATGCCGGGGAGAGATGGCCAGGGCCCCCGGAGCGGGGCGAATGGGCCTCGCGACGGTCGAGGCGGCGGTAAGGGCAAGGGCAGAGG
>CAZLTC010000092.1:0-1673 GCA_964562405.1 uncultured bacterium | reverse complement strand
CAGGGCAAGGGTACAGGACAGGGCAAGGGTACAGGACAGGGCACGGGCGGAGGACGGGGCGGTGGTACCGGCAAGGGCAGGGGCGGCAAGAAGGGCCCCTGCAAGTGAAACGCGCCGGTCCTAGCTATGACGCGTCGTCCGAGCAGGGCCTCCTGAGGTAGAAGCTCCTGCCTCTGTAGCTCGTTCTCATCAGGCGGCCCTGCTCAACCAGCTGCGGGCACGGCCTCGTCCGCGCCGCTCCATCGCCATTCGTGCGTGCCCGCGCTGAGCACTCCATCCGCAAGACCAATGACCTGGCGTCCGCCGAGATCGAAGAGCTTGACCCGCACAACGCAGGGGTCGGGCAGGTCGAGGGTAAGGAGCGCTTCTCCGCAGGCCAGCATCCGTGCTGAGAGACCCAGCTTGAGGCCGGGTGGTGCGAGGTGGTCCGCAACGGGAAACTGAAGGCAGACACTATCACCAGACGTTCGTGACGTCCCGTGCGTGAAGATACCGACGAACTCTAGATGGTCAAGGTATCACTTCGACGATTGGAGGAGGATATATGATCTCGAAGATCCTTGTGGCGACAGACGGGTCAAAGGTAGCTCAGAAGGCGGCCACGTATGCGGTTGATCTCGCAAAGCAGTTACGGGCCTCGGTATTGGCTCTGAGCGTTGTTGATATGCGGTCATCCATGGGGATGGGGCCGACAATCCCCGCCTCGCATACTGCGAAGCACATGATAGAGTCCGTCGAGGACTATCTGCGCGAGGCTGCCGGAAGATTCGCCGAAGAGATAGAGGAACTCTGCAAAGAGAACGACGTAGCCTCGAAGACTGTAATAGCGACGGGACATCCTGTCGAGGAGATCGTGAAAGAGGCCGAGAGCTCAAAGGTGGATCTCATCATCATGGGTTCACATGGACGGAGTGCTCTGGGAGCCATGGTTCTCGGCAGCGTCACCTATGGGGTGATCCACAGCGACACGAAGATACCTGTCATGGTAGTCAAAGCATGATCGGATAGCACGATAGAACCGACCCCCTGGGACTGCTCCGGTTCGAGAGATAGACTCGGGCCGGTGGAGGAGACAAGACTGGCTCCGGAACAACCGGAGGTGGCAATCACCTACCTTGTCCCGGAGCCTGTCGGAGCAGCGAACCGCCCGGGCCAGTAGGCCCGAGCGGTTCATGTTTGGTAGCGGGGGCCCGCTACGAAGCCCAACAGAGGAAGCGGGGGCGGGAGATGGAGGTGATTCGTGTCAGGTTCAAGGTCAAGGGCAGCACCCTCGTTCCTGCGGGGGCCGCGTCGGCAGGGGACTTGGGACGGGCCAGTGCCCGCTCGGCCAGGATCAATGGCGCGTGAGGGGCCCCCGGCCTCATCATCCCTTCCTCCCAACGTATGCCGGGAACACCGCGCCTCCAGGACCCCTTCCTGTAATCGGCCCACTCGCTGGAGCGTTCGCACCGGCCGCGCAGTGTTCTGGGATGCAGGCAGCGTGCTCCCCGAGGCAGTGATGCCGACATCCTCAAGTGCAGCGCCCTGTCTCCAGAAGTGGTACAACTACCATGGGCAGGTTGCTCCGAATCTCGATGCCTGCCCACCGTTCAAGGATAGCGAAGGCCAGCTCGGCGGGTGCGCCATTCGCCGGGCGCCGCCACGAGACGCCTCGAGGAGCGCATGGTGCCTCG
>CAZLTC010000091.1:0-6242 GCA_964562405.1 uncultured bacterium | reverse complement strand
GTACCCACGTTGACGTGCGGCTTATTCCTCTCAAACTTCTGCTTCGCCATCTCTCGTATCCCCCTGGTGACTTCTGTTCGTCCTGTTCTCTATCGACCGCCCGCGACGAGGACGTCGCGGCCCATCTATATCCAACCCCAGCTCGCAAGTATGCGCTGCTGCTCGTCGTGCGGAACCTCGGCGTAGTGCGAGAACTGGGTCGTGTAGAGTCCTCTTCCCTGAGTCAGCGACCGGAGCGAGGTCGCGTAGCCGAACGTCTTGCCCAGAGGCACCATAGCATCAACGACACGGGCGTCGGACCTGAGGTGGGTAGACTCTATGCGGCCGCCCCTGGCGGACAGGTCCGCCAGCACCTCGCCCACGTATTGCTCAGGAACGACCACCTCCACGCTCAGAACCGGCTCCAGCAGTATCGGGTGCGCCTTCTTGGCGGCCTCACGCAGTCCGATGGCGCCCGCGGCCCTGAAGGCCATTTCGGACGAATCGACCTCGTGATAGCTTCCCCCGAGCAGCGTCACCTTGACGTCGATCATGGGGTAGCCGGCGATGATGCCGTTCTCGAGAGCGCTCTCGATACCCACCCTGGCCGCCGCGATGAACTCGCTCGGGATCTGGCCGTCGCGGACCTCGTCGACGAACTCGAAACCGCTGCCCGATGAAAGGGGCTCTATGCGCAGCCGCACGTCACCGTAGTGGCCCTTGCCCCCCGACTGCCTGATGTACTGACCCTGCGCCTCGGCCGCGGCCGTGACCGTCTCCCTGTAGGCGACCATCGGCTTGCCGACGCTCGCCCTCACCCCGAAGTCCCGCACCATGCGCGTGGTGAGAACGTCGAGGTGAAGCTCACCCATGCCCGAGATAATGGTCTGCCCCGTCTCCTCGTCCGTGCGCGTCACGAAGGTCGGATCCTCCTCCGACAGCTTCGCGAGCGTCTCAGACAGCTTCTCCTCGTCGGCCTTCGTCTTGGGCTCGATGGCGATGGACACGACCGGGGCCGGGAACATCATCGGTTCGAGCACTATCGGCCTCTTCGGATCGCAGAGCGTATCGCCCGTTCCCGTAGCGCGCGGCCCGACCACGGCCACGATATCGCCGGCCGAAGCCTCATCCAGATCCTCCTGCTTGTTCGCGTGCATGAGCAGGATCCGCCCGATGCGCTCCTTCTTCTCGGTCCGCGGATTGAGGAGCTGCTTGCCCTTCTCGATCCTCCCCGAGTAGACCCTCATGTACGTTAGCCTACCCACGTAGGAGTCAGCGGCGATCTTGAACGCGAGCGCTGCGAAGGGCGCTTCCACGTCCGGCTCCCGCACCTCCTCCTTCTCCGTGTACGGGTTCAGACCCGTGACGGGCGGAACGTCCTTCGGCGAGGGAAGGTAGCCGACGACCGCGTCCAGCACGCCCTGCACGCCCACGTTACGAAGCGCCGATCCGGCCATCACCGGGACAACCCTGGCCTGTATCGTGGCCTTGCGAATGGCCAGCCTGATCTCGTCCTCGGAGAGCTCCTCCCCGTGCACGTACTTCTCGGCCAGCGTGTCGTCAGATTCCACGACGTTCTCTATCATGCTGGCCCTGGACTCCTTCGCCTCGTCGAGCATGTCTTCCGGAACGTCCGTCAGGGTGAACCTGGCTCCCAGCGACTCGGCGTCGAACACGACTGCCTTCATCGTCACGAGGTCGACTACACCCTCGAACGACTCCCCGGACCCGATCGGTATCTGCACCGGAACCGGAACCGCGCCAAGCCTGCTGGCGATCATCGACAGCGCGTTCCTGAAGTCGGCCCCCACGCGATCCATCTTGTTGATGAATGCGATCCTCGGGATCTGATACTTGTTCGCCTGCTTCCACACGGTCTCCGACTGCGCCTCCACACCGGCCACCCCGCAGAAGACCGCCACGGCTCCGTCCAAGACCCGGAGCGACCGCTCGACCTCCATCGTGAAATCGACGTGTCCGGGCGTGTCGATGATGTTGATCCTGTGGTCGAGCCAGTGACAGGTCGTGGCGGCGGAGGTGATGGTGATGCCGCGTTCCTTCTCCTGCGTCATCCAGTCCATCACGGCCGCGCCGTCGTGCACCTCGCCCATCCTGCGCACCCGGCCCGTGTAGAACAGGATTCGCTCGGTGAGCGTGGTCTTCCCGGCATCGATGTGCGCCATGATGCCTATGTTCCTGACTCTTTCGAGTCCCCGCTCGAGCGCCATCCTGTCCTTCCTCGAACCACTGCGTACGGTTCCAGCCTTGGTCGCCGCGCACGGGAGCTGCCCACTGTCGGGCCTCTGGATTGTTGTGCTCGGCGAGTGATGCAATGCTCCCCCGATCAGACCCGTCTAGAATCTGTAGTGCGCCAGAGCCTTGTTGGCCTCCGCCATCCTGTGCGTGTCGTCGCGCTTCTTCATCGCCGCGCCTTCCTTCTTGTAGGCGGCGAGCAGCTCACCGGCCAGCTTCTCGGCCATGGTGTGCTCGGAGCGCTGTCTCGCGAACGTGATGATCCACCTGAAGGCCAGCGCCGTCCGCCGCTCCGGCCGGACCTCGATGGGCACCTGGTAGGTGCTCCCTCCGACCCTGCGCGACTTCACCTCCAGCATCGGCTTGACATTGTTGATGGCCTTCTCGAAGACCGCGAGAGCGTCTTCCTTGCTGCGCTCGGCGATCATCTCCATCGCATCGTAGACGATGGTCTCTGAGACGCTCTTCTTGCCGCCCTTCATCAGGCAGTTGACGAAGCGCGTCACGAGCGTGCTCCCGTACTTCGGGTCGGCCACCCTCTTCCTCTTGGGAACTTCGCGCCTTCTCGGCATCCTGGTCCTTCCTCCGACAGATACTGTCGTTCCGACGCCCGGGGAACCACGTAGGCCCTCCCGAGAGCTTCCCTGCGCTACTTCGGCCGCTTCGTACCGTACTTGGACCGGGACTGCTTCCGTCCGTCAACGCCGGCGGCGTCCATCGGGCCGCGGATGACGTGGTAGCGAACACCCGGGAGATCCTTCACCCTGCCACCCCTGATGAGCACGACCGAGTGTTCCTGAAGATTGTGTCCCTCGCCCGGGATGTATGCGGTGACGGAGTCGCCCTTCATGAGCCTCACCCTCGCCACCTTCCGGAGAGCCGAATTCGGCTTCTTGGGGGTCGTCGTGTACACCCTGGTGCATATGCCTCTGCGCTGCGGATGACCCTCAAGAGCCCGAGCGGGCTTCTTCTTGGTCTTCTCGCTCCTGCCATGACGAATGAGCTGGTTGATCGTCGGCAATCCGTCCTCCTGTCCTTCACCTGCTCAGTGCTTCCTCGAACCCCTGCCAGCAGTCAGTCTATGTCGCCCCGGCGGACGCGCCGCCTATCCGGTCGCCGAGGTCAGCGTTCCCACACTCGTGTCCGGGGTCTCGTCGGGCCGCTCGACCACCCGCGGCTCCGGCTCCTCCGGCTTGATGAGGTGAATGTGCTCGTACTCCTCAAGACCCGTTCCGGCCGGGATGCGCCTTCCGATGATCACGTTCTCCTTGAGACCGCGCAGAGTGTCGGTGTCTCCCCTAGTTGCGGCCATCATGAGCACGCGCGTGGTCTCCTGGAACGACGCAGCCGATATGAAGCTGTCAGTCGTGAGAGCCGCCTTCGTGATGCCCAGCAGCAGAGCCTCGTGCTGTCCAGGCTGCAGCTGCTCTCCCTTCTTCAGACTCTTGTTCTCCTCGGCTATGCGCTTGTTCTCGGCCTCGAACTCCGAACGGGCAACGACCTGGCCCTCCAGGAACTTCGTATCTCCGGAGTCGACCACCTTGACCCGCTGGAGCATCTGGCGCACGATCATCTCGATGTGCTTGTCATTGATCTTCACGCCCTGGAGTCGGTAGACCTCCTGGATCTCGTTGAGCAGGTATCCCTCGACGGCCTTCTCGCCCTTGATCGCGAGGATGTCGTGAGGGTTGACCGGGCCCTCGGAGAGCCTGTCGCCGGCGTGGACCGCCTCGCCGTCGTGCACGCGAAGGTGCGTGCCGTGCGGGAGTTTGTACAGCTTCTCGATGTCCTCGCCCTCGACCATGATCTCGCGCAGGCCCTTCTTCACGTCGCCGAACCGCACTATGCCGTCGATCTCGCTGATCGTGGCGGGGCTCTTCGGTGGGCGCGCCTCGAACAACTCCTCGACCCTGGGAAGGCCGCCCGTGATGTCGCGGGTCTTGCCAAACTCCCTCTGGATCTTGCCGAGGAGCGTTCCGGGAGCGACATCCTCGTCGTTCGCCACCATCAGCTGGGCGCCGGTCGGCAGGATGTACTCGCCGAGGCTCTTCCCCGACTTGGACTCGAGCACGATCGAGGGATGCAGTTCCTTCTCTGGATCCTCGATGATGACGCGCTCGCGGTGGCCGGTCGACTCGTCAGCGACACGGTCGAGCGTGCGTCCCTCGATGACCTGGTCGAGGCGGACCTTGCCGCCCGTGCGGGCGATGATCGGGTCATTGTAGGGGTCCCACTCGAACAGGACCTTGCCCTCCTCCACGCGCTCGCCGTCCTCCACGTGCAGTACGGCGCCGTAGGGCACGTTGTACTGCCTCTCCCTGCCGTCGTCGCCCATCTTGGCTATGCGGGCGTTCCGCGCGATAACGATCTGCTGGCCCTCGGAGTTCGTCCTGAGGCCTTCCGCCCTGTCGAACTTGAACTCGACTACGCCCGGAATCACCGCGTCCCGCTTCGACACCTCGGCGATGCGTCCCGCGGTACCTCCGATGTGGAACGTACGCAGAGTGAGCTGGGTCCCGGGCTCGCCGATCGACTGCGCCGCGACGATGCCGACGACCTCGCCGATCTCCACGAACCGCCCCGTTGCCAAGTTGCGTCCGTAGCACATGGCGCAGACCGCGTGGCGCGCCTCGCAGGTCAGTACGGACCGGATGGAGACCTGCTCGATGTTCATGTTGCGCAGCTTCTCGGTCGCTTCCTCGTCGATGAGGTCGTTCCGCTTGATGAGCACGTCGCCCGTCGCGGGGTCGACCACGTCCTCCGCCGCTATCCTGCCGAGCACCCGCTCGTGCAGCGGCTCGACGATCTTCCCGGCCTCGATGAGCGCCGTCGTCACGATGCCGCGGGGCGTCCCGCAGTCGTGCTCGGAGATGACGACCTCCTGCGCTACGTCGACGAGCCTGCGGGTCAGATAACCGGCGTCGGCGGTCTTCAAAGCCGTGTCGGCCAGTCCCTTCCTCGCTCCGTGCGTCGAGATGAAGTATTCGAGAGCGGTCAGGCCTTCTCTGAAGTTCGACTTGATGGGCGACTCGATGATCTCACCCATCTGGCCGGTCAGCTTTTTCTGCGGCTTGGCCATCAGGCCGCGCATGCCGGCCAGCTGCCTGATCTGGTCCTTCGAGCCTCTGGCGCCCGAGTCGGCCATCATGTGGATCGGGTTGAAACCTCCCTCGGACCTCTCCATGGCCTCGGCCATCGCATCGGCCACGTCGCCCGCGGCGTGCGTCCACGTGTCCACCACGCGGTTGTATCGCTCGGTATCCGTGATGACGCCGCTCCTGTAGTACTTGTAGATCCTGTCGACCTCGGCGTCCGCCTTCGCGAGGATCTCCTTCTTCTCGGCGGGAACAAGCACGTCGTCGATGCCGATCGTGATGCCTGCGAGCGTGGCGTAGTGGAAGCCGTTCGACTTGAGGCTGTCGAGCACCTCCGCCGTCTTCTCCTGCCCCAGCATCCTGTGGCACTCCCCGACCAGGTCCTTGAGCTTCGCTCCGTCGAGGACGCGGTTCACGAACCCGAGTTCCTCGGGGATCATCTGGTTGAAGAGCACGCGGCCGGGTGTGGTGACTCTCGTCTTGCCACCGACCCGGACCTTGATCCACTGGTGCAGGTCGATCATGTGATTGTCGAGCGCGAAGATGACCTCGTCAGCGTCGACGAACGCCCTCATCTTCTTCTCGTCCGGCTCACCGACGACCGACTTGGTCAGGTAGTAGCAGCCAAGAACGATGTCCTGAGACGGGCTCGCCACGGGCCGTCCGTTCGCCGGCAGCAGGATATTGTTGACCGAGAGCATCAGCACGCGGCTCTCGATCTGCGCCTCGAAGGACAGAGGAACGTGGACGGCCATCTGGTCACCGTCGAAGTCGGCGTTGAACGCCGAGCAGACAAGCGGGTGGATCCTGATGGCCTTGCCCTCTACCAGGATGGGCTCGAACGCCTGAATGCCCAGCCGGTGCAGCGTGGGAGCGCGGTTCAGGAAAACCGGGTGGTCGGCGATCACGTCCTCG
>CAZLTC010000090.1:0-6355 GCA_964562405.1 uncultured bacterium | reverse complement strand
TGGTGATGGTGGCCGAGGGAGTCAGAACGACCAGGAGCGTCAAGGCCCTGTCGGAACGCTACGGGATCGAGATGCCGATATCCGAGCAGATGTACTGCGTGCTCTTCGAGAATCGCGACCCAAGGGAGGCCATTTCAGAGCTGATGTCGCGCGAGCCGAAGCCCGAAACGGTGGCGGGACGCTGACCGTCGCAGGGGAGCGCGGCGGTTTCCACTTGTCCGCGGTGCGGGCGTGTGCTAGATTCTCCCCTGTCGGGGCGTAGCGCAGTCCGGTTAGCGCACTAGCATGGGGGGCTAGGGGTCGCTGGTTCGAATCCAGTCGCCCCGACCATACTGCAACCTGCCGCAAGGCCAGAAACGGCGCACGATGTTCGCCTACACACTCTACAAGTTTGGGGCGTTTCTGTCACTGCGGTTCCCACTGCCCATCGCACGGCGTGGCGCCGCCGCGGTGGGCAGCTTGACGTCTGTCTTCCAGCGACGAACCAGGCGGGCACTCTATCGCAACCTGCAGGTGGCCTTCGGCGACGAGATGACGCCGCGGGAGCTGAACAGGCTCCGCACGAGGATATACAGCAACTTCGCGATGTTCGTGCTCGAGTTCCTCCGGCTGCCCAAGCTCGACAGAGCCAACATAGCGGAGATACTCACACCGGAGAGCTTCGCGACGTACGAGCGCGCCAAGGAACTCGCGAAAGAGCGCGGACCGGTCATCTTCCTTACGCCCCACCTCGGCAACTGGGAGCTGGGTGCAGCGGCCGGCAGCATCCTCGACCTGCCGATGACGCTGCTGGTCGACGCACATCCGAGTCCGCGCGTGACACGTTTCTTCAACGAGCGCAGGACGAGCAAGGGCCTGCGCATCGTCTCGGTCAACGAGTTCCAGAAGTGCTTCCGCGCCATGCACAGGAAGCAGGTCGTCGCCATAGCCGGAGACCGCCCCGCGACGGGTCAGGGGATACGCTTGCCGTACTTCGGAAAGCCGGCGCTCGTCCCCGACGGCTACGCGTTGCTGGCGCGGAGGTTCGGCGGCGTGATACTCCCGGGCGTCTTCGTCATGAGGAAGGACGGGATGCACGAGTACCTCGTGGAGGACGTCATCGAACCCCGTATCACGGACGACCTCGACGGGGATGTGAGAGACTGCGTCGAGAAGTGCCTGCGCGTCTTCGAGAAGTTCGTCCGGCAGTTCCCGGAGCAATGGTTCGTGTTCCGGCCGATATGGGACGACACCAGGACGGACAGGTTGAGCCTGCGCCAGGAGAGGATCAGGGCCAGACAGCAGCGCATCGACGCGAGAATCGAGCGCATCGACGCCCGAAGGGGAAGGATGGAGGAACACCGCAGGCGCCTCGAGGCCGACAGGAAACGGCTCGAGGAAACCGAGAAGGACCTGCGGAAGGGGCCGCGCCAGGAGGGGCGCGGCGACGAATGAGAACCCTCGTCCTGATCCCATGCAAGAATCTGGAGCGGGTCGTCGGCACCGTCGTTCATCAGGTGCTCGAGCTGGGCCTCGGTCTGGACGTGCTCGTCATAGACGACGGGTCGACCGACGGCACGTCCCGGTCCGCGAGGGAAGCGGGGGCCCTGGTGGTTGCGCATGCCGAGAACCTCGGCAAGGGCGCGGCTCTCAAGACCGGGTTCGGATACGCTCTCGAGCACGGCTACGATGCGGTCATTACGATGGACGGCGACGGGCAGCACGACCCCGCATCGATACCCTCGTTCATCGAGACGTTCGAGAGAACGGGAGCCGACATCGTGGTCGGCAGCAGGATGCACGACGTGGGCGAGATGCCCGGTCTGCGCGTGTGGACGAATCGCACAACGTCGAGGGTGGTGTCGCTGCTAGCGCGCACACCCGTCCCGGACAGCCAGAGCGGGTTCAGGATGATAGGGTCGGGGCTGCTCCGCTCGCTGGCGGACGACCTCGTGACCAGCCGATACGACATGGAGTCCGAGATGCTCATACGAGCCGGGAGGCGCGGGTTCAAGGTGGGGTCAACCCCAATAAGGTCGATCTACACGGACGAGGTGAGCCACATCAATCCGGTCGTGGACACCCTCCGCTTTCTCGGGCTCGTCGGTCGCAGCATCTTCTGGCGTTAGCAGGCGGGACGGACGAATGAGACCACCGAACATTCTGGTCAGCAACGATGACGGCGTCGACGCGCCCGGCATCAAGGCGCTGGCGGCAGAGCTGCGGAAGATCGGGAACGTGACGGTCGTGGCGCCCGACAGAGAGCGCAGCGCTGCAAGTCACTCGCTCACCGTCGACGTTCCGCTCAGGGCGAGCCACATCGCGACCGACGTCGTGAGCGTCGTCGGGACGCCGACCGATTGCGTCCTGCTCGCCATCAAGAATCTCCTTCCTGAGCCCCCCGACCTCATGGTCTCCGGCATCAACCGCGGGCCCAACGTGGGAGACGACGTTACCTACTCGGGCACCGTGGCGGCGGCGATGGAGGCGACGATACTGGGTGTGCCCGCGATCGCAATCTCGCTCGCGCACGGCGAGTCCGGGAAGTACGACTACGCCTTCGCGGCCCGCATGGCGAGGGAGATCGCGCTCATGGCGCTCGAGAACGGGCTTCCCCGCGGAACGCTCCTGAACGTGAATGTCCCGAACCTGCCCGAGAGTGAGATAGGTGGCGTCGAGATCGTCAGACAGGGTAAGCAGGTCTACGAGGACTCGATCATCCCCAAGTCCGACCCGCGAGGACGCAAGTATTACTGGATCGGAGGATACGCCTCCGTCTGCGACGAGCAGACCGACACCGACATAGCGGCAGTCAAGAGGGGCAACGTGGCCGTGACCCCTGTCCACCTGGACCTGACCGACTACGCGACCATGGACGAGATCGAGAGGTGGTCGTTCGCCGAAGCCACCGCCTCCGCCAGAGAGAGGAAGTAGAGTGCGCGACTGGGAGAGCCTCGCGGACCGGATGGTCGAGACCCAGCTGGTTCCACGGGGCATCACCGACCCCGGTGTGCTCGGCGCGATGAGGTCGGTCCCCAGACACCTGTTCGTGGGGCCCGGCATGGAGCAGTCCGCATACGGGGACCACGCGCTCCCGATCGGTGAGGGACAGACGATCTCGCAGCCGTTCATGGTCGCTCTGATGACCCAGGCTCTGCGGCTTGGCGGAGACGAACGGGTGCTCGAGATCGGCACGGGGTCCGGCTACCAGACGGCGGTCCTCGCGAGGCTCGCCTCGCAGGTCTTCAGCGTGGAACGCGTTCGGCCGCTCGCCGAGAGGGCGAGAGAGACGCTGGAGGACCTTGGCTACCAGAACGTCGCCATCATGGTCGGAGACGGCACCGTGGGCTGGTCGGAGTTCGCGCCGTTCGACCGGGTCATAGTCACGGCGGGCGCGCCGAGCGTTCCGGAGAGCGTGCTCGACCAGCTGGCCGATCCCGGTGTGATGGTCGTCCCCGTGGGGACGCAGAGCATGCAGGACCTCAAGGTCATAGAGAAACGGGACGGCACGACCTCCGTGCTCGGCGCCGGAGGCTGCATCTTCGTCCCGCTACTGGGCAAGGAAGGCTGGGGAGGCAACGGCGGCGAGGCCTGAGGAGACCCGCTGCGCCGAGGACAATGCTGCAGAGGTGGCCCGGCGCGCGACTGAGCCAGCGGACGGCCGCACTGGGGAGGGACTGACCCGACATGCTCGAGGCTTTGCTGCACGCTCTGCAAGGACTGCCCAGAGAATTCATCGCTTTCGTCGTGTCGGCGCTGCCCATCGCGGAACTCCGCGGCGGCATCCCGTTGGCGACAGGGATGGGAATGGACTGGAGGTCGGCATATCTGGTCTGCGCGGCCGGGAACTTCCTCCCTGTTATCCCCATCCTCCTGCTGTTCGACCCTGTGGCTAGGTTCCTGCGCAGGTGGAAACCCGTAGACCGATTCCTCGACCGCCTGTTCGCGCGGACGAGAGCGCGGGGACAAGTGGTTGAGAAGTACGAAGCGCTGGGCCTGGTCCTGTTCGTCGCGATACCGCTTCCGGTGACCGGAGCCTGGACGGGTGCGCTGGCGGCCTATCTCTTCGGGGTACGGCCGCGGTACGCGATCCCGGCCATCGCCCTGGGCATCCTGATCGCGGGCGTGATCGTCACGCTTGCAACGCAAGGGGTGTTGCATCTGGGCCGCCTGTAGTGTAGTATAGCCGTTCACGTCGGGGCGTAGCGCAGACCGGTTAGCGCGCACGGTTCGGGACCGTGAGGTCGGAGGTTCAAATCCTCTCGCCCCGACCACATCATAAGGAGGGCAGGAGTGCAAGCCCGTCCTCTTCGGATCACGGTGGTTGGTGGCAGCCGCTGTGACGAGGCAACGGCCTCCCTTGCCGAGCGCGTGGGACGTGGGATAGCTCGGAGGGGCGCCGTTCTTGTTTGTGGGGGCCTGGGCGGAGTTATGGAGGCGGCCTGCAGGGGCGCTTCCGCCGAGCGCGGCATCACCGTCGGCATCCTGCCGGGCCCGAGCGCGTCGGACGCGAACGCGTACGTGCTCGTGCCCATACCGACCGGGATCGGGTACGCGCGAAACGTTGTCAATGTGCTCTCGGGCGACGCGGTCATCGCCCTCGAGGGCTCGCACGGGACACTTTCCGAGATCGCGTGCGCGCTGGGATACGACATACCGGTGGTCGCTCTCCGCTCCTGGACCGAGGTCGACGGGGTCGTGGGGACGAGCGACGCGGACGAGGCTGTGGAGAAGGCGTTCGAGCTTGCCGGGAAGAACCATGGATAGCGCCCGTCTCGAGTCGAGAGTGCGCGGCAAAGTGCAGGGAGTGGGCTTCCGCTGGTTCGTCCGAGAGACCGCCACCGCTCTTGCCTTGACAGGCTACGTGAAGAACGAGTACGACGGTAGCGTCCATGTTGTCGTTGAGGGTCCGCGAGAGGGACTCGACGAGCTTCTCGCCGGGCTGCGCCGCGGACCGCGGGCCGCCGTCGTTGACGATGTGACCGCGGACTGGTCGGAGCCCAGCGGGGAGTTCTCCGATTTCGAGGTGAGGTTCCACGGAGGACAGGGGAGGAGATGACGCTCCGCCCTACCCGCAGCCGGTGTTCCCGCGCCGCGGCCGTAATGGCCGCGGTAGCCGTGATGTTCCTGTGCGTCGGGTGCACGCCGCTCCCGTCGAGCCGGAACGGCGCGGTGCCTGGTTCGGGCTCGTCATCCGGAGGCTCTTCGTGGACGTCCAGGACGGGCGTCTACCATACGGTGAGGAAAGGCGAGACGCTCTGGAGGATCTCGAAGGTCTACGGCGTGTCGCTGGCGGAACTCGTCGAGGCCAACGACCTCGACGACTACACGATACGCGTCGGACAGAAGCTCTACGTCCCAGGCGTGTCCAAGACCCTCGAGGTCGGGCCGGCGACTCCGTCACCCGAGGAGGTGGCTGCCGACGTCGGCGGGAAGCTGTCGTGGCCTCTTGCGGGGCGCGGCAGGTCCTCGATCACCAGCCACTTCGGCAACCGTGAGGACCCGATCTCGGGTGGAACGAGCTTCCACAAGGGGATCGACATCGACGGCGCCAGGGAAGAGCGAGTACTGGCGGCCGCCGGCGGCGAGGTCGTCTTCTCAGGCAGCATGAGCGGCTACGGCACCGTAGTGATGATAGACCACGGGAAGAGGCTCCTGACCGTCTACGCTCACCTGAGCCGGTCGATAGTGAAACTCGAGGACGTGGTCACGAGGGGACAGACCATCGGCTACGTCGGGTCGTCGGGACGCGCCAACGGGACCCACCTGCACTTCGAGGTCCGGTACAGAGGTGTCTCCGTCGATCCGCTCGGATACCTACCGTAACGGCGCCGTTCATGTGGAGGCTCGCGGCCTGCCGACCGACCGCTCGGCGCAGTCGCTCACCAGGAGGAGACGTCTTGGACCTGCGGAAGCTCATCAGGGACGTGCCGGGTTTCCCCAAGCCGGGCATCGTATTCAAGGACATAACCACACTCACAAAGAACCCCGAGGGGTTCCGCGAGGCCGTCGATGCGCTGACGAAGCGATATCGCGGTGATCGCATAGACGTGGTGGTGGGAATCGAGTCCCGGGGATTCATATTCGGCGCTCCCGTGGCGCTCGAACTCGGGGTGGGCTTCGTGCCGGCCCGCAAGCCCGGGAAGCTACCTGCCGAGACCGTCAGAGCCGAGTACGAGTTGGAGTACGGAACCGACGCGATCGAGATGCACCGGGACGCGATCGAGCCGGGACAGCGAGTGCTCATTGTCGATGACCTCCTGGCGACGGGAGGCACCGCCGAAGCGGCCGCCAAGCTGGTCGAGGAGCTGGGCGGCACTGTCGTCGGTATGGCGTTCCTCATCGACCTGACCTTCCTCAAGGGAAGGGAGAGGCT
>CAZLTC010000089.1:5009-6536 GCA_964562405.1 uncultured bacterium | reverse complement strand
GCGGGTGGCGCGATGCAGCAGCTCATGCAGCAGCTTCAGCAGATGGCGCAGCAGCAGAGCCAGCTGACCGACGAGACCGAGCAGCTCAGGAGACAGCTCGAACAGAGCGGCATGGCAGCGGGCTCGAGACAACAGCTCGCCGACATCAAGGCGCGCCAGGAGAAGATGCTCGAGGAGGCGCGGAGGCTGGCGCAGGAGTTCGGCGACCGGCGCGAGATCCTGGGTCGTCTCGACAACACCGTTGGGGAGATGGAGGACGCCGTAGCGGAGATGGAGCGGAGCGGCGCATCTCAGGAGACCGTGGACAGGCAGAAGCGCATCCTCTCCAGGCTCCTTGACGCACAGCGCTCGCTCCGCAAGCGCGACTACACGCAGGAGAGGCGCTCCAGGACGGGAGAGGATTACGGGAGAGGCTCTCCGGGCGCGCTGCCCGATGAGCTGACGAAGGCCGGCGAGGAGTTGCGAGAGGACCTCCTGAGGGCGATGCAGCACGAGTACCCGACCGAGTACCGGGAGCTGATCCGGGCCTACTTCGACGGGCTCGCGAAGGATCTGGCCGAGTAGCTGCCGGAACGGAGGCTGTTCGTGAAGACCGTGACGGAACGGAGTCGCTATCAGCGGATGATGCGTTGCGGCGCGCTGACGTGCGTCACCGCCGCCATCGTCGTCATCACCGCACTGCCACCGGCGGCCTCCGCACGCGCGGACAGCGTGCGCGACAGAGAGATATCGCTTGCCCGCCAGTCGCTTGCCCTGGGTAATACCGACGATGCTGTGAGGATCTACCGGCGGCTCCTTGAGAGCGATCCGGAGGACCAGAGGGCGTTCTGGGGCCTCGCCGACGTGTACTCCTCGACGGGCGCGGACCGCGAGGAGCTGATTCCTCTTCTCAACGGGTGGATCGAGAGGCATCCGGATGACTTCCGGGCGCGGCAGGCGCTCGGCAGCGCGTACGCTGGACTCGGAGAGCAGGAACGCGCTCACGAGATCTGGATGGACGCCCTGCATCGCGGCACGCCCGACGCGGCCCGCTTCTCCGATATCGGACAGCTTGAACTGGCTCACAAGATGCTGACGCAGGCCGTTGAGACGTTCCTCGAGGCGCGTCGCCTGTTCGACACGCCGCAGTTCTTCGCCGAGGAACTGGTTCGCGCGTACACCGAGCTGGGCGACTACGACCAGGCACTGAACGAGTGCGTGACGGCCGTCGAGCAGCATTCAGGCATCGTCCAGTGGGCCGTGAACCGCGTCGAGTTGATGCTCGACGGCGGCGCGCCGCGGCGGGACGTCGAGCGCAAGATCGATGCCCTCGCGCGCTCCGACACGTCGACCCCATCGGTGCTGAGCTATGCCGGCAGCGTCTACCTCGTCCTCGATCGTCCGGGGCAGGCGCTGGCCGCGTTCCTGAAGGCCGATGGAGTGATGCCGAACGACGGCAGACAGCTGCTCGAGCACGCATCCATCCTGGATCAGGCCGGCTATCCCGAGGAGGCGCGCGAGGCCTACCTCGCTGTGCAGGAACGACAC
>CAZLTC010000089.1:0-4909 GCA_964562405.1 uncultured bacterium | reverse complement strand
GGGCGCGGCAAGCTCCTGGAGGAGGAGGCGAAGCTCTTGAGGGTCGACGCCCTCACGGCCCTGGGGAGGTTCGACGACGCGCACGCCGCGGCCACCGAGCTCTTGAGCCGGAGGCTCGACGAGTCAGTGGAGGACAGGGCCGTGTATGCGCTGGGGTTCTCCTCGTTCCTGGCCGGCGAGAGGCGTAGGGCTCTGGACGAGTTTCGCTCGATGATCCAGGCCGATCCGTCCGGCAGGCTTGTGAACGACGCGCTCCGCATCATGCTCGTGATCGCGGAGGCCGAAGAGAGCGCCGACCCCGGTCCGGCATCGCTTCTTGCGGAGGCCCATCTGGCACACCTGCGCGGGGACGAGGCGGAGGCGGCACGCCGGCTGGACGACGTCGTCCGCATCGGGGGTGGGGGCGCCGCGGCTACGGAGGCACTGCTGCTGCTCGGAGCGGTGGAATCGCATGACGGCGACTACGAGGCCGCGCTCGCCACGTACGAGCGGATCATGAACGAGACATCGTCGATGAGCGCGAGGGCCGAGGCGCTCATGAGGTCGGGAGACATCATGCTGAACACGCTCGGCCGTCCGGACGCGGCCGTAACGAAGTACGCGCAGATACTGGAGGACCTTCCCACGAATGCTCTCACGGGGGAGGCGCGGAGGAAGATCGACGCCATACGCAAGGGAAGGAGCGTGGAGGGATGAGAGCGCCTCGCCGTCTCGTCATCGCTCATGTGCTCGCGCTTCTGCTGTGCGCGTCCATCGCGCAGGCCGTGCTCATCCCGATGGACCTCACGCAGACCGACCATCTCAAGGCCTACGGCATCGCCTACTGGGCGCTCGAGAAGGGCTACCGCGTAGAGTGGCTCCTGAATTACAGGGGAGGATCGTTCAACGTGCTCGACGGCGGCGCGGATGTGGCCACCGAGTGCCGCTACCGCGGCGTCTCCTGGGAGGAGCCCGGGGCCTCCGAGCTCGCTGACATCTACAGGATCATCGAAGACGGTAACATGGAGGTCGTGCTGCTGGAGAAGGCCCCCGCCATCGCCCTGTATGCGCCGGACAACATCCAGCCATGGGACGACGCGGTGATGTTGGCCCTCGAGTACGCCGAGATTCCCTACACGGTCGTGTGGGACAAGGAGGTGCTGGCGGGAGAGCTGTCGAAGTACGACTGGCTCCACCTGCACCACGAGGACTTCACCGGGCAGTACGGGAAGTTCTACGCGTCGTTCCAGAACGCCGAGTGGTACAAGGAGCAGAAGGCCTACTACGAGAAGCTGGCTGGTGAGCAGGGGTTCTCATCGGTTTCCGAGCAGAAGAAGGCGAGCGCGCGGGCCATCAAGGAGTTCGTGACGCGCGGCGGGTTCCTCTTTGCGATGTGCTCCGGGACCGACAGCTTCGACGTTGCGCTGGCCGCGGAGGGCATCGACATCGTCGACGTCCCGTTCGACGGCACACCTCCTGAGCCGGGGTTCCAGAGCAAGCTTGACTATTCGAAGTGTCTCGCGTTCACCGACTTCACCGTCATCCCCAACCCGAACGTCTACGAGTTCTCCAACATCGACATGACCGACGTGACCCGGCTCAGGCCGCAGGAGGTCGACTACTTCACGTTGTTCGAGTTCGCGGCCAAGTACGATCCGGTGCCGACGATGCTGACACAGTGCCACGTGAACGTCGTGCGTGGGTTCATGGGCCAGACGACGACCTTCCGGCGCGACCTGATCAAGCCGTACATAACGGTGCTGGGAGACTACACGGGGACCGACGAGGTGAAGTACATCCACGGCAACCTGGGCCGGGGGACCTTCACCTTTCTGGGAGGCCATGACCCGGAGGACTACCGGCACATGGTGGGGGACCCGCCGACGATCCTGTCGATGCACAAGAACTCGCCGGGCTACCGCCTCATCCTGGACAACGTGCTCTTCCCGGCCGCCAAGAAGAAGGAGCGCAAGACCTAGCGCCTGCGAACGCTCCCGCGACGCGGCCCCGGAGGCCGCCCACGTCAGCCGTTCCTCTCGCGCATCGCCCCGCGAAGGCTCCTGGGAGCCTCCATGGCGACCATCGCGCCCAGGACCAGCAGCACGAGCGACGCTATCCCAAGCGTCAGGTTCGCGCTCCGTCCCTCAGGCGGGAAGAAGAACCCGTAGCCCTTCCAGATGAGCGCGCCCATCGTCGTCGCCAGCATGAAGATCGCCGGGTAGAGCGTGAACTTCGTGGGCTTCTTCACACCCACGAGATACGCCGTCAGCACGATGAGCGTGAGCGCCGCCACGAGCTGATTCGCGGCGGCGAACACCGGCCACAGCGCCGACCACTTCCCCGACATCCCAAGCAGGAACGCCCCGATTGCGCCGACGCCCGAGGCCGCGAGCCTGTTCTTGAAGAGCGGGACCCTGTCACCGAGAAGCTCGGCCGTGATGAAGCGGGTAATGCGGACCGTCGTGTCGAGCGTGGTCATCACGAACGTCTTGAGCATCGTTATGCCGACGAGCGTGCCTATGGCCACGGTCAGCATGGGCGCGGTGAGCACCCCGTAGCCCGCGCCGAACGCCTTGATGGGACCGCCGGCCTTGAGAACGCCCATGAACGACTCCGGCGACGATTCGGGCGCAGCCCACTTGAGCCCCGCCGCTACGCAGACTAGCGCGAGCGTCGCCACGGCACCCTCCGTCAGCATCGCGCCGAACCCCACGGGCTTTCCGTCGGATTCTTTCTTGAGCTGCTTCGAGGTCGTGCCACCCGCCACCAGCGAGTGGAATCCCGAGATGGCACCGCACGCTATCAGAATGAACAGCATCGGCCACAGCGGACCCTCGGTGGCGGATTCCCATCCGGTGAAGAACGGCGCGTTGATGGCCGGTCGGGTGATCGCCAGACCCACGAACCCGAGGACCATGCCTACCGCGAGGACCCAGGTCGAGATGTAGTCTCGCGGCTGCAGCAGGACCCACACGGGAAGTACCGATGCCAGGAATCCGTACATGATGAGGATACCCATCCAAGCCACGAACGCGGCGTCGCCGGCCAGGGGGAGCGACAGCGGGAAGACGTAGCCGAGATAGATGGCGAAGGCCAGGAGCGCGAGGGCGATGCTCGTTCCCACGGGGACGGGGAGGTTCCTTCTGTACGTGGCCCACCCGAAGAGCGCGGCTACCGGGATGATCGCGAACGTGGGTATCACGATCTGCGGAGTGCTCAGGATCGTCCTGCTGGCCACCACCGCGAACACGGCGATGATGAGCACGAGCGCGAACCAGACGAACAGCATGAAGAGCAGGCGCGCGCGGTTCCCGACCACATCGCGAGCGATGTCCGGAAGGGACTTCCCGCCGTGCCTGACCGATACCATCAGAGCGACGTAGTCGTGGACCGCGCCGAAGAAGACGACGCCGAGCGCTATCCAGAGGATGCTCGCACCCCAACCGAACGCCGCCACCGCCGCGACCGGACCGATGATCGGACCGGCGCCGGCGATGGACGAGAAGTGGTGGCCGAAGAGTATCGTCCGGTTCCCGGGGCAGTAGTCGACGCCGTCGTAGAGATCGCACGACGGGGGCGTCCGGCTGTCGTCAGGCTGGACGATCCTTCGGTCGATGATGCCTCCATACCAGCGGTAGGCGACGACGAGCCACACCACGACGACGGCGGCCAGTGCGAAGCTGTTCATTTCCCTCGATCTCCTCTGCGCAAGCGGGAACTCGGAGTGAATGCCACGGTCAATCGTATCGCCCGTCGCGCTCCGCCGCAAGTCCCAGCGCGGACGAGCGCGCGAGAGCAGTGTCCCCGCGCGCCCCATCCTGTCGTACCTGTCTTTGGCGGCGCTACTCGTGCGCCGCGCCCGCGCTAGCCCTGCGAAAGCTCGGAGATGTGTTCGTTTACCCCTTCGAGCTCCTTGGACAGTTCGTCGCGGTATGCCTCAAGCTGCTCCAGGCGTTCCTTCCTGGTCACGAACAGACGGACCGGTCCATTGTGCGACGAACAGCAACCGGAGTGCTCGGCGTGCGCGCAGCACGCGTCGCTTCCGTGCGACGTGCGAGTCTCACAGCACATTCTTCTCACCTCCTTTCCTCGTCCTGGGGTTATTAAGCAGTTAAGTAGAGGCTAAATGGTTCGCACGTGAGAATGGGGAGGACTTGCCTCCCCGCTTGTGCTCTATCGCTTGGCCGCCTTGAGCCTCTCTATCTCCCGGGTGACGAGCTTGAGCTCCCTCTCGAGGTTGTCCCTGTGTCTCTGGAGCGACGGCAGGTCCGAAGGCACGTGGCTGTGGCCGTGGCAGGCGCACTTACACGTGTCGATCAGCATGACGCGGCACGCGTCCAGGCCCTCCTCGTCCAGCGAATACGGGACCCTGTACCCGTCGCGCTCTCGCGTGACGAGCCCCGCGTGCCTCATGAGCTTGAGGTGTTGTGACACCGCGGCCGGCGTCAGTCCGAGCACATCCGCGATGTCCGTCACGCCGATGGGACCGCGCTCTCTCAGGATGCGTATCATCCGAAGACGCGTCTCCACACCGAGGACCTTGAACATCTCTGATGGGTTCTGCTTGTCAGTCACGTCTGCGTCCGTCCGATCCGCGTGGGGTCTCGCGCCCAACTCTTTTAGCCGATACTTAATCATAACCTCACCCGAGTTTCTGTCAAGCGCGTTCTCTGCCTCGCGCCGGAGGGGGACATGGAGCGGGGACTGGGATGTTGCACGTCCGATTACGCTGTGTCACGATGTGCTCATGGGAACGGCGCCGAACATGGGGACAAGGCCGGTCATGAAGGACAACGCCTCGCGCGCCGTGCTCATGATCTGCCTTGCGAGCCTGTCGTTCGCGCTCGTGGGCGTCGCGGTGAGGATGTCGGGGTCCGTTCCGGTCTACGAGAAGGTCTTCTTCCGCAGCATCGTGTCGCTGGCGGTTACC
>CAZLTC010000088.1:0-6725 GCA_964562405.1 uncultured bacterium | reverse complement strand
CCTTCACCACTCGGTGGAGGAGGTCTCGTTTCTGGGCGGTCGTCCCCTGGGCCATCACGTCTTCGAAGTGGTCGAGCATGCCACTGAGCATCTCGTGGTCGATAGGGGGCAGGTCCAGACGTTCGCTCCGAGCCTCAAGGTCACGCTTCCGGGCTTCGAGTTCGTCCAACCTCTCGCGCAGATCCCGCACCTTCTCGTCACGTAGGCTGGGGTCGAGCTTCCCCGTTTCGAACGCCTCGAAGTACCGGTCGATCGTGGCTTGAGCCTTCGAGGCCTCGGTCCGGTTGGCTTCAAGCTCTTTGTCGATATCGGGCCGCTGCGCGTGACCCCGTCAATACGAGAAGAGGCCCCCGTGTCAACCACGGGGGCCTCCGATCATCTCCGCTACCGCGCTGAGCTTCGACGCTACTTCAAGACAGTCAACTTCTTGCTGTCCTTGAATCCAGGGGCCTGCATTCGGCAGAAGTAGACCCCCGACGCGACGCGCTCGCCCGAGTCACCCGTGCCGTCCCACGGCACGGCGTACCAGCCCGGATCACACTCCTCGTCCAGAAGTGTCGCAACGTGCCGACCCGCAACGTCGTAGACATCGATTGTCACATGCCCACCCGGTGCCGGCACAGCGTACCCGACCATCGTCATGGGGTTGAATGGGTTCGGTGTGTTCTGCCCCAGAGTGAACTCCGTGGGCAGTCGAGTGTCGTCAGCCGCGTCCTCGTCCAGACCCAGCAATGCCAGCAGCTCGGGCGGGACAGCTAGGGTCCGTCCGCTCGTGCATGTGTGCCCGTAGTGCGCGCTCATGATGGCGGCGTCCTGGACGCCAACGTGATCATCGTAGTTGAGGTCTGAGCGCAGATCCGAACCGTTCTGCCCGTAGTCCGCAGAGAAGAGGGCCCAATCCTGTAGGCCCACGATCCCGTCGCCATTGATGTCGGGAGATTTCGCTTCGAGGGATGTCTCAGCATAGTGCGAGAGACCGCCCAGATCAACCACCGCTGTTAGCCAGCCAGCCGGATCGTGTCCCCCCGCCTGCTCGATCGGAATGAACGCCTGTCCATTCGTGTCGGTCGCTGCTGACGGATGCAAGCAGGGCCCAGCGTAGCATGAGTCCCCACAGACGAGAGCGAACGTGCATCCTTGCCCGGAGGGTCCGCCGTACAGGCTGATGTCCTCAGGTTCCACTCCGACCACGGGGTTTCCGTCACCATCGCGCACAGTGACGATCGCTGTCACAGAATCCGCGAGCGCTTCGCCTCCGCCTGCCGGGCAGAAGAGAAGGGAGTCGGATTCGGTCAAGACCAAAGACGTGACTTCGTCGCCACCCGGGTGAGCAAGGACATACCCACCCATGGTGACAGCAGACCTGAGGTAATCCTCCATCCAATCGAGGCCTTGCTCCTCGGCCATCTGACACGCTCGCCATACTACCCAGTCCAGGGGTGCATCGGTTGGCGCCTCGGCCCATGCCTCAGTGTAGAGCCTCGTGGCTTCCTCGTGCTGGTGCGCCCACCCACCGTCGAGGTGGCCGATCATTCCAGCCATCTGTGTGAACCTGGGATTGAAGAACTCCCACTTCTTCACGAGCGCCGAATTCCAATCCTCCGGCCAGTAGATGGCTGCGGTGTTGCATACAGGGAAGATCGCGACCATGCGCTGCTGCGTGCGATGAAGTGTTGTGTCAGGGGGACCCATGAAGTAGCCTGGCCAGTGGTCGCAGTTCGCGCCGTACATGTCGTAACCCCAGATGATGGCGGCACCATCCGCCAGCTGCGAGTTGAACGCCGCTCTCATATTCGCATAGTCGTAGAGGTCGAAGTCCCCACTGGCGAGCAGGGGCCGAGCTGGATAGCCCTCGGATTGAAAGCTCTGGGCGACTTCTTCGGCCAGATCTATGGGGCCGTCGTAGATGCCGGACCCGTACCTGTTCCCCATGGTTCGAATCAGATGGCGCTGGGGATCCACGTTGACACCGTGGTTCCAATCGTCGGCCGCCTGACATGCCCGTTCAATCTCGGCAACTGTATCCCCCGGAATCCTATGCGCCATCCCGACGCGTCCGGTGCCTCCATCTATATCAGTAGCATCGCGGTCAGAATGGCAAGCGCCTATGCAGCGGTCGTACGTGTCCTCGAACGTGATGTGATCGACTACCACGCCGCCCGCTTCCTGGCTGTCCCCAACGATGAGAAGGAGGGGGCCCGGATCGTCTACCGGAAACCGGCTGGTACTGGAGCTCTGGTTGAATGCGTAGTTGGCGAAGTACACGTCATTGTAAGCGTCGCGGGCATCCTCCAGGTCGCTGCTCCCTGTGAAGTACCGCACCTTGTTGTAGATCCCGGCGTTCGAGAGGTGCTGCTGGACGGGGACCAGCAGGCTGTCGAATGCGGTACTTGTGTAGACGACAATGTCAGCGCAGTCCGAGGAATCGGGTCTCGCGCTGGTCACTCGACCGCCGTTGAGCCGTCCGATGAACCCGTCCTTCGCCGGCACCGCGAACTCGCGGGTGTGCGGATGGGACTCGCTGCCGGTCCACTCCCGAAGCTCCGACGCTGTGTCATGTGTTGCGGTGTCTGCGGTCAGCATGACGGTCCGATGCAGAGTCCAGAGGTCGTAGTCGGGCGGCTTCCTGCCTCGCACGAAGGGCTCGGAGAAGGACGGCCGCCCCTGAGCATCCACCTCGGCGATCATGTAGAGCGCCCTGTCTGGGACGCCGCCGACGTCATACAGCTGAATGACGTTCGGTCCTCCCTGGGGGCTCACGCGAGCAAGCACGTCCCAGGACTTCCAGTCACGTGCCGCATCTCTCCATGAGTCCACACCTAGCACGAAGAAGAGAACGGACCCCCGCTCCGACACCGTACGGAACACCACTCTGTCATCGAAAGCAAATGCGCCGTTGAATGCGGCGGCGGGGTTACGGCAGTCTGCGGTGTACGAGTACTTCTTGCTTCCATCGCCGTAGTACGGAGTGTTGTCGGCGAACCAGGTGGCATCCTCAACGTTAGGCGAGAGCTCGGGATGGCCACCGCATCCTAGGACGTACATGATGCTAGCGGCGATCCCACAGCTGGAATCAACGCCGGTGCTGAAGCATGGCATGGCGCCATCAGCGCCCAAGAGCCAATCCGGTGCGTAGTAGCAGCTGTAGCAAAACATGCCTGTGAGGAGAGCGTCATCCGATACCTGCGACAGGTGGTTGCTGATTCCCTCATGGGTCAGCCCCAGTGTGCGGACGGTGTCCTCCAGAGAGTCGTGCTTGAACACCACCATGCCCAATCCTATGTCGTCCGACCCGAACTCATCCACGAGATCGTCCATCCTGTCGTTGTACATCTGCGCATACAGGTTGTAGTTGGGGTTTGGCCGCGACGGTATCCAGTAGTACTCGACCGCCATGCCACCGGTCTGCTCAGGGTGTCCTCCGTGAGTGAGGTAGTCGGCTGCAGTGGCCTCATCTGTGTAGGCAATGACATCATGGATCGTGACGGGTGCCACGGGTCCCGCGGGCTGATCATTGACAAGTAGATTCATGTTGACGTACTGCTCATACTCGGGCCAGCGCTCCTTGGCGTCCCACATCTGCCCGATCTCCGTCTCACTGCATTCGCCCGGCCCGTGCTGCCACTGGCGCAGAGCGAAGATCGTCGCGCCAGGGAAGCCCTCGGCAGTCCCGGCGCCGGGACGGTAGCCGCGAGTACGACCAGCAACATGCTGCTAGCGAATCTAGAAGACATCAGCGTCACCTGCCTTCCGCGCTCAGAATGTCCAACGCCGTGTTCTCACCGAGAGCAGGAACGTTCTTGACATCTTGGGTTGCCAGGAGGTGGGCAATCTCTGCCCTGACTCGACTGACCTGCTCCTCTCCACAGAGCAGACGGAACCCTCCGCTCCCGATTATGCAACAGCACGGCCTCCGTAGAACCATAGCCTCGTAGATCATCGTGGCCCTGGTCAGCATGTTGTCAATTGCCGGGACCTGCCCTCGCACCGAGCCGCTGACGCTTCGGAGCTCCGCTGCGACTGCCAACGGTCGGCCCTTCCACGGGATCTCGATCGAGGTTCCAGCTACATTAGGTGTGCGTTCCCAGTCTACAAGGCCGTTCTGATCTATATCGGCTAGCTTTCCGAATGCTGCCCGGGCGGCCGCCTCAGGCGAGCTGGTGCTCTCCAATGCCTCGCCGTACGCCTTTCGAAGACCCCCGAACACCCTCATGCACTCCTTCTCGAAGCTGTCTGCCGCCTCCTGCACGGTTGCGCCGCGCTCCAGGAGCGCCTGGACATAGGGAACGTCCTTGTACCGTGCATGCAGCTTCTCATCCGAGGGCATCGGGTAGTTCGGCGCCGGGACAGCTCTGGGGTAGATCGGGATCCCATTGAGCCGCAGGGAGTCTCCAGGATCCAGCGTGAGTTGCACGTGTTCGATTCTCTTTCCATACAGGTAGAGGTAGTTCTCCTCGGGCACCTGGAACTCGAGGGGCAGCTTGACCAGCGCTCGCTCGCCCGGTTCTAGGTCGTCCAGATCGTACACAGCGTCATCTCCATTCGCAGCCGCTGGGGCCGCCCCAACGAGGACGAGCAGCAATGCCGTCCCCAACACCAACAGCGCAGGAGTATTAGTTCTCATAGTGCCCTTCCCCCAAGGCATCGCGCCATGCGAATCGCCCACAGCTCGTCTCTCCTTCAACGAGTCAACACCCCTCCTTGGACCGCGTCACACCATGATCTGGAGGCGCCGTCCTCATCGCGCCACGCAACACACTGTGTATGTACTACAACAGTCTCTGTCAAGGTGAATTCTGGTGTGACTTCTGGGTGGTGCCGTCTAGGACGCGTGTCGGAGGATACGCTAGGCACTTGGCGGCCCTGGCAGCTTCGGTGCTGGTTGCCACTCGGGGGGGCGCGAGCGGACCTGAAGGAGCGCCTCTTGAAGAGGCGCTCGCGCGACAGTGGGCCATCGCCGCGCCTGCCCTTGGCACGCGAGGTGGCCTCCATGACGCCGACAATCCCCACACTCTAGTCCGCGCCCGCGGCCCCAGTCCGACCGTGCCCGAGAACCTGAGGTCCCACGGTATCGTCGAGATGGCCCCTGGCGCTGCGTCATCGACCACGTAGCGCGGAAGGTGCTGCCCGACCCTGCGAACGCATTGAGAAGTACCCAGCGGAGTCGACGCTGGACTGCCGCGGATCTGAGCTCCGGCCCTAGACCCCGATTCCTGGACCACCTGGACACACATTTATGCTAGCCTGCGGGGTCCAACCCGGGGCTCGATCAGAGCCGGGAGGCCCGTCGATGAAGAAGAGCAGATTCACGGAAGAACAGATCGCCTTCGCCCTCCGTCAGGCCGAAGCCGGCACGCCTGTCGCTGAGGTCTGCCGCAAGCTTCAGATCACCGAGACCACGTTCTATCGGTGGAAGAAGAAGTACGGGAGCCTCGGCACGCCGGAGATCCGGGAGCTTCGTCAGCTACGTGACGAGAACAAGAAGCTCAAGCAGCTGGTGGCTGACTTGTCGCTGGACAAACACATCCTGCAGGAGTCTCTAAAAAAAAGATTCTGAAGCCGAAGGAACGGCGGCTCTGGAGCGCGTGGTGTCAGAGCGCCTATCAGGTGTCCGCGCGGCGTACCTGCCGGGTGAGCGGGTTCGCCAGATCGTCGATGCTGTACACGTCGCACCGCGCACCTCAGGATGTTCTCAAGCGACGTCTGAGGGAGCTGGCTGCGGTCCGGACCAGCTACGGGTACCGCCGCCTGCACGTGCTGCTGCGTCGCGAGGGATGGCCGGTCAACGCGAAGCGGGTCTACCGGCTGTATGTTGAGGAAGGACTGGGACTTCGAAGAAAGAAGTCGAAGCGTCGGAGAGCCTCGGTCGCCCGCGCGACTCGGAAGAAGGCGGCACGGCCGAACCAGCGGTGGGCGATGGACTTCATGCATGACGAGCTCGTGGACGGGCGGAGGATGCGCGTGTTGACGATCATCGATGTGTTCACCCGGGAGTGCCCGGCGCTTGAGGCCCGGAAGAAGTTCCGGGGGACGGATGTCGCGCTGGTCCTCGGCAAGCTGGTCGAACAACATGGCACGCCGGAGACGATCCAGTGCGATCAGGGAACCGAGTTCACCTCCATGGCGATGGATCACTGGGCGTACTGGAACAAGGTCGGGTTGGACTTCAGCCGCCCCGGAACACCCGGCGACAATGCGCGCAACGAGGCCTTCAACGGCACGGTCAGACGTGAGTGCTTATCGCAACACTACTTTCTGGACATCACCGAGGCTACGGTCGTGCTGGACTCGTGGAGGAACGAGTACAACAACGACCGGCCGCACGGCAGCTTAGGTCATATTCCTCCGGCCTGGTACAAGGCCGGCTGGAGCACCAAGGACGACCCGGCAGGGGCTGCAAAATGTCGCTAGGTCTGGACCAGGGTTGGGGGCAAGAGCCCAGCCGCGGCATCCTACCTATAGAGGTGGTCCGACAACCGGGGCATGTCAGGGACGTTGGTGCGAGTTGGTGCGAGCCGGCGGATGGGACCCGTAATGATGTTCATTCGGAGTACTCGGTGTACTTGAGAGCCTTGCCCTTGACCTTGTCGGCCGGGTACTTCTCCTCGTTCTTGGCGAGCTTGTCCTCGGCCGCCTCGAGCGGGTCGATGCCGAGCACGTCCGCAAGCCTGACGAGGTAGATGAGGACATCGCCGATCTCCTCGCGGACCTCTGCCAGTTTCTCC
>CAZLTC010000087.1:0-7015 GCA_964562405.1 uncultured bacterium | reverse complement strand
TGGTTCCTTCGATGGGCGCGAACTCGGGCTCGCCGTTCGTCTGAATGAGTTCGGCGGGCGTCGTACGGACGATGACCTCCGGGGGCTTCACAGAGTACGACGGTTCAGCCTCAGCCTCCCTCTCGGTGGCCTGGTCCTGTTCGTCTCTCTCGATCTCCTCGGCGACAGAAGCGATGTTGCTCGGGAGCCGCTCGGCGACCGTCCACCGGCCCGTGACATCTCCGCTCGTGGTGTACCAGCGCCCGGCGCCCCTGAGGTAGTAGCGGTACGACGCGGGGTCTCTGAGCATGTAGAACGGCGTGTTCAGCACGTACTTGACGTTCCGACCTTCAAGGTCCTCGAGCACCGGGTCCCCGTCGATCGTCACCAGGACCGTGGGTTCCTTGGCGAAGATGATCTCCGGCGCGTCGTGGCGGAGCCCGACGTCGTCCCCGACCTCACCGTCGAGCTCGTCCATGCTGGCGATGAGCTGTTCTCTTGAGAGGACCATCTCCCACTCCGGGATCTCCTTCTCCAGATAGTGGGAGAGGAGTCGAACCTGATCATCATCCGCATCGGGGAACTTCGCGGCGGTCACACGAACCGACTCCAGTGACGCCAGGTCGGCATCCACGTCCGTGACGAGGCGACCCGTGAACCAGATGGCGCCGAAGGTCGGTGCAGTCTCGCCATTGCGAGTCACTGACACGGCGGCGCGCGCCTCGAGCGTGTTGCCGGAGTAGCTCTCCAACTGCGGCTGATAGATGACGACCTCGCCGAAGTCGGCCTCCATCTGACGGGGCCACTCGAGGGAACTCGCATCCTGCTGAGCCGCGGCTGGCGTACCCGCCAGGAGCAGGCACGCGGTCAGCGCGACCACGGCACCCCAACTCAGATATCGCATATCGGCTTTCATCAGCAGTCCTCCTGTCGTTGACTCGTTGGAGGCAGCGGGGCGTTTCGAAGCCCCCTGAGCGTGACCGAAACGGACGTACCCCCTCAATGCTCCCTCGCGCGAGCACCGGCCCGTCGCTATGGTTGACGCCATTGAGCGTGGCATGATTCACTGTGTGCTGCATCGAGACCTGCTCCCGGGAGTCAGTCTACCCTCCGGTGGGTCGTTTCGCCTCGGCAGATACCGCTGTCCGCCCCTTCTTGAGCATCATGACTGAACGTGCTAAGCTATGAAGGTGCGTCCGCGGCGATCGAGGGCGCATAGCTCTCGGTCACTTCATCAAGGACGGTCACCGATGTGCCCAGGCCATGTGCGTCTTCACGACATCCTACCTTGGGTTGCTCTCGCTCTCGTCTGCTTCCTTGCCGCACTGGCCTCTCCGGCGATCGGCGCCCCGAGCAACGGGCGCGACACCGCGCCGGTCACCTTCAGAGTGACAACGCCTGCGACAACGCCTCCGGGCGATCCTGTTTTCATCGCCGGCGACTTCCAGGCGTGGAACCCGGGCGACCCCGCCTGTCAGCTCACCAACGTCGGAGGGTTGCTCTACGAGATCACCCTGGACCTGACCGTGGGGACCACGATCCAGTTCAAGTTCACCCGCGGCGACTGGAGCAAGGTCGAGAAGGGCCCCAACGGCGAGGAGATCGCCAACCGCACGCATGCCGTCACCGGTGCCGATACCCTGAACCTGACCGTGGCCAACTGGGCGGATCTGCCGGCAAACAGCACCATCACGGGAGACGTGACGACACACACTGTGCCCGGCTTTCTGGACGGGCGTCGGGTGTGGGTCTATTTGCCTCCGGACTACAACACGAGACCGGACGTCCGCTACCCCGTGCTCTACATGTTCGACGGTCAGAACGTGTTCGATCAGGCCACGAGCTTCGCCGGCGAGTGGGAGGTGGACGAGGCGTGCGAGAGTCTGATCCCGGCGGGGCTGATGTCGCCGATCATCGTCGTTTCCGTCGACAACGGAGGCCTGGGGAGGATCTACGAGTACACCCCCTGGTTCGATCCGGGTTACGGCGACGGGGGAGGCGGCGAGGCGCATCTCCAGGAGTTCATCGACGTCCTGATGCCGTGGGTCGATGCCAACTACCGAACCCTCACGGGGCCCGGGAACACAGGTCTGGCCGGGTCGTCGCTCGGCGGCCTCATGTCTCTGTACGCCGTCTACGCTCACTCCGACGCGTTCGGCCTCATCGGCGCCCTGTCTCCGTCCATCTGGTGGGACGGACACGAACTGCTCGACTACGCCGGGAGCATGCCAAAACCGCCGGCCAGGGTCTACATGGACATGGGGACGATCGAATCGGGGTCGATGGAGGACGGAGACGGGAACGGGGTCGACGACTACATCGACGACCTGCGTGCCATGCGCGATCTGATGATCGGGCAGGGATTCGTTCTGGACGACGATCTCATGGTGGTCGAGGACGAGGGCGGCGTGCACAACGAGTGGTACTGGGCGCAGCGGTTCCCGGTGACCCTCCAGTACCTGTTCCCGCCGCCGGCGACGGGAACGCCCGCGGACATGACGCCCACGATGTCGGTCCTGAGCCCCAACGTGCCCAACCCGTTCAGAGGACGAACAACCCTCGCTTTCGACCTGCCCGTCCAGGCGGAAGTGCGGCTGACCATCTATGATGTGGCCGGCCGACTCGTACGCGAACTCCCTGAGGGACTTCTTCCCGCCGGCTCTCACGAAGCGGTCTGGGACGGTCGGGACGATCGGGGAGTCCAGGTGGCCAGTGGGATCTACCTGTACCGGATTCAGGCAGGGGCGCTTGTCGAGCAGCGGAAGATGGCGCTGCTCAGGTAGCTCCTGCCAGGCAAACTGCGCCCGGCAAGCTGCGCCGAGCACTGGAGGTCGCATCATGCATGCGCATCGCACCCTGATACTCTGGATCGCTCTGGTCGCGGTGCTGGCAGCGCCGCTCGCGGCCGTCGCGGGAGAGCCCTGGTTCTCGGACGACCTCTTCGCACCACGTCTGGGTCAGCCCGTCCTGAGGACGGCCGGAGAGGGCTTCACGTCGTACATCGGCATTGCCGGGAGCTTCACCGTTGGTGATGTGACGGCCGATCTCACGGCGCTCGACGGCGCGACGCTCCCTCTTACGACGGTTTCAGTGACTGCCCGGGACGTCATCTCGGGCAACGACCTGGACGTCATGCTCTACGCCGACGGGCTTGCGACAGTGCAGGAGATCGTTCTTGACGTGCCGGGTGACACGCCCGCTGGCTTCTACGGGATTGAGATCGATGTCGCGGGCACCGTGTACGAGTCCCAATCGGCCGTTCGCGTGTACGACACCTACCCCGAGAGCTGGGGCTTCATCCAGATCACAGACACGCACGTGGGATACGAAGGCAGCGGATACTCCTCGCTCGAACGGCTCGAGATCTTCGTCCAGGAAGCGAACTTCCTGAACCCCGAGCTCGTGGTCGTTACGGGTGACATCTGCGACAACATGAACAACGGCCACGACTGGCCCCAGCAGTTCCTGGGCGCCGTGGCCGAACTCCGCATGCCCGTCTACGTGATACCGGGGAACCACGACTACTACAACAACGGCGAGAGCTACGACTCCGGCGGTTACATGCGGTATTTCCACGAGATCAACAGGTTCGAGAACTCCGTCGTGACGCTGGGATCGGCGCGCTTCTATGGTGTCACCACTCAGTACGACGGCGGTCTCTTCCAGCTCTACCGGTGCCACGGGCCGTCCACTGAAGCCCTGGAGTGGATCCAGAACGATCTGGCCGGGCTTGGTTCATCGGACCGCCCACGCCTCCTTCTCATGCACGGGCCGAACTACGACCGCCTTGTCTGGAACACAACCAATGTCACGGCGGTGCGCGACCTCATGAGCGCCGGCGACTTCGATCTCGCGCTCGCCGGCCACACACACAGGTTCGAGACGTTCCTGAACTCCGGCACAAACTCACTCGGGCGGAACGACTTCGCGAGCGGCGACGACTGGGAGCAGGATGTGGCCTTCCCCGGATACCCGCTGCACGTGCAGACCTCGGCTCTCGGGAAGGACCAGGGCGAGAACCTGGCTGTTGCCGACAGCCTGGACGCGATGTCGCTCGAGCGGGCGGCCGAGCACGGCATCGACGACCCGCGAGAGCTGGCCGCCGAGATCCGAGCCGCATCTCCGACGCTCCGCCGTGGACCTCTGGGCCAGACCATCGCCTGGCGTTGGGTGCAGGTCGATGGCCAGGACGTATCGTTCTTCACGGCCGACACGGATGGGGACGGCTACAGGGATACCGAGACGCCCTGGATGCTCGGCGAGATCACGTTCTCCGTCGAGACCGACACGGCAGGGGTCGTGACCTCGAGCGTCGAGAACAACCACCACGAGACGTGGTACGACGTCAGGCACTACGTCCCGGCCGACCCGGGCACGGACTACACCGCCGACGGCGGCACGCTCGTCGGCCGCCTCACGGACGGCACCGCCGTCGTTGCGGTCGCCTCGGTCGCCCCGGTCTCTACTTCGACGGTCGTGCTCACCCCGGCGGACACCGGCATCGACAGCGCGGCGTTGACTCTTCGCCTTCTTCCGGGAACGCCGAACCCGTTCAACCCGGAGACCGTGATCGCCTTCGACACGCCAGTAGCGAGCGAGGTGCGCCTCGAGATCTACTCGGCCGGAGGCAGACTCGTCGCCACACTCGTGAATGGACCGCGGGGCGCCGGTCGGCACGCTGCCGTATGGCGCGGGCGTGACGACACCGGCGCGGAGGTCGCAAGTGGCGTCTACTTCGTGCGGCTCGCCGCGTGCGGGCGCGAAGCGCGGGAGCGGCTTGCTCTCGTCAAGTAGTCCCGCCGTCCCGAAAGATCATCCGCGAGTTGAGCCTTGGGCCGCACGTGTGGTATGGTATGCGTTGGTGATCGAGCGCCGTGCGTGGACTACCACCGACGGCACATTGGATGAGAGAGGAGCGCGTCATGAGGAGCATGGCTATTGTCTTGGTTGTCATCCTGGCGACCGCGGTCGTAGGAGGCGCGGCAGGACCCAAGTGGATGGAGACCCGCAAGCCCAAGGAGCCACCCACGGAGATCCTGACGAGAGGCAATCTCGACTGCTCGGGAGCCGTCCCGATCGCTATCGGGCAGACCATCTGGAGCAGCAACGTCGGAGGGCCCACGAACGTCGACGGCTACCCCGCCTGCGGGATCCCATGGTCCGAGGAGGGCGGCGAGGCTGTGTTCGAACTCACCATAGACGAGCCGTGCTCGGACATCGGCATCTCGCTCTGGTATCGGCCCGACCTGTGCGACCTCGACTGGTTCCTTCTGGGAAGCTGCGACGAGGGCGACTGCGTCGAGTACGACGACTACAGTTGGCCGGTCAGCTGCCTCGACCCCGGCACGTACTACCTCGTGGTCGACGGGTCTGACGGAGACGAGTGCGAATTCGTGCTCGCGGTCTACTGGAATGAGGCCGTCGAGGAGTGCTCACCGTTGACCACCATCTGCAAGAAGTGGGACTTCAACACGAGCGACGAGGAGTTCGTGCACGAGGAGTGTGGGATCCAGCTCAACGCGTGGGACTGGGGCGCCGCTCCCGAGGCTGTCCCCGATACGGCCTGTGGGGGCACCGAGGTTACGAACGTCCTCTGCACTGGCCTGGCTGGTGTCTATCCGAGCAGCGCGGCCGACGCTGCCTGGGTGGGCCCGACACTGCTCGGTGAAGACTGCAACTGCCTGGAGGTCTGCCACTTCTACGTCATGGAGGACGGCTATGACGGAGGAATGGTCGGCATCACCACCGACGGGGGCACGACGTGGAGCCTGCTCACACCGGCGTACGGCTACGATGCGTTCGGCGACTGGGACAACTCGTGTATCGGCCCGTTCCCTTGCTTCACAGGGGAGGACGCAACCGAGTTCAGGACCGACTCGTTCGACCTCACGCCCTGGATCGGGGAGACGGTTTCGATCGGCTTCTTCTTCGGCTCGGACTCCAGCGTGGAGGAACTAGGCTGGTACATCCTCTGGGCGGCCATCGGGAACTCGGATAACCCCGTCGAGAACACCAGCTGGGGAGCGATCAAGGCGCTGTACCGGTAGCCGGCCCGGAAGGTCCAAGGAGTGTCCTAGCGGGCCCCGGCTCACCGCCAAGACGATGTCCAGACCTCCCTCATCGACTGGTGAGGGAGGTCTTGTTCCGAGAGCGAGCTGACTGCGGCTCCTGGGCTGCACGGCGTGTCGCCCCGCGGGAGTCGCTACTTCAGTAGCACCGCCTTCATCGTGCGCGACTCGTTGCCCGCGGTGACCCTCATGAAGTAGACGCCACTGGCCGACAGCCTGCCCTTGTGGTCCCGCCCGTCCCAGGTCAGGGAGTGCCTTCCTCCCTGGAGCGATCCGTCGAACAGGGTGGCGATGAGCCGTCCCGACAGCGTGTACACCCTTGCCGTCACGCGCCGTGTCTCCGGGAGCGATACTGACACGGTAGTGCCTTGCCGAGACGGATTGGGATAGCAGGCCGTGAGCCCGAAGGCCGACGTAGCCTCTTGGCCTTGCTCCACCTCGAGGTCGAATCTGAGTCCACGCTGCGTGCCGCCGGGACTCCCTTCGATACGCATCGTCATGAGCACCGTCCCCACGGGAGAAGCCGGATCGACCCTCACCATGAATCCTCCGGAGTCCGCCGATCCCGTCGTGCCTGCCGGTATCAGTGCGTAGGACGCGAGGCTATCTACGACGGTCACTGTCGTGTCGCTGCTGGCCAGGCTGACGAGGATGCTGTCCGCCTCTGCGTCTCCATCGTTGCGCAATCCAATGGAGAGCGACGCCGTCTCTCCGGGCTCGATCACGCCGTCTCCGTCTCCTCCCGTGGTGTCGTCCGCGACGATCTCGTCGATGAGCAACCAGGGTAGTGCGACGAACTCGGGCGGTGCTGTAGAGAAGAGCACGGTCATGCGATTCCGGAGCACCGCCGCGTTGGATTCGTAGAGGCCGTTGAAGACGTACTGCAAACCGACCTGTTCCGTGGGGTCCTCGACACCCACCGTGCAGCTCGATGCGTCGGCTACTTCCTTGTACTGAAAGAGTATCGG
>CAZLTC010000086.1:0-7023 GCA_964562405.1 uncultured bacterium | reverse complement strand
CCGAGCCTCCCGTTCCTCAGGTCGTGTGGAGAGAGGGGCGTCGCGGTGACGCTCGGCTCGGACGCCCACGCTCCGCACCAGGTGGGGATGGACTACGATCTGGCTCTTCGGCTCCTCAAGCGGGCCGGGATCAAGCAGATAGCTACCTTCGAGTCACGCAAGAGGAAGATGCGCAGCCTATGATCGACGAACCGAAGCAGCCGACGCGCGATGCGGTCGATGGTGCGCGTGAGTCGGGGCCCGGCGCCGGTGTGGGGCCATCGGAGCCCGGACCGGGCGCGGCCGAGCGGACCATCAACCCGCTGGCGGCCCTCACTCTCGTGCTCCTGTTCCCATCGCAGACGTTTCGACGGATCGCCCTGCGGCCGCACTGGGTGGTCCCGCTCCTCTTCGTGGTCCTCTCCGTGCTGATCCGGAGGATACTCACCGTTGAGACCGGCGTCATGGACGAGGTGCTCCGCACCCAGGCCGTCCTGAGCGGCGCCGACATCGAGGGGCTCCGCAGCGCGGCGGTGATGTTCAGCGTTGTTACCGCGCTGGTATCCGTTCCCGTCGTAACCGTGATCCAGACGCTCTTCCTAATGCTGTCTGCGCGGGCCTTCGGTGGGGGCGCCAGATTCGCCACGGCCTTCTCAGCCGTGGCGTACGCCTCCGTGCCGGTCGGAGTCGGCGCGCTCGTCCTCTCGGCGCTGCTCCCGCTCACCCACTCGGCGACGCTGGGGGCGAACTTCGCGGCGTTCCTGCCTCCCGACGCCAGTCCATTCGTGGTCAGCCTGGCCATGGAGCTGGATCTCTTCTATGTGTGGTTCTTCGTTCTCGTCGGAATAGCCGCGGGGCCGGTGTTCGGTCTCACGAAGAAGCGGGCGAGGTTGGCGGCGACGGCCTTCGCGGCCTTCTTCGTTCTCGTCATGAGCTGGATCGGCTCGGGGGCGCCGCCCGAGGGGGCGAATCCGCTCGAGGGGTGGAGGACCGTTGACACGGAGGAGGCTTCGGTGCACTTCCCCGGCGAGACGCCGCAGAATGTGGTGGATGATGCCGTGCTGGCGGTCGATTCGGCGGTTGTGAGGACGCGCAGTGTCGTCGGTGGTGGGTTCGGCCGAATAGACTGCTACGTCTACCCGTCGCTTGGGGAGAAGACCAGGGTGACAGGCAACGCCGCCACGGCGCACGGTGTCGCATGGGCAGACGCCGTTCACGTGGCCTGGGAAGGCCCGGCTGAGGTGATGCTGACCCGTGAAGTGGCGAAGGTCGGCGGTGCGCGGGTTCTTGGCAAGATGTATAATCCGTTTCTTGAAGACGGGCTGGCGGTCTACGTCGGACGGTACATAGCAGGAAAGCCTGTTGCAGAGGTCGCGGCAGAGTTGCATATTGGAGGCTCACTGCCGAACCTCGGCGACGTCGTCGAGCCCACGGGCTACTCTGAAGTTGAGCGTACGGTCGGTGAGGCGGCGGCCGGGTCATTCACGGCGTTCCTTATGGAGGACCTCGGCCGCGAGTCGTACAGGGAGTTCTATTCATACGTATCGCGCACGCAGGCCCCGCTCAAGGGGGCGCTCGAACGCGCTCTGTCGGACTCCCTCGGAGCGATAGAGCAAAGGTGGACTTCGTACATCATGGACAGCGCCACCGCAACCGGCGACCCGCCGCCGGCCGACTGAGAGGAGACGGGACATTGGGAACGGGACTCTTCACCAGCATTAGTCAGTCGGGCTTCGTGGGGCAGGCCATCGTGGTCCTGCTGCTCATGGTCTCGGTCTACTCGTGGGCCATCATCTTCCACAAGCACAGCATGCTGAGCCGGGCCGTCAGGAGGTCGAACGCTCTGAGGGAGCAGTTCAGAGCGGACCCTGACGGCACGATCAATAGCTACGCGGACAGAAGGAGCATGGACGAGTCGCCGTTCTCGGCCGTGCTCGGGGCGGCGCTTCAGGATCTGGCTCTTCTGCTCGGGCGCGGCGGGCCCGCGGCGGCCAGAGGTGAGCTGTCGATGATTCACGTCGACGGCGTGGAGCGGAGTCTCGAACGCACGGTGTCGGAGCAGGTGATAGACCTCAAGAAGTACCTCATCGTGTTGGCGACGACCGCGGGAGTGGCGCCCTTCGTGGGGCTCTTCGGGACCGTGTGGGGCATCATGAAGGCCTTCGCCGCGATGTCGGTGACCGGGAGCGCCAGCATCAGCAGCGTGGCACCCGGCGTGTCGGCGGCTCTCACGACCACCGTGGCGGGGCTGGCGGTCGCCATTCCGGCCCTGGTCGGATACAACTACCTGATGAACAAGGTACGGACCCTCACCATCGGGATGGAGAACTTCTCCTCCGAGATCGTCTCCACCATAGAGCGGAACTTCGGCTAGGCGGCGGGGGAGGCTTCATCTTGAGAAGGCGCAGGCGGGACTACGACGATGAGGTGGTGCACGACATCAACGTGACGTCTCTCGTGGACGTCACGATGACGCTGCTCATCATCTTCATCATCGTGGCCCCTATGATCGAGCAGGGCATCGACGTCAACCTGCCCTCGGCGGAGCCGAAGCGGATAGACGTGGCCGACGTTCTCACGATCTCCATCACGGAGAACGAGAGGGTCTATCTCGAAGGCCAGCGCGTGACCATGGATGAGTTGAGCGACCGCCTCAGCAACATAAGGACAGCTCGCGCGGACGTTGCTGTGCTCATCAAGGCCGATGCCGACATCAGGTATGGGCGCGTCGTCGAGGTGCTGGACACCGTCAGGAACGCAGGGATCTTCAAGCTGGCAATGGCCACGAAGCCGCCGCAGTAGGAACGGGAGTGCGATGGGACGGATCCTCTTCATATCGGCCATCATACACGTGATCGTTCTCGTGGCTCTGCCGTTCGTGCCAGGGCTCTCTAGGCACTACGACGCGGCGCTCGACACCTACATGGTCGAGCTCGTGGACATACCCGCGCAGGCCGCTACGCCGCAGGTGGAGGAGCCAACCCCTCCGGAGCCGGCGGTAGAGGAAACGAAGCCGGTCGAGGAAGAGCAGACGATCCCCGAGGAGCCGGCTCCTAAGCCCGAGCCGAAACGCGTGATCCTGAAGCCGCCCGCCCCGAAGACGGAGCGCACGCTGGAGGAGCGACTCGAAGAGAGGTTGAAGGCCCAGGACCAGCAGAGACCGGAGAATCCACAGCCGACCCAGGAGCGCAAGACGGAGAGCGCGCCAGCTCAAACCAGCACGGCGCGCGTGTCGGCGGCCAGATTTCCGTACAGCTGGTATCTCTCGGTCGTCCAGGGCAAGGTCAGTTCGAATTGGTCGCAGCCAAGCGCGCGGCTGATCGTCGAGGACTCCCTTACGGCGTCCGTCGCCTTCGTGATAGCCAGGGACGGCTCAGTGCGTGACGTTCGAGTATCCCGTTCGTCCGGGCGGTCGACCGTCGACCAGTCGGCGGTCAAGGCCGTGCGCGACTCCGCGCCCTTCCCACCGCTGCCGGACGATTACATGGAGAACAGGCTCGAGGTCACCATCGACTTCACGATCCTGAAAGAGTAGAGAGGAGCCACCAGTTGTCTCTGAGAGCGCGCCTTCGGGTGATACTGGTCGCCGCCTTCGCCCTCACGGCCGTGTTTCTGCCGACGAGTCTGTATGGCCAGGGTGTCAGGCTGCACATCGAGAAGGGGTTCGGCGAGAAGGTCATCATTGCGATCCCGCCGTTCGAGGGTACCGGAACGGGGAGCGCGGACGCCGACGGTATCCGCGACGTCCTGACGTTCGACCTGTCGAACTCGGGCTATTTCGACGTGGTCGCCAACCGCGAGTTCGTGGACGAGAACGAGGCCGACGACAGGCTCACCGGACGAATCGACTTCGCCGAGTGGCTTGCTCTCGGAGGCGAGATCCTCGTCAAGGGTGAGTTCCACTCCGGGCTCTCGGAGTTCTCACTCGAGGCGACGATCTACGACCTGGGGCAGGGGAGAGCGATCTTCGGACGGCGGTACTCCGGGGCGCCGGACGAGTGGCGCGCGGCCGTGCACAGGCTGTCTGACGACATCATCAAGAGGCTGACGGGCGAGGACGGTATCGCCGAGACCAGGATCGCCTTCGTGTCGAATGCCACCGGCACCAAGGAGATCTACTCGATGGACTACGACGGAGGCAGCAGAAGGCGGGTGACCAGGGACAGCCAGATGGCCATGTATCCGGACTGGTTCCCCGACGGACAGCGGATCGCGTATACGAACTTCAGAGGGCCGAGGCAGGAGATAGACTCGGTGAACGTCCTATCCGGGGCCACGCAGCGTCTCATGTCCTTCCCCGGCCTGAATGCGTTCCCCGCCGTGTCGCCCGACGGCCGAGACCTGCTTGTCACGCTGTCACGGGACGGCAATCCTGAGATATACAGGCTGAAGGCTGACGGGTCAGGACCCAGGCGCCTGACCTACGGAAGGAGCACGGAATCGTCCCCATGCTGGTCTCCGGACGCGATGCAGGTCGCCTTCGTATCGGACCGGTCCGGCAGCCCGCAGGTCTACGTGATGAGTTCCACAGGCGGTACGGCCGAACGCGTGACCTTCCAGGGAGGGTACAACACGTCCCCGGACTGGTCCCCCGAGGGAAACCTGATAGCCTACACCTCCAGGATCGAAGGCATATTCCAGATCTGCACCGTTGACGTCGAGACAAAGGAGGTGGTCAGGCTCACGACCGGCCCACAGCAGAAGGAAGACCCAGCATGGGCACCCGACGGGAGGCATCTTGCGTACAGCGTGAAGTCGGGAGGCAAGTCCGACCTCTATATGCTTGACATATATGAGCAAGAACAGGTCAAATTGACGAGCGGTTCCGGGGACTACCTGAGCCCGGCCTGGTCTAACTAGGACGAAGGACTTCTTTGGAGGAGGTTCCAAATGCGTAGAGTCGCTGTTCTTCTGCTTGCCGCGGTCCTTGTGGTCGGTGCCATGTTCCTGCTTCCGGGGTGCGCCGGCAAGAAGCCCGTCACTGAGCCGGTCACGGAGCAGGGGATGTCCGAGGACGCAAGCGCCCTCACCGGTGAAGACCTGCCTCTTACGGACTCCGGTGACACGATCTACGTCGAGCCGCTGTCGTCGGCATTCGAGAACATCCACTTCGACTTCGACAGGTACGATATCCGCGCGAGCGATGAGGCCATCTTGCAGGCCATCGCGGCGTGGCTCGACAACAACGAGCGCGTCGACCTGCTCATAGAGGGCAACTGCGACGAGCGTGGCACGAACGAGTACAACATGGCTCTGGGCGAGCAGCGTGCGCTCGCCGCGAGGAGGTATCTCGTCGGTCTCGGCGTGTCGGCCGAGCGCATCACGACCATCAGCTACGGCGAGGAGCGTCCGCTCGATCCGAGGAGCAGCGAGGAAGCCTGGGCGAAGAACCGCAGGGATCACTTCACGGTCTCTGAATAGACAGATCTGGTGACTCGCACCGCCGCGCGCACTTCCGCCCGGAGTGCCGCAGCGCGTGAGGCGAGACAGACGGAGGGACGACCATTGAGACGAGTATGCGATTCGCACAGGGTCGGTCCGTCCGCCGGCTTCCGGGTCCCCAGAGGTCTCATCGTAGCCGCACTCTTCCTGGTGGGTCTGTCCCAGAGCGGATGCGGGACGGGCGGCCTGGCAGTCAAGTCGGACGTCTGGGAGGCCCAGAACGACTTCGAGAGGCGGCAGGCGGGTTTGTCTGAGAAGGTGCTGCAGCTCGACGGTCGAATCACGGCCCTTGAGGACGAGATGCAGGCCATGCGCCGCGCCATCGACGACGTCTCCAAGCAGCTTTCCGACGTCGACAGCGAGCTTTCCAGAGGACTCGAGGCCGTGCGTAACGGGCAGCAGCAGCTAGGGATCGAGCTGGAGGGGCGTATCCGCAACGTCGACCAGAGCAGGGAGGGCGACAGAGAGGATGTGCTCCATCGCTTCCAGATCATGCTCGAGGAGGTCACTGCAGAGAACGAGCGGTTAAGGCAGGATCTCGATGCCGTAAAGTCGGCGGTCTCAACCGGGTACTCGCACACGGTTCAGCGAGGAGAGACGCTGGCGAGCATCGCGGCCAAGTACGGTGTCACGGTTCAAGAGATCGCCGCGGCGAACAACATCACCAACCCGAACCTGATAGCCGTTGGCCAGGACCTCTTCATTCCTCAGAAGTGAACGGCGGCGCCGGGATGTTCCGTCGGCGCGCTGCCGGGGTTCGCGGGATGAGAAACCAGAGCGAACGCCACGCGGACGTGGTTTCGGGTACGTAACGAGAGAAGGCCCGCCTCGCGGCCGAGGAGGGCCTTCTCGTGATCAGCGCTTCGAGCTATCGCGCCCGAGCGTCTCGCGAGGAGTCGAACTCGAAGGTCGGGTCGACCTCGCGTAGAAGCTGTGCACTCTCGTCAAGACGTTCAAGAAGGTCGTCCTCGCGCGTGTTCATCCATGCGTGGTAGATGTCCAGGAACTCGTTCCGGCGCTGCTCGATGACCTCTTCCTTCCTGATGTCATCGATGGAGCGCTCGAGATGGAACAGCTCGCCATCGGAGTACCGACGGATGAAGTTGAGATACTGCCCACGCATGTACAACAGTATCGTGACGTAGCTCTCGATGCCCTCAGAGAGCTTGGCAAGCGTCTCCGAGATCGGTGTGGTGCCACGACCGATCCGCGTTGCGTACGAGGACGCGGCCGCGAAGTAGGCGGCCGCCCGGGCTATGTATACGGTCTTGGGAATGTGGAATGTGGACTTGTGGTGGCGGTGCCTGTCGTCGAAGACGTCGAACACAGCGACCGACATGAGAAGATGGTCCGCGTTGGCCTTGTAGATCTCGTATCGCTGGCGGTCCGTCTCGCAGTCGGCTATCATCCGGAAGAGCTCTGAATCGTCGAGGCATATCAGGCGTCCGGTACGCAACAGATACTTCGGGTCGATGTGCGCATTCAACAGGTGGGCGAGATAGACGTTGACGTCCTCGTCGTAGACCTCTGTGTTGGATTCCAGACCGGTCTGCACACGGGAGTGCAGAAGGCAGTTCAGCATGAAGAAGTAAGACGTCTGGA
>CAZLTC010000085.1:0-7204 GCA_964562405.1 uncultured bacterium | reverse complement strand
CCGGCGGAGCAGGGCGCACTCTCGGCGAACCTCTACGTGCAGACGTCCGCGGAGTACCGCGCCTGTTGCATGGGGATCTATGCCGGGGCAAGCCTCAGGCTGGAGGAGATCCTGGAGGACGCCGACCCCGCGCCGCTCCGTCCCGCCGTGGTGATGGACATCGACGAGACCGTCCTCGACAACTCGACCTTCCAGACGTTCCTCTACGTGAACGGACTCGACTACTCGGATGAGCTGTGGGCGCGCTTCGAGCAGGAGGGTGTGGGCGAGGTCGGCCTGGTGCCCGGGGCGAAGCAGTTCATCGACAGGGCGGAAGCGCTCGGCGTCAGCGTGATCTACCTGTCCAACAGGAACGAGCGCAACCTGGAGTGGACAGCGAAGGCGCTCGAGGGAGCCGGCCTCGGGTCTGAGGGACTTCGGGAACGTCTCTATCTGAGACCCGACGGAGCACCGTCCGACAAGTCACCGAGGAGGGACGCCGCTGGCGCGCGGTACAACGTGCTCATGTACTTCGGGGATAACCTGCGCGACTTCTCGGAGATCTTTGCGGCGCCGAAGCTCCCCGCCGATGCCACCACGGGCGATCGTCTCGACGCGATCGCAGCGAAAGCCGGCGCCGTCGATGATGCCTCCTGCCATTGGGGGCTCGATTGGTTCGTTCTGCCCAATCCCACGTACGGTGAGTGGGAGAAGCTCGAGGGGCCGCAGCCTGCAGGCATCTTGCGCCAGTCCGGCATGCGGCCCTGACGCGTCGGTGTGCTACCTGAGCATCACCGGCCTGCCGGACGCCTCGCCGCGCGTCGAGGCGACCCGGGAGTAGATAGTGAAGCCGGCGAGGTCCCTCCGGAGACCGGACGGAGCTTCGCCACAGACGGAGGGAAGGAGACAGCCGATGACGGCAGAAAAGGACTCGTGCGTTCAGGCGGCAGGGGGGCCGATAGGCCCGGAGCCGGCCCAGGCGGAGAGCGGATCGAGACCACAGGGAGGAAGGCAGATGGCTGCGGCGCGCGTCGGCCATGAGGCGCCGGACTTCGAGGCGTCGGCGTACATCGCCGGGACTGGATTCAAGAACGTCAAGCTCTCGGACTACAGGGGCAAGTGGGTGCTCCTGTGCTTCTACCCGGGTGACTTCACCTTCGTCTGACCCACGGAGCTGTCGGCAGTTGCCGACGCATACCAGCAGCTTACGGAGCTTGACGCCGAGGTCCTCTCGATGAGCACCGACAGCAGGTTCACGCACAAGATATGGAACGAGGTGGAGCTATCCAAGATGGTTGATGGCGGCATCCCATTCCCAATGCTATCTGATGCCGGTGGCCGCGTCGGGTCGGTCTACGGTGTCTACGAAGAAGCCGCAGGCGTCAACATACGCGGACGCTTCATCATTGATCCGGATGGTGTCATTCAGGCCATGGAGGTTCTCACTCCGTCCGTGGGCAGGAACGTTGAGGAGACCGTCCGCCAGCTCAAGGCATTCCGCCACGTGCGGGCGACCGGTGAGGCCACTCCGTCCGGGTGGCAGCCCGGCAAGAAGACGTTGACGCCGGGGCCCGAACTTGTCGGCCGCGTCTGGGAGGTCTGGAAGCCGGGACAGGACTAGCCGTCGGAACCGGGGTCTGGATGGCTCCGGGGATGACAGGCAGGCACGATCAGACGGCCCCCAGCCGCGTGGCGGGGGGCCGTCTGGCGTCCTGGGCCGTCGCCGGCCGCGTGCCGGGGGGCCGTCTGTCATCTTGGGGCGTCGCCGGCCGCGTGGCGGGGGGCCGTCTGTCATCTCGGGCCACCGTGCCGAGGCGGGTTCTACCTGAGCATCACCATCCTGGCCGAGGCCTCGCCGTGGTCGGTCGTAAGTCTCAGGAAGTAGACGCCCGAGGCGGCCTGCGCACCGTCCTCGCTCCGGCCGTTCCAGACGGTGCTGTGGTCGCCCGCTGAGACGTCGCGGTCGACGAGCGTGGTCACGAGCCTGCCCGAGACGTCGTAGATCCTGAGAGCGGCGTGTCCCGCCTGCGGGAGGGTGAACGAGAGCCGCGCGCCGGGGCGCGCCGGGTTGGCGGGTGTCTGCAGCGCCAGCGCACTTCCGCCCTCCTGCACGCCGGTGCTCACTTCCGTGGCGTACTTGAGCACCCAGTCGGACGGGTCGAAGTTCACGCCGGTCGGCTGGTCGTCGACGGCGAAGAAGAAGTCCTGGCTCCACTGGTTGTTCCAGACGGTCACAAACGTGTCGCCCCTTGCAGTCTCGACCTGGATGTCGATGGGCATGGTGAAGAGCCCCGCGTTCGTCTGGACCTGGTCGACGTGAACCATCACGTCGTACGGCGGGCCCTGGTCGCTGGCCACCCACGACCACTCGTAGTCGGGCCTGTTCTCCCCGTAAACCCATTCCTGGAAGAACCAGTCCAGGCTCGAGCCGTACTCCGCCTCGCATTCGGCCTGGAAGTCGGCCGTCGTGGCGGTGCCGTACTCGTGGTCCTGCCGGTACGACGCGACGACGTCGAAGAACGACTCCGCGGGGAAGTCGGAACCAGGAGGCGATCCCGCCGAGAGAGCCAGGACGCGGCGCAGCATGTGCAGGACCAGGGCGCCCTTGTCGTACACCGTCCTGTTGAAGGTCGCGTCGGGGTGGTAGATGGGTCCGTCGAAGTAGCCGTAGTAGTCATAGCCGTCGACGTAATCATGATACGCCTGCGAGCCTCCGAGGCTCTCGAACCACAGCGCCTCGGAGTAGCTCGCGAACCCCTCGTTCAGCCAGATGTCGTCCCACGTCTCGCACGTCACGCAGTCGCCCCACCACTGGTGCGACAGCTCGTGCACCAGGATCCAGTCGTAGTAGTGGTCGCCGCGGATGAGGACCCTGCCGTAGCTCGTGCAGGTCTGATGTTCCATACCGCCGCCCCACGGGAAGACGGCGTGGCCGTACTTCTCGTTCACGAACGGGTACTCGCCGTAGACCCCCGCGAACATCGTGATGACGTCGGGGGTGATGCCGAGATCCTCCTGAGCGTTCGCCAGGTGCTCAGGGTAGACGTAGTTCTCGATCGGCATCGTGCCGCCCGGATGGACGTAGTAGTCGGTCCAGTGTGAGTAGTTGGAGATGGCGACCGACACGAGGTACGTGGTTATGGGGTAGTCCTCGACCCACTCGTATGTCTTGGTTGAGCCGTTGTCGACCACCGACTCCAGGACGCCGTTCGAGACCGCGGTGAGCGCGTCGTCGACGGTGATGGCGATGCGCGCGGAGTCGGCCTTGTCCGCAGGCGTATCCTTGCAGGGCCACCACTGGCGGGCGCCGCTCGGCTCCGACAGGCTAGAGACGATTGCATAGCCGGCGCCGTGCGTCGAGAAGTCGAGGGCGTCGTTGATGGGCGCGCCGTGGTAGAACACCTCGAGCTCGAAGCTCTCACCCAATCCCAGCGGACTCCCCAGGTCGACCGTCAGCAAGTCGTTGTTGTGCGCGTAGGACGCGGGCAGTCCCGTCTGCAGCATGACCGAGTCCACTGCCATGTTGTCGTACAGGTTCAGGACGACCTGAGTGAGGCCAGAGACCGTGCTCGTGGCCCTCATCGTTACGGAGCCTGCCACGGTCTCAGCGCCGTCGTCGATCTCTATGTCCAGATCGTAGTAGTTGACGTCGTAGTCCTCCTGCGAGGCCCGCGCGGCGTCCATCGGCGCCTCGAGCACTGCCTGCAGCTTCTCGAAGGCGGCCTGTTTCGGTTCCCACAACATGTTCCGCGGGTCCTGGGGCCCACGAACACGGTCGTCGAAGTAGGCGGGGCGGGCGGCCGCACAGACGGCGGTCGACATGAGCACCGCCAGGACGGCAACGGCCAGCCACGCGGCAACGCGGGGTGACTTGTGCATCAAGAACCTCCGGATCTTCGGTGCTCGGGAACCCTGCATGCTCCCCGGGCGTTCGACTGTAAGAACTCTCTCCCCTAATTATACCGCAATTCAAACGACAGGTCAAGGAACGTCCCATCCCTGGTGCTTCGGTGGAACGAGGCTGCCGGCCCGGATGAGGAATCGGCTGAGCAACTTCGGCGGCGCGTGCTAGGATGATGGCCAAGGTCGCGCGAAGGAACGGCGCGACGGGCGGCAGCGAGCTGGCGTGCCGCAACACGGGGAGGAGCATACGATGCGAAGGATCCTGGTACTGGCGGTGGTCGCGCTCGTCGCGATCGCGGCGGTTGGCTGCCCGCAGCCCGAGAAGCCGCCGGAGAAGCCCAAGGTCACGATACCGAAGGGGAAGGTGCTGGTCAGCGATGATGTCCTGAGGACGTTCTCGGACCAGCCCGGCGTGCATATGCAGATGGCCCGCGATGCGCTCCAGAAGAAGGATCTGAAGACGGCTGTTCAGCAGCTGCGTCTGGCCGCCGGTTTCATGCGGCTCGAGCTGGCTCGCGACACCGGGCCCGGCAAGGCGGCGCTCAAGAGCTCAATCGACGATTTGACCAAGCTTGCCTCCGGCCTCGAGGGCGGAGCTGCGATGACGACCAAGGACATGAGCCCCGTGTTCGCCCGGGCACAGCATGCGCTTGCAGAACATCACTACTACGTGGCTGCGGCCGCGGTGAAGGCGAAGGCGGTCAAGAAGGCGCAGCACGACCTGACCGCGGCGACTGCCGACGCGGAGGGCGTCTTCAAGTGGGTGAAGAGGACGCAGACGACCGCCGAGAAGACGACGCTGACGTCGACACGCGACCTGGCATCGAAGATCGCCGCGGGCGCGGCGCTCGATGCGGAGGCGACGGCCGCGGCGCTCGAGGCGTTCAAGACGCACCTCGACAACCTTACGGACAGCATCGAGCCCGCTCCCAAGGCGGCGACGCCGGAATCCGAAACGGGCAAGTAGCTCGCTGCGGCGGTGGCAGTGCGGCGCGCGGGCTGGTAGACTGTCGCGAGACGCGCAACGTCCGGAAGGGAGATCCATCAGTGTCAGAACTGCGTCAGAACATTGCCACCAAGGAATGGGTTGTAATAGCAAGCGAGCGGGCGAAGCGGCCGGACGAGTACTCGGCCGACGAGTCGAAAATGACAGGCGACCGCCCTCAGTGGGTTGCCGACTGTCCGTTCTGTCCCGGCAACGAAGAACCTGAGCTGGAGATATCGCGGGAGCCGGTGTCCGGACCGTGGCAGGTCAGGGTGATTCGGAACAAGTTCCCGGCACTGAACGTCTCGGCGGACCTCGTCCGCAATCTGGACGGCATCAGGCGCTCGATCAGCGGATCAGGCTACCACGAGGTCGTGGTGGAGTCGCCGAAGCACAACACCTGCCCCGCGCTGGAAAGCCCGGAGGAGGTGGCTCGCGTCCTAAGCGCCTTCCAGCTGCGCGGGCGCAAGATGGCGGCGGATGAGCGGGTCGAGCACGTGATCTATTTCAAGAACCACGGAGAGCGGGCGGGCACGTCCCTGGAGCATCCCCACGCACAGATCGTCGGCGTGCCCGTGGTCCCGTACAGGATCCGGGCGCGTTCGGAGGAGGCACGGCGCCACTTCGACGACAACGGGAACTGCGTGTTCTGCGACATGCTGGCGAACGAGCTTCTAGACAAGCGGCGGGTGGTGCTCGAGGACAGCAGATTCGTTGCTTTCGTCCCGTACGCGGCGCCCACTCCGTTCCATACCTGGATAGTGCCACGGCGGCACTCGCCCGACTTCCTGCAAGCATCGACCGAGGACTTGGCCGGTCTGGCGCACGTCATGAGGCGGGTGTTGCGCAGGCTGTACGTGGGGCTGCGGGATCCCGACTACAACTACGTGGTCCGGTCCGCGTCGCTGCAGGATCGGGACCAGGACTATCTTCACTGGTACGTTTCCATCATCCCCAGAGTGGCTCGGTCGGCGGGCTTCGAACTCGGGACCGGCATGTACATCAACACGGCACGACCGGAGGACAGCGCCGAGTTTCTGCGCAACGTCCGGGAGGATGCATAGGCTCTCACCCGTGGGCCGCGAGGCCCAGGGGCAGCTCCAGTCCGCACGATGTCAGCGTTTCCTCATCACCCAGAAGGGACCTGGCGTCTCCCTCCGCCGCGACGCGTCCTTGCGAGAGCACGATGACGCGGTCGCACAGCTCGAGCGCCAGGTCGAGGTCGTGCGTGGCGATGACCTTCGTGTGGTCCAGATCCTCAAGCAGCCCGATGAGCCTGCGCCTTGCGCGCGGGTCCAGTCCCGAACTCGGTTCGTCCATCACTATGATCTCCGGGTCCATCGCGAGCACCGTGGCTATGGCGACTGCCCGCTTCTCGCCGGCCGAGAGGTGGTACGGCGCACGATCCGCCAGGTGCGAAGCGCCCACTCGTTCGAGCACCGCGCCCGCTCTCGCTTTCGCCGCCTCGGGTGGAAGCCCCATGTTCAGCGGACCGAACGCCACGTCCTGAAGGACGGTCGGCATGAAGAGCTGATCGTCCGAGTTCTGGAAGAGCATTCCGACCTTGCGCCTCACGTCCGCCAGCGCGTGTCGCGTCACCGGCGTGCCGTCGATCGTCACGCTGCCTTCGAGAGGTGTCAGGTACCCGTTCAGATGCAGCAGGAGTGTGGACTTTCCGGCGCCGTTGGCGCCGACGAGAGCCAGCGACTCCCCGGTTCTGACTTCGAACGAGAAGCCGTCGAGGGCGCGTGTACCGTCCGGATACGTGTAGGCCAGATCCCGGACCTGTATCATGTGCGCATCGATCCTGTGCCGCTCCACGGCGTGCGTCCCCTCGATGTCGACAGCGCGTCCACCCATCACGCCATTCTCCTCAACAGGTTCCCGATGAGATGAGGCAGGTCCCACGTCCTCATTAGTACGAACGCCGCACACCAGCCCATGGCGAATGCGAAGTCGGTGCGGCGGAACTCGAGCCTCCGTAGGAGCCTTATCTCACCCGTGAAACCGCGGCTGCACATAGCCGCGTGCATCCTGCCCGCGCGGTCGATAGTCCGCAAGAGGAGGTGGCCGACTATGGAGGCGAACGTCCTCATGTCACCGCCCCGGCGCCCGAATGACCGAAGGGCCCTGGCGCGTGAGACGCGCGCGGCCTCGTCTGCCAGGACGAAGATGTAGCGATAGAGCAGCAGCAGTTGGACCGTGAGGACCTCCGGGACCCCCAGTCGCCGGAGTCCAAGGCACATGCCCTCGAAACTGCTCACGCCGACTAGAACGATGGCAGTCCCGATGGTGAGGGCGAAGCGGACCAGCACGGACGTGAACGAGAGGAACCCT
>CAZLTC010000084.1:0-7273 GCA_964562405.1 uncultured bacterium | reverse complement strand
GCACGGGCCGTCGGTGCTACAGCCGGTCGTCGTGGACAAGGTCATCGTGGAGAATGAGGAGACCCGCAGGGTCGGCGCCCTCTTCTTCGCATGGATGGCGCTTCTGCTGCTCGGGGCGCTTGCGACGTCGCTCATGTCGAGGCACGGCGTCGTCGAGTCGGCCAGCGGGATGTTCTCCGCGTTGGGCAACATCGGGCCGTGTTTCATCTCGGGGCACGACATGACGGTCCTTGCACCCGGAGTGAAGGTGGTCTACATATTTGGTATGCTCGCGGGGCGTCTCGAGATCGTTCCGCTTCTGCTCCTGTTCAGCAGGCGGAGCTGGAGGTGAGCCGGTCATGTACATCATCATAGCGGGAGCGGGGCTCGTGGGCGCGAACCTGGCCGCGCGACTCGACGAGGCGAGGCATGACGTAGCCATCATCGACCAGTCACGCGACGTCTGCGAGGAGCTGGCCTCGACGATCGGCGCGCTGGTCGTGTGCGGTAACGCGACCGACATCGGTATTCTGCAGGAGGCCGGTATCGAGAGGGCGGAGGTCGCGGTTGCCACCATGGGCGTCGATGCCGACAATCTGGCATTCTCGCTGCTCGCGCGGAGCTTCGAGGTGCCGCAGGTCGTGGCCCGGATGCGCGACCCGCGTTACGAGGCGGCCTACGTGAAGGCCGGCGTGTCAGCGACGTCGAGGATCGTGGACGTCTTCGTCAACCAGCTCCTTCTCGAGATAGACGAGCCGCACCTGCGCCAGATAGCGACGTTCGGAGCGGGAGAGGCGTCGATAGTCGTCGATACCGTGCCGGATGACGCGTTCGTGTCCGGGAAGACGATAAGCGAGATCGCCGCGGATCCCGCGTTCCCGGCGGAGTGCGTGATCTCCGGTGTCTATAGGCCTTCGACGAAGGGCTTCGCCATACCGAGGGGGCCTACGAAGGTCGAGTCGGGCGACAGAGTGTTCCTGGTGGCGCGGCTGCACGATCTGCGGAAGGCGTCCAAATTCCTGCACAGAAAGAAGTGACGGCCGGCGAGGCGGGGGACGACATGGGGCCGGGAGTTGCCGTGGACAGCATTCCTATCATAGTTAACCCTAAGGCGATGCATGCCGACGTTGACAAGGTGCGCCTGCAGGCGAGCCGCTGGCTTGCCGAGGACCGCTTCGATCTGCGGGTCCTCGAGGGCGACGAGCGTGCGTCGGACGCGGCCAGGCGGGCCCTGCGCGAGGGTGCCGCGATGATCGTGGCCGTCGGGGGTGACGGAACGGTCTCCGGTGTCGCCGAGGCGCTGACCGGGACCGACGTCCCGCTCGCCATAATACCGATGGGCACCGCCAACATGCTCTCGGAGCATCTGGACGTTCCGAAGTCTCCGGAGAAGGCGATGGAGCTGGCGTTGCACGAGCACAGCGTGAAGTCGATAGATGCGCTGCGGTTGGGCGGGCGGCTCTACCTCCTGAACGCCGGGGTCGGCGTCAGCTCGCACACGGTCCGCAAGATGCGGCACGACGACAAACGCAGGTTCGGACTCATGGCCTACATAATGACAGGGGCGGTGAAGACGCTGAGCTTCCCTCCGGCGGACTTCCGCGTGACCATCGACGGCAAGGTGCACGAGTTCAGAGGAATAGAGGTCTCGCTCATCAACGCCGGATTCCACGTGGGACCGACTCTGCCCAACATGCCCGACATCCAGCCGGACGACGGCTCTATCGACGTGCTCATCGTGTGGACGCCGACGCCGGCGGGGTATTTCAGGCATCTGGGACGGGCGCTGGCGTCCTGGACCCGGGTCGAGCGCAACGTGCGATGGCTCAAGGCGCGCTCGGAGGTGCAGATCGAGGCGGACCGCGTCATGCCCGTCCAGGCGGATGGGGACCTGGTGGGGGAGACGCCGGTGCGCTTGCAGGTGGTGAAGGGCGCGGTCAGGGTGGTCGTACCGCCGGAACTGCCGCCCTCGCCGGGAGAAAGCACTTGACGGGTAGTGGTGCAACCATTACCCTTGCAATCATTGTGGTGCGCAGTATACGCGTCACACTCTGCGATACGCTGAGATCGAGTCCTTCCGTTCCGTGCCGAACGGCGCTATCCGAGTGCCCGACGATTCCCGCGCAGATGTCGCGCGGGCTTGAGTCATTCGGCGCAACCCCTGCGGCCTGTGAGAGGAGTGTCCCTACGTGAACCGTGGTTTCGGTATCGGCAACGTGTTCGGGATTCGGATTCGCGTCGACTGGAGCTGGTTGGTCATCTTCGGACTTGTCACGTGGAATCTGGGAACGGCGTTCGGAGGCATGCACCCGCAGTGGGGGAAACCGGCCATCTGGGGTCTCTCCGCTTTCGCGTCGCTTCTGCTATTCGTCTCCGTTCTTGCTCATGAGCTCGCGCACTCCCTGTTCGCCCGCTCGAGGGGCATCCCTGTCAAATCGATCACGCTGTTCCTGTTCGGAGGCGTGTCCAGCATAGAGAAGGAGCCGGGATCGCCCGCGGCGGAGTTCTTCATGGCGATCCTCGGCCCGGTGACCAGTCTGGTCATAGGTGCGGTGATCCTGATGGTGACCGGGGCCGTGGCCGGGCCTCTGCATGCCATTTCCAGCGAGCCGGCGACGGCCGCGCAGGCGCTCGGTCCGTTCGCGACGATGCTGCTGTGGCTGGGTTCGGTGAACCTGATCCTCGGGTTCTTCAATCTGGTCCCTGGGTTCCCGCTCGACGGCGGGCGCGTGCTGCGGTCGGTGATATGGGCAGTGACGGGCGACTTCAGGAAGGCCACGCGGTACGCCTCGTGGTCCGGCCGGGCGATAGGCCTCCTGCTCATCTTCATGGGCATATCCATGGTGTTCGGGGCGCGGTTGCCGTTCTTCGGGACCGGCGTTGGGGGCCTCTGGCTCGCCTTCATCGGGTGGTTCCTGCACAGCGCTGCGGTGCAGGGGTACAGGCAGGTCGTCGTTCACGACATTCTCGAGGGCGTGCCGGCCAGCGACATCGCGATGTCGCCACCGCCGACCGTGCCGGCGTCCGCCACCGTCAGCGAACTGGTCCATGACTACATCATGAAGTCGGACGACCATGCCTTCGCCGTCAGCGACGGCAGCGGGTTCGTCGGTCTGGTGACGCTCGGTGATGTCCGCAAGCTCGCTCGGGGGGAGTGGGACGGCAAGCGCGTGCAGGACGTAATGACGCCGTCGGCCGAGCTGGTGAGCGTGGACGCGGGAGAGGATGCGGCCGAGGCGATGACGAAGCTCGCCAAGACCGAGTTCCGGCAGCTTCCCGTCCTTCAGGGAGGGACCATCGTCGGCCTGCTGCGGAGACGTGACATAGTCAAGTGGCTTCAGCTGCACTCAGAGTCAAGTGTCTAGGGAGAGAAGGTGATCAGATGGACCGGCACGGTTTGAACGACTCGCGGCTTGTCGAAGAGGCCAGGGCCGGCGATCGTTTGGCGTTCGACGAACTCGTGAGGAGGCACACTCCCAGAACCTATCGCCAGTGCCTGAGGATACTTGGGAATCCCGAGGACGCGGAGGACCAGTCACAGGGTGTCTTCCTGAAGGCCTACCAGGCGCTTCCAGGCTTTCGTGAGGACGCGATGTTCTCGACGTGGTTGTACAGCATCGCCCGGAACGCGTGCCTCATGAGGCTGCGCAAGAGGAAGCTCGAAACGGTCCCGCTGGACGCGCCCGTCAAGTGCCAGGGCGGCGAGGTCGAGCGGGATGTGCCGGACCCTACGGCGAACCCGGCGCGGCGCGTCATGTTCGGGGAACTCCAGGAGGTTCTGGCCGGCGCGCTCGACGAACTTGCGGAACTGAACAGGGCGGTCTTCGAGCTGCGCACGTTCCAGGGGTTGTCTACAGAGGACACCGCCTGTGTCCTCGGTCTCACGCCGGCCGCCGTGAGGTCGCGGCTGCACAGGGCACGGCGCGATCTGAAGAGGGCCGTCGGGCTCTATCTCGAGAAAGGGCTCGTTGAGTCCGGCGACCGGCTCAGCTAGTCCGAGTGGCTCGCCGGGAATCGTCGGGCTCGCCTTCGGCATCATAGTGTGTGACAATGAATACGGTGAGGTAGGCGATAGCGACGAGCCAACTGGAGGGCAAGATGGACGAGCGTAGGAAGGAAATCGAGAAGATAGAGAAGGAACTCGAGTTCTGCGAGACTCGCCTCAAGGAGCTGAAGGGCAAGGAGAAGAGCCAGCACTTCGGTGAGGAGATTGGCCAGATTCACGAGGAGCTGAAGAGCTGCAAGCTCGAGCTGGACGGACTGGAGGGGCGGAGCGAGGACGAATGGGTTGACGCCAAGTACAACGTTACTCGCAAACTCGACGACGTTCGCAGGAGCCTCGAGCTCACGTCGGACAAGATGGTCAACTTCATACGCTAGCGAGGAGCCGCGCCGCGGTCGTCGGACGTTCGTCCGGGGGAGGGGCGCGGCTTTCGTTTGCGTGGATCGTGTTGTGTGGAGACCCAGATGTCGAAGGGCACGGTCACGATCAACCGAGCGGCGGTTCTGACACTCTGGGCAGCGGTGGTGTCGGAGCGCATGGGATTCGACCGCGAGGAGGCGCTGACGCTCGGAAAGGCGGTTGCGGGCCTGAACGCGCAGTCGAAAGGCCGGCGGCTGGGCATATTCAAGCCCGGGAGAGAGAGCGGCAGGCGCGCGCGGGAAGAGAAGCACGGGGAGGAGTTCCGTGTTGAAGTGTGCGGGCGGCCCGTTCCGGCGGTGAACACGCCGGAAGGTGTGAGAGCCGTGGCCAAGGGCGTCCCGGTAGACCCGGCTGCCGTCGAGGGCTACATCGAGAGGAAGTTCGGGGACAGGCTCGACGATGTACGGAAGGCCATGAGCGCGCTGGCTGAGTCGTTCACTCCCGAGACTCTGGCTGAGAGGGCGTACTCACTCTACGAGGATTTCAGGCCGGCCATCCCTTCAGGGAAGAAGGGGTGGGGAGCCAAGGGCGAGTTGGACCTGGACTTCATGCTGTCGCTCGCTGAGCCTCGCTCGACTCAGTCCTGAGACTGAGTATCGGTGTCGTCCAAGGGGTCGGCGCTGATGTCGTCCGCCCCCATCAGGTGGACGCACTTCTCGAGTGCGGTGGCGAGACGGCGCCTCTCAGCTTCCGGGATGCCGCGCACCTTCGTTGCGAGCGTCCACTCCACTGAGTTGGGGATCTTCCTGACAAGCTTCTGTCCGCTGTCGGTAAGTCTGACCATCACCCGCCGTCGGTCGACGGTGTCACGCCGGCGCTCGACGAGTCCCTTTTCTTCCAGACGGTCGACGACCCCCACGATCGTGCTGGGGCTCAGCAGCAGGGCCTTGGCAATCCTCGTGCCCGTGAGCTCACCCCTGCGGTACAGCACGTTCAGCACAGAGAGCTGTGGTCCCGTGACGTCGTGGTCCGCCATGAGGCGTCGCGAACGGACCTCTACTGCCCTTATGATCCTCCTGATGGCGCGTACCATCCTGTCTGCGTGTTCGTCGTGCTTCCACGGACTCATCGCTCATCCTCTTGGTCTGGGTGGCCCGGCGGGTTGACCGCGCTAGTGAACACCTCCGTGCCGGCGGAGTAACGGTCTGTCCGCATGCGCCTGTGGAAGTGGTTCCTCTACAAATGATAAGAACACGCATGAGATTTGCAAGTGTGATTCTCGAGAGATGGAAGAGACAGCGTGCGCGCCGTACGTGCCCATGTTGACATCTCCCCGTTACGGCGCTATAGTTGCGTTGATGTGAACGGACGCAGTGTCCGCCCCTCCTGACCCCACACGAGGGTAAAGCACCATGCGGCATCTACCTCGCAGACGCCTTGGCAGACAGGGCGCGATCCTGCGACAGGAGCGCGGCGACTCTGCCGATACTCGCACCGAAGACACCACGCGCTCGGATTGGCCGGAGCATATAGACCGACCATCAGCCCTCAAACTCCTCTCCGCCGTTCGCGAGGCCATCAAGACACGGCACTACAGCCACCGTACCGAAGAAGCATATCTGGGCTGGATCCGGCGGTTCATTCTGCACAACGGGAAGCGGCATCCCGGGCGGCTCGGTGAGCGCGAGGTCAGGGACTTCCTGAACCACCTGGCTGTCGAGCGCGACGTGAGCGCGTCCACTCAGAATCAGGCCCTGAGTGCGCTGCTGTTCATGTATCGAGATGTCCTGGGTCGGGACGTCGGGTGGATCGACGGTATGGTGCGGGCGAAGACGCCACGCAGGCTGCCCGTCGTGCTCTCGCGCCGCGAGGTGAAGGCGCTGCTCGCCAAGACGAGTGGGCAGCATCGACTCATGGCGTGCCTGTTGTACGGCGCCGGCCTCCGTCTGACGGAGTGCATCGAGCTGCGTGTCAAGGATGTCGACTTCGAGCGCGAGCAGATCTTCGTGCGCTCGGGAAAGGGGCAGAAGGACCGGGTCACCATGCTGCCTGCCGCGATCAAGGAGCCGCTCAGACGACATCTGGATGGCGTGCGCCGGATGCACAAGGCGGACGTTGCTGCGGGAGTGCGGGTGACGTTGCCCGACGCATACGAGGTCAAGTCTCCCCGAGCAGGCTTGGACTGGGGATGGGCATATGTGTTCCCGTCGGCCAACGTCTGCACGAACGAGGAGACAGGTGAGGCCAGGCGTCACCACGTGCACGAGTCCGTGCCACAGCGCGCGGTGAAGGAGGCGGTGCGGCAGGCCGGGATCAGCAAGCGCGCCACGTGCCACGCGCTGCGCCACTCGTTCGCTACCCACCTGCTGGAGAACGGACACGACATACGCACGATACAGAAGCTGCTCGGCCACCGCGATGTCAGAACGACAATGATCTACACACACGTCGTGAAGAAGGGCTCGCTCGGAGTGATGAGTCCAATGGACTCGTTGGTGAAGGAGCAGGGCATGCGGTGGGAAGTGAGCCGAGGGACCGATGCGGAGGCTGGAGCAGAGGTTGGAGCGGAGGCTGATTCAGAGGTTGGTGGAGAGGTGCGTCCAAGCGTGGGTGCAGAGGTCGGTGGAAAGGTGAGTGCGGGAGTGGGTGCGGAGGCCCAGACTCACACTAGTCGGGCCTCCTGGTGTGATATCTGACGCGCTTATGCTGCTCCGCTGGACGGCTATATAGCTCTTCAGCGGCATGTGAGTATCGTGTATGAAGGTGCGTGGAGGGGATGGTGAGGAGCGAGTGAGAATCTCGAGCGCACATTACCCAGCGCGCCTTTCACCAAACCCTTTGGCAGCATTGCAGCGCGTCGTTTAGGAAGACGAAGTGGTGTTAGGTGGAGCGCCCGCCTGTGAAGGGTGAGAGAGCTAAGGGTTGAGGGAG
>CAZLTC010000083.1:0-7498 GCA_964562405.1 uncultured bacterium | reverse complement strand
GACTCGCGCAGATGGCGCGCGCCGTGGGCATTCACCTCGTGTTCGCTACGCAGCGCCCGTCCGTGGACGTCATAACGGGAGTGATCAAGGCCAACTTCGCCTCCCGGATAGCCTTCCGCGTCATATCGATGATCGACTCGAGGACCGTCCTCGACCGGAACGGCGCCGAGACCCTGCTCGGCAACGGCGACATGTTGTTCCTCCCGACCGGCAAGCCGGAGCCGATAAGACTTCACGGGGCGTACATGTCCCCGGAGGAGACTGCCAGGGTGGTCGCCTTCCTCAAGAAGCAGGGCCCTCCGGTGTACGACTTCGACATAAAGGACCAGCGCACGATGGGCAAGCTCGCGGCGACGCAGCAAGACGACATGTACGAGCAGGCCGTTGAGGTGGTTGTCGGCACGCAGATGGGTTCGACGTCGCTGTTGCAGCGGCGGCTCTCGGTGGGTTACGCGAGAGCGGGACGGCTGATGGACCTCTTGGAGGCTAATGGGATCGTGGGACCGTTCAAGGGAAGCAAGGCTCGGGACGTGATGGTGGGTCCAGAGTACCTGGAGTCACTGTCCGCCGGCGTGGCAGTAGCGACCGAGTGGCAGGACGAAGCGGCCGAGGCATCAGCTTCGGTGGATGATGATCTCGATGAACCTGCTACTGACTACGGCGACGATGAAGAAGACGCGGACGCAGACGACAAAGAGGATGACGCTGAAGAAGAGGAAGAGGAAGAGGAAGAAGAAGAAGAGGACGACGACTACGAGTCCGGAGAAGAGGACGACGAGGACTACGAGGAGGAAGAGGAAGACGAAGACGAAGACGATGAAGACTGAGAGGACAGGAGGCTCCGCGGGGCGGCGCGCGTCCCCCAGGACCGCGGCCCAGCTCGTCGCCGCAATGGCAGTCATCGCGGTCCTGGCCGTTCCGTGTCTGGCCGGTGCACAGGGCACTTACGAGGACGCCCTCGCTCTAGCGCAGCGTGTCGCCCACCGATATGAGAGTTCCTCCTCATATCGGATCGAGTTCGTCCAGGAGAGCTACTGGGCGCTCGCGGACACCACGGTGGTGTCCAGGGGTGAGCTTCTGGCGAAGCCACCTTCGCTCTTCGCCATCAACTACGAGGATGGCGGTGAGGTCGTGGCCAACGGGGAGAGCCTGTGGGTCTACGTTCCACAGACGAACCAGTTCTTCAGCTCGGCGGTCGACACCGTGGACGTGGCCCTCGACCCAGCGGGCATTCTGAGGGCCTACAAGCCCGACCGCGACCACCCGTTCATGGACTCCGCCGAAGGAGAGCGCACGGTACAGCTGCGACCGTCGGGCTCCATCCCGGAACCCAGCAGGCTGACGATCAGCATCAACGAGGCCCGTTCGACCGTCACCAAGATAGCGGCGTACGCCACGTCCGGCGACAGGACCACCTACAGGATGACGGCCACGACGTTCGACGTGGCGCTGCCGGAGGACGCTTTCGAGGCCCGGCGCCCCGCCGGGTCCCAGGCGGTGCGCGGCGAGACACCCGAGTCCCCTTGAAGATAGCCCTCATAACCCTGGGATGCCCCAAGAACCTGGTCGATGCCGAGGTCATGATGGGCCTGCTCGACCAGGCCGGCCACGAGCTGACGGGTGAGCCCGCTGGGGCGGATGTAGCCATCGTCAACACCTGCTCGTTCATCGCCGCGGCGGTCGCGGAGTCGCGCTCCATCGTGGATGATTGTCTCGGCCTCAGGAGGGCGGGACGGCTCGGTGCGGTCATCGTCGCCGGCTGCCTTCCTCAGCGCTACGGCGACGCGACGCTCGAGATGTTCCCCGATGTGGACGGCGTTGTCGCATGCTCGTCGTTCGATGAGATCGCTGCCGCCGTCGAAGCGGTCGAGGCGGGAGAAAGACCCGTCCTCATCACCGAGCCGTCCGCCATCTATGATCATCGCTCGCCTCGGATACTCGGAACGCCCTCCCACATCGCGTACCTGAAGATCGCAGAGGGTTGCGACAACAGGTGCAGCTACTGCACCATACCCTCCATACGTGGGCGGCTCAGGAGCCGGTCGGCCGAGTCCATCATCTCCGAGGCCACCGAGCTGGTCGACTCGGGGGTCGTGGAGCTGAACCTCATCGCACAGGACACGACGGCTTACGGCACGGACATTGCTTCAGGAACTGCTCTGGCCGACCTGCTGCTTCGCATCGATGACGTCGGCGCGCCGTGGGTCCGGCTTCTCTATACGCACCCCGCGCATGTGACCGAGGATCTCCTTCACGTCATGCGGGAAGCATCCTCGGTCGTCCCGTATCTCGACATCCCGGTCCAGCACGTGGCGGACAGCGTGCTGCGGGCCATGGGGCGCGGTGTGGACGGAGCCAGAATACGCTCTCTCATCGAGAGGGCGCGCGAGCTCTTGCCGGGGCTCGCCGTGCGCAGCTCCGTGATGCTGGGCTTCCCGGGCGAGACCGAGGACGACTTCCGCGAACTCCTCGGGTTCGTCGCGGAGGGCCATTTCGACCACCTTGGCATCTTCGAGTTCTCGCCCGAACCGGGGACGGAAGCGGTGATGATGGAAGACCAGGTGCCGGCTGACGTCGTGACCGAACGGGCCCGCGCCGTGCACGAGGCCGCCACCCGAGTTGCGGCGAAGAGGGGCTCTGCACTGGCGGGCTCACTGGTCCGCGTCCTTGTCGACGGACCGGGCGAGGGGCGCGTCGCCACTCAGGCATGGGAGATGGACGGGCGCGTGCTCTGGGACGAGGCGCCCGGGCAAGCGCCTGCACCGGGCACGTTCGTTGAGGCGTGTGTGGAGGAGTGGCGCGACTTCGACCTTCACGCGGTGCTCGTCGCGGAACGTGGAACCGGCAGTTTCCGACCATAAAACAGCTTGATGGGCCCGACGGCCCTGTGCTAGCTTAGCGCGTGTCTCCGGGGGTGGAGAGGCGGGGAAAGGGGAAGAGACATGACGAGCGTCGGCGACGTCGGAGCGGGTGCTGTACCTCCGGTCGAACCATCCGACCCCGAACTCCTGTGCGTGTTGCTGTCGGGAGGCACGGGACCTCTGCCGGTTTCCGAGGTCGTCGCGGCGCTCCTGTTGCGCTTCGGCTCGCTGCGGGGCGTGCTAAGGGAGCCACCGTCGAGCCTCATGCGCGTGCGGGGCGTCGGAAGGCGGGCCGCTGATCGCATCAGGGCGGCGAGGGAACTGGGACTGAGGTTCTGGGCCCGCGAGCGGAGGTCTCCGAAGCTCTACGTGTCAGGGCCGTCGGATGTGGCCGAGTTGTTCATGCGCGAGATGGGTGGGCTCGACCGCGAGCACTTCCGTGCGGTCCTCCTGGACACGAAGAACCGCATCCTGGGCGTTCGGACGATCTCGATAGGCTCTCTGAACTCGTCGGTGGTTCACGCGCGGGAAGTGTTCAAGGCGGCGGTCCATGAGAGCGCGCAGGCGATAGTCCTCATCCACAATCACCCGTCGGGGCTGCCCGAGCCCAGCAGCGAGGACGTGGCGGTAACGAGCAGGCTCGCGGAGGCCGGGAGGATACTCGGGATCGAAGTGCTCGACCATGTCATTGTCGGCACTCAGGGCTTCGTCAGCCTGAGGGAACTCGGGCATCTGTGAACTCGAAACGGCGGGCGGCAAGAGACGGCCAGACGTCCGCGGCCGAACGGCGGAATGGATACCACACAATGATCCTCGAATCGGTGCTCGGGCTCGTCAACGACGTTGCCATCGACCTTGGGACGGCCAACACTCTCATTTACATCAAGGGGAGAGGCGTCGTCCTGAACGAGCCATCCGTCATCGCGATGAACAGGGCGACGGGGCAGGTCGTTGCGGTCGGCACGAAGGCGAAGGAGATGCTCGGGAGGACGCCCGACGGCATAAAGGCCCTGCGTCCCATGAAGGACGGCGTCATCGCCGACTTCGAGGGCACCGAGGATCTCCTGCGTGAGTTCATCCTCCAGGTCCAGAGACGACGGCTGCTGGTGAGACCCCGGATGGTGATATGCGTTCCGTCCGGCATCACGGAGGTCGAGCGCAGGGCGGTCCAGGACTCGGCCGAGCACGCGGGCGCGCGCGAGGTGTTCCTGGTCGCGGAGCCCATCGCCGCCGCGATCGGCGTGGGGCTCCCGGTCGAGAAGCCCTCAGGCAACATGGTCGTCGACATAGGTGGCGGCACGACCGAGATCGCGGTCATCGCTCTGTCGGGCATCGTCAATCACACGTCGGTGCGCGTGGGTGGAGACGAGATGGACGAGGCGATCATGAATCACCTTCGCCGGAGCTACAACCTGCTCATAGGCGAGCAGACGGCCGAGCAGATCAAGATCCAGATAGGCTCCGCGTACCCGCTCGAAGAGGAGATGGAGGCCAGCGTCAAGGGTCGCGACCTGGTCGGCGGCGTACCCAGGACGCTCAAGATAACGTCGGAGGAGATCCGTGAGGCGCTGCAGGAACCGATCTCATCCATCGTTGAGGCACTCAAGCTCTCTCTCGAGGAAACGCCGCCGGAGCTTGCGGCCGACCTCGTTGACCGAGGGATCGTGATGACGGGTGGAGGATCACTCCTGCGCGGACTGGACGTGCTCCTCCGGGAAGAGACCAAGCTCCCGATCAACATCGTCGAGAACCCTCTGACCTGTGTGGTCCTTGGAACAGGCAAGATACTCGAGAACATCTCTCACTACGAGCCCGTCCTCATGAGGTCCGCAAAGAGGTAGGAGAACGGGATGCTCTCCCAACTGACCCGCCTCCTACGCGGGAACCGCGACCTCTCGACATTCCTGATCTGCGCAGCCCTTTCGTTCGTGCTCCTCGCTCTCCCGCCGGGCGCGAAGGACGCATCGTCGCGCGTCGTTTCGGGCGTGGTTCTCGGGCCCTTCAAGCGGGTGGCCGCGGCTGCTGTCGAGCTCGCCGACGTCAGGGAGGAGAACACCACCCTGAGGCGGGTGGCAGCCGAACTCATGAACGAGCGCAACGCCCTCATGGAGCGCGGACAGGAGAACGAGCGCCTGCGAGAGCTGCTGGGCGTGCTCGTAACGTTCCCCGAAGATGAGCGATTCGAGATGCTTCCCGCGCGTGTCATCGGGATGCCCGGAGGCCGCGTCATCGAGCGCATTGAGATAGACAGGGGCAGCGAGAGCGGTGTCCGTACCGGTATGCCGGTGGTGACGCCCGAAGGCCTGGTCGGCAAGATCGTGACGGTCTACCCCACGAGGTCTCTCATAGAGCCGCTCACGAATGCCTCGGCGGCCGCCAGCGTTGTCGTCGAGAGAAGCAGGGTGAGAGGGATCGTGAGACCGCGATACGAGGGCGGGACGGGCCTGTCGATGTGGGAGATAGACTACGTTCCCGCGCGCTCGGACATCGTCCCCGGCGACCGGGTCACGACGTCCGGACTCGGCGGAGTGCTGCCGGCCGGGCTGTCCGTCGGTACCGTCGTCGCGGTCAAGGACGGCCCCCTCACGATGGACGTCCGTGTCAAACTCAACGTCGACTTCTCCAAGGTGGAGCACGTCTTCGTCATAACCGGAACGCGGTCCGGGCCCCGCACCAGGACCGAGGCGGAGGAGCGACTTCTGCACGAGATCGCGGAGATGAGGCGGGACGCGGCTCCCGAGAGCGGCGCGGAAACGAGGCAGGGAGCGGGCCCCGTGAGCGGGGAGGACGGCAACTAGATGCGCATCGGAACCTACGCCGCGCTTGCGTTCCTCGCGGTCGTGCTCGATGCGACCGTCGCGCCCCAGATGGAGATCCTCGGTGCGCGCCCCGACCTGCTCGTGCTCGTCGTGGTCTACGGGAGCCTCGTGCTTGGCCCGCGGCCGGCGACCATCGCGGGGTTCGTGATGGGCCTGGTGGCCGACTCGGAGATGTCGGAGTACCTCGGTCTCCACGCGCTGGCGCTCGCGGTCGTCGGGTACCTCTCCGGCGGGCTTTGGGACCATCTGGTCAGGGGCAATGTCTTCGTGCAGTGCGGCGTGCTGCTGGCCGCGACCCTCGCACACGACGCCATCTACTACCTCGTCTACTACCGCAACCACCTCGACATGTTCTCCCGTTTCGTCGGCCGCTACGGCCTCATGGGCGGACTCTACACGGCCGCGCTGGGCGCGCTGGTGTTCGCTATAGCCCGCGCGCGAGGATGGAGGGCGATCGCCGGTGGCCACAACACGTAGCGACCGCTTCGCCCTCGACACTGCGCGCGCGCGGTCCCGCGTGATCCAGCGGATCGCGGTCGTGGTCTTCGTCGTCATCATCGCCAGACTGGGGTGGCTGCAGCTGGTCAGGGGCGGGTTCTACCGCCATCTCTCCGAGGACAACTACGTCCAGGGCTTCGAGGTCAACGCCCCGAGGGGACTGATACTCGACCGAAACGGCGAGATCCTGGCGGACAACCGCGCAGCGCTCTCGATAACGCTCTCCCGAATGAGAAACCGCGACGACGAGGCCCTGGCCGACAGGCTCTCGGAGCTCCTCGAGCTGGATAGGTCGCTCGTCGAGGAGAGGCTCGTCGAGGCCCGCGGCAGGTACTACGGGAGCGTGACGCTCGTCGAGGACGCCACGCTGGATCAGGTCTCACGGATAGAGGAGAGGCGCCACGAGCTGCCGGGCGTCAAGGTCGAGTCGACCGCGCAGCGGCGGTACCTCTACTCGACGCTCGCCAGTCACGCCATCGGATACGTCGGCGAGGTATCCGACACCGCGCTCGAAACGATGGCCCCGCTCGGATACGTGGCCGGTGACGTGGTGGGGAAGAGCGGTGTGGAGAAACGCTACGAGCTGCTCCTGAAGGGGCGCAGCGGCGTGGAGTACTGGGTCTGCGACGCCTCCGGCGTGGAGCTGTACCCATTCGAGGGAGGCCCCTCACAGCTGGCGCGTCCCGGGGGCAACCTCGTCCTCACCATCGACGCGGCAGCGCAGAGAGCTGCTGAGGAGGCGCTCTCGGGATTCGAGGCGGGGGCCGTCGTCGCCATCGAGCCCTCGACCGGAGAGGTACTGGTCATGGCCTCGTGGCCGTCCGCCGACCCCAACGCGCTCGTCGACGGACTCACGAACGACGAGTGGCGCGAGCTCTCGACGGGAACGAGACACCCGCTGCTCAACAGGTGCATCCAGGCGACCTACCCGCCGGGCAGCCAGTTCAAGCTGGTCACCGCCGCGACCGGACTCGAGACCGGCCAGGCCGACCTCTACAGCACCATCGTGTGCAGAGGCTCGTACAAGTACGGCATCAGGACCTTCAGATGCTGGAAGCCACAGGGGCACGGCATAACCAACCTGCTCAAGGGCATCACGGAGTCGTGCGACGTCTACTTCTATCAACTCGGCGTGAGGCTCGGCGTGGCCACACTCATGGACTGGACGGAGAGGGCCGGACTGGGACGGCAGACGGGCATCGACATAGCCGGCGAGGTCGCCGGCAACGTCCCGACGCCGGCCTGGTACGACCGCCACTACGGCAAGAGGAAGTGGAGCAAGGGGGTCGTGCTCAACCTGGCCATCGGCCAGGGCGAGCT
>CAZLTC010000082.1:0-7911 GCA_964562405.1 uncultured bacterium | reverse complement strand
TGCAGGTCATCACGGATGAGCAGCGGCGAGAGATGGAGCGCATCTCCACTCTCGGCTACTTCGCGGCCGGTCACGCCGCCCCGCCCGAACGAGGCCTCGTCACATCGACCCCCGACGCATTCCAGGGATACACCGTGTACGTCTCCCGGGATTACGCCGGCGCGTTCCTCGTGGACATGCGGGGACGCATCCTGCACCAGTGGACCGACCGGTCGAAGGCCGATCTCGACTCGTACTGCTGGACACGCGTGTGGGTCGAGCCGGACGGGAGCGCGATAGGCATCAGCGCTAATCCCGGAAGGCTACGCAAGCTCGACGCCGACTCGAACCTCATCTGGGAGTACGGCGGCGTCAACATGAGACCACACCACGACGTGCGTGTGGGTCCGGACGGCAGGGTCTACGTGCTCATGCGCCACCCCAACGTGCTGCCGTGGCTGAGAGAGGAACCGGTCCAGGAGGAATTCGTCTGCATCCTTGAGCAACAGGGCGATGCGGTCCGGCAGGTCGACTGCATCTCCCTCCCGGAAGCGTTCCGCGACTCGGATTTCGCCGGCATGCTCAACGCAAGCTGGTTCCAGACCGACAGCGATCCCTGGCACACGAACTCACTGGACGTCCTCGACGGCCGCATCGACCACCCGGCGTTCAAGGCGGGTAACATCCTGCTGTCGATAAGGAACATGGATTGTCTGGCCGTGCTCGACCCCGTGGAAAGAGAGATCGTCTGGGTCAACAGAGGCCGGTGGCAGCGACAGCACGAAGCGCTCGTCTCCTCGGACGGGAACGTGCTTGTCTTCGACAACAGGATGCTGGATGGGCAGTCACGCGTCGTTGAGTACGACGTCCTGAAGGACAGGGTCACCTGGAGCTACACCGCAGAGGGGTTCTTCACACACGGCACCGGGGCAGAACAGGAACTCCCGAACGGTGACATCCTCATCACCGAGTCCGAGAGCGGCAGGGTCTTCGAGATCACAAGAGCTGGGCGCGTGGTCTGGGAGTACCTGAACCCCCGGACGATCTCCCACGACCGCGTCATCGTCCGCATACCCAGGGCCTTCCGAGTACCGTACGACTACTTCACCGGCCCGTTCGGAGACCGCCTCCGGGAGCTGCGCGGGCGCGGCTGACGCCCTCGGCCACCACCAACGCCATAGTGGTTGACCTCCGGGCCTCCGACGTGCCAGACTGCCATGGAGACTCGGCGCCCAAGCTGCTCGCGGGAACTGCCACCCTCCCGACGCGCCACCACAGACACATGCCCACTGGAGCCTGCCATGAAGAACCCCCAATGCGCTCGGAACTCAGCCATACTCAACACGATCCTGCTGCCCACAGCGGCCGCGGCTTGTCTGCTATGCGCGCATCCCGCGACCGCAGCGTCCCCTCAGACGACGCCGGACGCCACCGCTCTTGTCACCGCTGCCGACCAGAACATGCGAGGTGAAACTCAGTACGCCGAGATGACCATGAAGGTCGTGAGGCCGGACTGGTCGCGCGAGACCAGCATGAAGACCTGGTCCAAGGGGCGTGACTACGCTCTTGTCTTGATCACCGCTCCACCGCGTGACAAGGGGACCGCCTTCCTCAAACGCGGCACCGAGATGTGGAACTGGCTCCCGACGGTCGACCGGGTCATCAAGATCTCGCCATCGATGATGCTCCAGCCCTGGATGGGCAGCGACTTCACCAACGACGACCTCGTGCGCGAGTCTTCGGTCGTCAACGACTACACTCACGCCGTTGCCGGCGAGGACACCGCGAACGGGCGCGAGTGCTGGAAGGTCGTGCTCACTCCCAAGACCGACGCGCCCGTGGTCTGGGGTTCCGTCACGATGTGGATCGAGAAGTCGCGTCCCATAGAGGTCCGCGTGAAGTACTTCGACGACACGGGGGCGCTTGTCAATGTCGAGAACTTGACGCAAGTGAAGACAATGGGAGGCCGCGAGATACCGACACTCATGACCATGGTGCCGGTCAACAAGACCGGGCACTCCACGATCCTCGCCATCGAGAGCTGCACATTCAACCAACCCCTCGAGGACTCGTTCTTCTCGGAGCAGAACATGAAGCGGCTCCACTGACGGAACCGCAGCAGGGGGCCGGCGCCCGTGACCTGAGCGGCGTCGCCCTGTCGCTGGCGGCGGAGCAACTGACATGATGATGTACCTCAACCTGGTGTGGCGGAACATCTGGCGGAACCGGCGCCGGAGCGCCATATCGGTGTGTTCGGTCATGTTCGCCATCCTGATCGCGCTCGTCACGCGCTCGATGCAGCTCGGGTTCTACGCCAGGGCGATCGACAACGTGGTGTCGTTCTACACAGGATACATCGAGGTTCACGAGAAGGGATACAACGCGGAGCAGTCAGTCAACCTGAGCTTCGCGACTTCGGACTCGCTGTCGGTCGCCGTGTCGCATGCCCCGGGTGTGACCGCTGCCGCTCCGCGCCTCGAGTCGTTCGCGCTCGTCTCGGGCGACCGGCTGACGAACGGTGCGCTGGTCGCGGGGATCGACCCGTCCGCGGAAAACGAACTCACGGGGCTCTCGAAGAGAGTCAGCGCCGGCAGATACCTCGCGGCAGACGACTCGGGCATACTTCTGGCCGAAGGACTCGCCGGCTATCTCGAGGCCGGGGTGGGCGACACCGTGGTCGTTCTGGGCCAGGGCTACCACGGCATCACGGCCGTCGGTAAGTACCCCGTCGTGGGGATCGTGTCCTTCCCCACCCGCGACATGAACGCCGGGATGGCCTTTCTCACCCTTCCCCAGGCGCAGGAGATGACCGGCGCCTACGGGCGTCTCACGTCGTATGCGCTCATGCTCGCGGACCAGCACGAGCTGGACCAGGCGGCGGGCGAGCTGCGCGGGACGCTGGGGCCCGGTTTCGAGGTGCTCACCTGGCGAGAGATCATGCCCGAGCTGGTCCAGTTCATCCAGACCGACAACGCCGGAGGGCTCATCATGCTGGCCATCGTCTACGTGGTCATCGGCTTCGGAGTGCTCGGCACGGTCCTCATGATGACAATGGAACGCACGCGGGAGTTCGGCATGCTGATCGCCGTGGGCATGAAGCGGAGCCGCCTCCAGATCATCGTGACGCTCGAGAGCTCGCTGCTATCACTCATCGGTGCGCTCGCCGGAGCGGTCCTGGCCGTGCCCGTCCTCGCGCACTTCCACGCTCATCCTCTACACCTGTCCGGGGCGACGGCCGAGGCGACGGCCAGGTTTGGGTTCGAGCCGATCATGCCGTTCCTGTTCACGCCAAACCTGTTCGTCACCCAGGGGCTCGTCGTGCTGGCGATCGCCCTCGTAGCGTCGCTCTATCCCGCCGTGAGGATCGCCTCGATGGATGCCGCCACGGCACTCAGGAGAGGCTAGAAGGGAGTTCCAGCTGCCGTGATCTGGAAGATCGCCTGGCGCAACATCTGGCGCAACAAGAAGCGAAGCGGAGTGCTGCTCGCGGCCATCGCCTTCGGGTTGTGGGCGGGGCTCGTAACGTCAGGCATGTTCAACGGCATGTCCGCCCAGATGATCCGCTCGGCCATCGACACGAGGACCTCGCACGTGCAGCTGCACGCGAAGGGCTTCCTGGACCACCCGGAGGTCGGCGTGGTCATCCCCGACGGCGCGAAGGTGCTCTCGCGGGTGGAGGCGACCGCGGGAGTCGAGCACGCCGCCGGGCGGGCGGTGGTCCCCGGCATGGCGAGTTCCGCCACCACTGGCGCCGGCATCATGCTGTACGGCGTCGTCCCGGAGGACGAGATCGCGCTCACCTCGGTCTCGCAGAAGATCGTCGACGGGAGCTATCTCGGTCAGAACAGGCACAACACGTGCGTCGTAGGCCAGGAGCTTGCTGACAAGTTGGGACTCAAGGTAGGAAGCAAGGTCGTGGTGCAGGGACAGACGCTCGATGGCTCCATAGCCGGAGGGGCATTCCGGATCGTCGGGCTCTTTAAGACGGTGTCTCTCGGATTCGACAAGACAGCCGTGTTCGCGCCCGCGGCTGACGTCGACCGCGTCTTCGGACTCGGCGGAGCGATACATGAGATAGCGGTGCGCGCGAACGCCCTCGCCGACGTCGGCCCCCTGAGTGACAGGCTGGCCGCCGACTTCCCGAAGCTGGACGTTGAGCGATGGGACCAGCTCGAGCCCGAGTTGAGCCTGCTGACCTCATCGAGCGACCAGATGAGCAGGATCCTCATGGTGCTCATCATGATAGCGCTCGCGTTCGGTATCACGAACACGATGCTCATGAGCGTCCTGGAGCGTACGAGGGAGCTGGGCGTCCTAGCCTCGCTCGGTATGAAACAGAAGCTGGTCTTCGAGATGATCATGATCGAGACCGTGGCGCTCTCGGTGATCGGCGGCGTCGCGGGCGCCGCGCTCGGGGCCGCCTCCGTCGCGACGCTCGCCCGGACCGGTATCAATCTCAGCATCGTGGCCACCGGGCTCGCCTCGGCGGGGATAGAGAGCGTTCTCTATCCGAGGCTCACCGGCGCGGAGTACCCGGTAGTAGGGCTCCTGGTGTTCGCAACGGCCATCCTAGGAGCCGTCTATCCGGGCATCAAGGCGAGCAGGCTCTCGCCGGTCAAGGCCATGAGGACGTACTGACGGGCACGTGGGCGGGGGGCGTGCTGGCGCCGCCTGGGCGGACCCGCCCGAGAGAACTGCAGGCGGAAGGAGGCTGCATGGCAGCCATCATTCAGGCTCAGGGACTGGAGAAGTCGTACAGCGACCGCGGCGTACCCATAAGGGCCGTCAGAGGTCTGGACCTGGCGGTCGAGCCGGGCGAGTTCACGGCCATCGTGGGCCCATCGGGATCGGGTAAGACGACGCTCCTGAACATGCTGGGTGGACTGGACAGACCCACGGAGGGACGGGTGGTGGTGGACGGACGGAACATATGGGGAATGAGGTCGGGCGATCTCGTCAACTTCCGGTTGCATCACATCGGTTTTGTCTTCCAGGCCTACAACCTCATCCCGGTGCTCACCGCGCAGGAGAACGTCGAGTTCATCATGCTGCTCCAGGGCCGCGAGGCGTCCGAGAGGATCAAGCGAGCGACGGAGCTGCTGGAGAGTGTCGGCCTGGGCGAACTCGCGGACCGGCGCCCTTACGAGCTGTCAGGAGGTGAGCAGCAGAGGGTAGCCGTCGCCAGAGCGCTGGCATCAGAACCGTCCTTCGTGCTCGCCGACGAGCCGACAGCCAACCTGGACACAAAGTCGGCGAGCAAGCTCCTCGACATCATGGAGAGCTTGAACCGTGACCAGAAGATGACGTTCGTCTTCTCGACGCACGACCCGCGTGTAATGGAGCGAGCACGACGCGTCGTGACACTGACCGACGGGCAGATCACCGCGGACGGAGGCTACTCCGGTGAGGCGTACTAGGAGAAGCCGGCCCCGCGCTCGGGCGTCACGGTGCGGAGAGGGTCGTGCCGACCGAGCCCCTTCTCCCCGCGGCACAGCCCTCGCGCTCGCGGTCAGCACGTGCGTAGCGGTCCTCATTCTGCCCGCCCGCTCATCCTCCGCGCTCCCGGACTACCTCGCACTCTCGGGCTACGCCCGAGAGAACCCGATACTGTGGCAGTCGGCGCCGACCCTGTCAGGCCGCCGCGACGTCGCTGTGAACCTCCTCCACCTCAGGCAGAACCTACGCTGGTACGCCTCACCAGCGGTTACGGTCGCGCTCGACACGAAGGAACGGATCTTCCTTGGCCGAGACTCCGGCGAGCTGGTGGGCATGCTGACGCAGGCGGCTCGGCGTCTCCCCTACTTCGACTGGACAGCGACCACCACCGATGAGGGCGTCTACGCGGAAGCCGGCATCGACCGACTTTGGGTCGACGTGACCGCCGGTCCGGTCGAGACCAGACTCGGGCGGCAGCGGATCGCCTGGGGCACGAACCTGGTGTGGAACCCGGTCGACATCTTCAATCCGTCGTCGGCGATCGACTTCGACAACGTGGAGAAACCGGGAACGGACGCCGCGCGCGTCGAGTACTACTTGGGACCCGCCTCAGAGCTGGACCTCGCATGGGCACCCGGCCGTGACTCCGCGGACACGGATGCCGCCGTGCGCTTGAAGATGAACAGGTGGGGTTACGACTTGATGCTGCTGGGCGGAAGGCGAGCCGGCGACGAGGTAGCGGGCGTCGCGTGGGCGGGCTCGGTGGCCGGAGGCGGATTCAGGGGCGAGGTTCTGGCGGGTCGCCCTCGCGACGGATCGGGGGATGGATCATCCGACGACGGCTACGTGAACGCCTCGGTATCGTGTGACTACGCGTTCCCCAACACCTTCTATGTCCAGGCTTCCGTGCTGTACGAGAGCCGCGGGGCGACGGGCGACGCGGGCGGCGTGGAACTCCTGCGGGCCTACGCGCGAGACGACCTCTCGCCGGGACGCTGGTCGCTCTTCGCGGAGGTCGCCCGTGATCTGAATCCGCTCTGGAGGACGGATGTGTCCGCCATCGTCAACCCATTGGACGGATCGTTCTACGCGGGCCCGTCGCTCCTGTGGTCCGCCGCGCCGAACCTGGACGTGACGGCGCAGGCGCTGCTCTTCGAGGGGCGTGCGGGTACCGAGTTCGGCGACCAGGGCCGCATCTGGATGGTGAAGGGGCAGTACTCGTTCTGAAGCTGTGGCGTCCGATCACTCCCGCCTGATCAGCGCATAGCCGAGATCGTTCAGCTGACTCTCGGCTAAATCGAACCGGTCGCCCTCCCTATCGCGAAGTCCGAAGTAGGTCTCCCTCGCGGCCTCGAACCCCGCTTTGTCGATGGCGTCCTCCATCACAGATGAGTCTCACCTGCCTACCTCTGCTCGGTGGGAAGTCCTGCAGCGATCCAGGCGCCGTACCCGCCCTTGAGCGGATGCACGTCGGTCCAGCCTCTGCTCTGCAGTTCACGCGCCACACGGGCGCTCGATGCTTCGCTGGGTCAGGTGCAGTACACGAGAATCCTCTGGTTGCGCGGGATCTCGCTCAGACGAGACTCGACGTCGTCGGGGGGGACCCTGATCGCACCGACGGCCCTTGTGTCATCTGCCTCCCAGGCGCCTTCGCTGCGGGAGTCGAGGATGACGAACGGCCCGCCATCAGCTATCCACTGCTGAACCTGCTCGATGGTCACACGCGAGGGCTCCGTGATGACCTGCGACTCGGGCGTACGCCCCTCGTCGCGCTGGCATGAAGCCGTCACGCCGATCGCAAAGACCATAACGACGAGCCATAGCACGGTCGACGCCCGGCCCTTTATTCTGTCCACTTCTGCCTCCCTTGGGCACTCATCCCTAACGCTGGCCTCGACTCCGTGGTGCGAGAGAGAGCCGTTAGGAACTACTCGGGCTTGTTGGCTTGCCTGTTGTTCAGCTTCTTCTTCGCCTGCTTGTCGTGCTTGCTTTGCTGCTGCTTCTGGCTCTTGTGCTTGTCCTTCTTGCCGCCCTTGTCTCCCACGGTCACTCCTCCTTATGCCCCCCGTACTCCGGATAGAGCTTCTTCATGCACTCGGGACAGATTCCATGACTGAACTCGGCTTCGGAGTGCTCGCTGACGTACTGCTCGACTTGGTTCCAGTAGCCTTTGTCATCGCGGATCTTCTTGCAGTTCGAACAGATGGGAACGATGCCGCGTAGAGTCCTGATGTCCCTCAACGCCTCCTCCAACCGTCTGTGCTCCTCCTCAAGCACCTCCTCCACCAGCTTGCGGCGGGTGATGTCCATGTACGTTCCGATCACGCCGCTGATCTCTCCATCGGGACCGCGAAGAGGCACCTTGCTCGTAAGAAGCGTGATGGTCTTCCCGTCGGGGGTCGTCTGTGGCTCTTCGATGAGAAGCCTGGGGAGGCCGCTCTCGATGACCTTGCGGTCATCGGATCGATATAGCTCCGCCTGGTCGCGCCACACCAT
>CAZLTC010000081.1:4044-8189 GCA_964562405.1 uncultured bacterium | reverse complement strand
CTGGCCACTCCACCCCTCCTATTAAGATGTCAACTGCCTGCACCCTTCGATAGGGCATGTAGCGTGCCAGAACGGCCCGTTCGCGGCCGCGTTCGGCCATCCGAACGAAACCAATAACTCATTACCGGCGAACAGGTTAACAGTCGACACCACAAGACCACACGTGTGCATGACCTGCGGCTCTGGCACGATCTCGACGCGCGCGGCGGTGGACTGGCACCGTTCTGACGTAACCCCGCATCGAGAGTATGCTTACGCCAATCGTCGTGACTTCGACGCCCCGTCAACATCTCGACGGTGTGAGCGGCGGCTCACCGCGTCTCCCCGGCGGCCCCCTCCTGCGACGGCGCCCGACACGAACGGGGCCCCGAGCTTGCGCCCGGGGCCCCGTGGTAGCCTTCATGACCGCCGCGGGTGCGGCAGTCGGTCATCCTATCCCGTACTTCCTCATCTTCGCGTGGAGACCGGTTCGCGACATGCCCAGGATGTCCGCCGCCGCCTGCTTGTTCCATCCGGTCTTCCCCAGAGCCTCCAGGATTCGAGACTTCTCCAGTGCCTCCACCTCGTCCTTGAGCGAACGCCCCTGGGAGTCGGTGAGGCCCAACTCGCCGGCGTAGCCGTCGCGAAGCTCCACGCTCAGCTTGTCCGCGGTGATGAAGTCACCGTCGTCGCACAGCGCTACGCCTCGACGGACCTCGTTCTCCAGCTCGCGGACGTTGTTGCCCCGCCAGTCGTGCCTCTGGAATATCTCGCGGACCTCTCTCGTGAACCCGGCGACGTGCTTGCCCTCCCTCTTCGCGTACGTCTTGAGGAAGTGCTCCATGAGGAGCGGTATGTCGTCGGGGCGGTCGCGCAGCGGAGGTACCTCGATCACGACCGCGCACAGCCGATAGAAGAGGTCGCGCCGGAACCTGTTCTGGCGCACCTCTTCTGCCAGGTCTTTGTTCGTCGCCGATATGACGCGCGCGTTGCTTGTCCTTACGATGTTCTCGCCGACGCGCCGGTACTCGCCATTCTGGAGGAACCGCAGTAGCTTCACTTGGAGCTGAGGGCTCATCTCGCCCACCTCGTCCAGGAACAGCGTGCCGTCCGAGGCCGCCTGGACCAGGCCCTCGCGGTCCCTGTCAGCGTCGGTGAACGCCCCCTTGACGTGTCCGAACAGCTCGCTCTCCTGCAGGTGTGGGGCGATCGCCCCGGCGTTCAGCGCCACCATCTTCCCGGTGCGACTCCTGCCGCCCTCATGTATCGCCCTCGCGACGAGTTCCTTGCCCACTCCCGACTCGCCGCGGATGACGATGGGGATCCTGCTGTCCTTGAGCCGCTCGGCGTCCTCCAGGATCCGGAGCATCATCGGATCGCGCGTGATGATGCCGGAGAACTGTGCCGCACTCCCCAACTCCAGCGCGAGCTGACCGTCGGCCGCCCAGGCGTGGCTCTCCTGCGCCCGCGAGCAAGCCAGCCCCAGAAGCCGCGCGGCGGCGCCGATGAACTCGACGTCGCTCCGGGTGAACGGCACCATCTCCTCGCCGCGTGGACGGTCCGCGTACACCAGGCAGACGTGCTCGCGGTTCAGACCGACCCTCGCCGGTATGAGCACGAGCGCCCCCACCCCGCGAGGCACCAGCGCGTCGGACGACCTTGCGTCGCTGACGACGAGAGCGCGCGCGCAACCCCGCGCCGCGATCGACGACCTCACGAACCTTGCGACGTCGGCCACGCCGCGTCCCGAACCGTCGACTGACGTAATGACAGCCGGGCTCGACTCGCCGGTCAGCGAGAAGAGAACGAGCCTGTCGGCAGAGACGGCGTTCGCCACCTCCTCCGCCAGGCGGTGGATGTCGTCGGCGCCCGGCTCGCCGGTCTCGAGGAACCTGTACCCTTCCGCGATGGCAGAGTACCTGCCCTTGCGGGAGACGCCGGCGTCGGCCAGCTCCGCGTCCAGCTCTCGGAGGACCGCGTCGACCTCGGCCAGTCCCTGATTGTCGTGGCTCACCTCGAATTTCAACCGCGCTCGCTCCAGCCAGTTCCTCGCGCGGTCGGTCTGACCGGCGCGCTGGAGCGCCTTACCTCTTTGCAGCTGGCACTTCGCCACCCAGTACCCGCCGCCTATGCGCGTGAAGATCGCCTCAGCGGCGGAGAGGCGCGCCTCTATCCTGTCGATAGGAACCTCGCCGTCGGCCGCCGACTCGCGCAGGCCGATGCCGTCGGCCAGCGCGGTCCTGGCAAGCTCGAACGAGTCCCCGACCCTTCGCAGTATCTCCTCGGCCCGCGCCACCAGGACCTCTGACGCAGCCTGCTCCCCTTTCGCGTAGCATATGCTCGCGAGCACCCGCAGGAGCGCGCCCTCCTCAAGCTTGTCGCCCAGCTCACGGCTGAGCTTCACGCCGTCGGAGCAGTCCCGTTCGGCCTCGCTGATGCGGCCCAGCCCAAACAGCGCCTCCGCCCGACGCCTCAGCACCTCGACCACCGCGTCGCTGTTTGACGACAGCCTGTACGCGCATCCCAGGGCTCGGTTGAGCGTGCCGAGCGCCTCCTCGGCCTTGCCCTGATCCAGCTCCAGGTCTCCGATGTACTCCAGAGCGAGAGCCTCGGCCCTCAGATACCCGCGGTCCTGGCTGGTACGGAGCGCGCTTGCGAAGAGGTCGCGCGCGCGACCCCACTCCCGCCTGACGCGGCAGACGTTGCCAAGCGCCATCTGGGCGGCGACCTGTCCCCTGACCGCGCCTATACGGGAATAGAGCTCTCTCGCCTCGATGAGCCGCTCTTCCGACTCGGCCCACCGCGACAGCTTGTACAGGATGATGCCGATGTTGGTCAGCCTGTCAGCGATCGCGGCCGACCTGCCCTGACGCCGATCGATCTCCAGCGCGTTGGTCAGGTAGTCCAAAGCCCCGTTCAGGTCGCCGGACCTCTTCGCCAGGATGCCCAGGTTGTTGTACGCGGCCGCCAGTCCGGCGTCGCTGCCGAGCCTCTTCTGCGTGACCAGATAGTCGGTGAAGTAGTCCCTCGCTGCGCCCATGTTGCCCAGCTCGGCGTTGGCGATGCCGAGCGCCTTGCCGGCTTCAGCGAGGAGCGTTCCATCGGGAAGGGTCTTGACGGTGTCGTACGCTTTCTGCGCAGCGCGGAGCGCCTCTTCGTAGCGCCCGCTCTCGATCTCTACCCGGGCAAGAACGACGTTGGCCTCCGCCCAGAGCGGCGCGGTGCCCTCCTCGAGCACCAGGTCGTCCAGCTTTGCGCAGACCTCGCGAGCCTCGCGGTACTCGCCCAGTCCCAGATGGCATCGCGCGATCCGGACGTACAGCTCAGCGGCCTCGGAGTCCTCGAGCTTCTCCCCGATCTCGCCGTCCAGGACCTTCCTGTAGTAGCCCAGAGCGTCGCTATAGCTATCGGAGCTGAGGTAGACGTCGCCGAGTCGGATGGCGGTCATCGCCGCCTCCTGTGAGCTCTGCGAAGCCATAGCTCTCTTGAGCGCCTCCAGCATCTCGCGCTCGGGCATGTCGTCCGGTCGCTTACTCGCCACTCAGTGGCCTCGTTCGTTCGCCGTCTGGGGACGCGAGGTCTCTATCGACCTACAGAACGAACCAGTTGCCGAAGAGGAACCTGAGCAGGGGGCGGCCGGGCAAGATCGCCTTGCCGTTGCCGCCGGGTTCCCCGTCGCTGATGTCCTCACCCGTTCCGATCTCGTCCTCGGGCTCGCCGCCGCCTGGCTCGCCCCAGCGATCGTCGTCGCCGGAGGTGGTGTTCTGGTCCTTCGAGTCTCCGATCCCGAGCACGCTGGGTGAAGTAGTCGCGCCGTGACAAAGCACGGGCGATGCTGCCATCGCTGGGGACGCAGTGAACGCGATGCACAGCACGACCACCACAAGCAGGGCAAGGAGTTTCCCGTCGTGCATACTTCCTCCTTGTGGCATGCCGATACGGCATTCCTGGTCACACTGAACTGCTCGCCACCGGGGGACGCGTCATCGACTCCCGCCCGGTGGCGGGTGACGCAACTTCGGAGGGGTCGTCCGGTTGGAGGAACTGAGCCTCCAGAATCATTCTAACACCGGGGCGGCATCCCGTCAACTCCGATCCGTTCCTTGACTAACGCGACCATCGGTTCCAGGCATCGGTCGAAGATCGCCGAGCCCTTCTCGGCGGTC
>CAZLTC010000081.1:0-3944 GCA_964562405.1 uncultured bacterium | reverse complement strand
CGGCGGTCCCGCCCCGGCCGTCCGCATTGACTCGTGGGCCGCTCCCCGCCTGGCGCCCGCGCGGTGCGACCGGGATATCTAGAGAAGATAGTCCTCCATGTCGTCGGGCAGCCGCGGCGACTCGGGCGGCCCGGGATCTCGCCGGCCTCCGCCCCCGCGCGCGGGAGGCTCCCCCGTCTCCACCGGCGCGTCGCCCTGCGGGGCCCACCGCGCAACGTACTCGATGACCTCCCTCAGGTGCGGCTCGGCGGCGTCGTGGTTGGCCTCATACCATACCCACCGCCCGTCCTTCTCCTCCACCGCCAGCCCCGCTTCCCTGAGCTTCCGGAGATGGTAGGACACCTGCGGCTGCGAGAACCCCAATTCGGCCACGATCGTCGAGACGTTCTTGCGTCCCCTGACGATGCACGCCAGCACGCGCAGCCTTGTCTGGTCGCCCAGCTCGTGGAACACGGAGAGCGGGTCGTCCATGGCGCACTCCTAGGGTAGGGACCGACGCTCCTGGCTCTTCTCCTGCAGCGAATACCGTTATACAATCATCGGTCGTTCGGGGGAAGGGCCAAGCGCGGAGCACTCCGAGGGGGACCTGTTGGCGATTCAGGGGAACGACCTCAAGGGTATGTCGATGGCCGACCTCGAGTCGGTGGTCGCCGAGTTCGGCCAGCCTCACTACAGGGCCGCGCAGCTGGCGTCCTGGATGTTCGAGAAGGACGTGTCGGACTTCGAGGCGATGACGAACCTCCCGGCCGCGCTCCGAAGCGCGCTGGCAGAACGGTTCACCGTCTGCTCGTCGCAGGTGGTCGCCGCCGAGCGGTCACCGACTGACGGCACCGAGAAACTGCTGCTGGAGTATCCCGGGAGCTCGCGCGTGGAGGCCGTCATGCTCAAGGACGGCGGACGAAGGACGGGCTGCATCTCGACCCAGGTGGGTTGCAGGTTCGGGTGCACCTTCTGCGCCACCGGCGCGATGGGCCTCGACCGAAGCCTCACTGCGGCGGAGATCATCGAACAGGTAATGGCGCTCCGCCGCGCGTCCGCGCCCGAGCGCATAGACAACCTCGTCTTCATGGGTATGGGCGAACCGTTCGACAATTATGACGCCGTGCTCGCGGCGGTCAGGATAGCCAACGCGCCGTGGGGTCTCGGCATCGGCGCGCGCCGCATCACGGTATCGACCGCCGGCCTCGTCAAGGGCATCCGGCGGCTGGCCGGCGAGGGGCTCCAGGTCAATCTCGCGGTCTCGCTCAACGCCCCCACGCAGGAGCAGCGGGAGAAGCTGATGCCGGTGGCCCGGACCAATCCACTGCCGGAACTCCTGAGCGCCGTCAGGGAGTACGTGGAGGCCACGGGTCGGATGGTCACGCTGGAGTACGTCCTTCTCGAGGGAGTGAACGACTCTCAGGACGACGCGGACGCCCTTGCCGGATTGGCTTCCCGGCTGCCTTGCAAGATCAACCTCATCTGCTATAATCGAATATCGGAAGCAGCCTTTGTACCCCCCAGCACAGTCAAGGCTGAACGCTTCCTGACAACGCTCAGGAGAAGCTGCCCGACCGTCGTCAGGAGGCAGAGCCGCGGAAGCGACATATCGGCCGGCTGCGGACAGCTCCACATCGCCCGCGGAGGCGACGGCAGCCGGGGCGAGGACGGCAGTCGCACGGAGACATGACGGACACGGAGATACGACGGGCAAGATGATGAACAGAGGCCCCCAGAGAGCACTCCACCGCACGGCCGTTATGGTCGCTGCGGCCGCTGCGATCGCGGTGATGTCGTCCCCCGCCGGGGCCGGCATCACGAGTGACACTTCGGACGAGCTGGCGAACCTGAAGGCCAATGTCGAGAGCGTGCTGCCGGACGGCTGGCACGTCGTCGAGGCAGACACGGGCTCAACCCCGATCGGCTGGACGGGCGATGCCGACGGTCTCATGGTCATGGCCGAGGACACACGGACACGGTTCTTCCACCCGAACGGGTTCCACTACTACTCCTTCTACAGAGTGTGGCTGATGCCCGCGAGTTGGGAGGGCGTCATGCGGCAGACGCCGTACGTGTCGGACAGCGTCCCCGCGTACCTGCTCGGGGCCAACGACCGTTACGTGGCTTTCTACCACACGGCCGGAGGCAATGTATGGCCCGAGGGGCAAGAGAACCTCTGCGGCGCGCTGGGTCTCGAGCGCATCTGCTACACCGATCTCACCAGGCGGATCGTCGACCTCGAGGTGGAGCAGAGGCTGACGGCCAGCTCGGAGAAGACGGGCTTCGTGCTCAACCCGCGCAGGATCGTCGGGCTGGCCGCAGACGGCCCCAACCTCTATATGGAGTACGTCTTCCCCGCGCACGAGGAACAGGACAAGAACGACCTCCTGGTGACGATGACGGACGAGCTGGCGGGAAGCGTATTCGCCCTCATCCCGGAGGCCGAGTCGCTCTACCTTCGTCGTTGCACCAGCGACACCTACACTGATACCATCGTGACTCGCAACTAGGGACCATTCCCACCGCGCGGCGGGTAAATCTCTTCGAGGACCGGACGCAGATCCCCCGGCTATGACGGAGGGACGTCATGACGCGCAGACGATTCGCATTGACCGCTCTGACAGCCATAACTCTTGCTCTCCTTGCGTTCCCGACCGCTCCGGCGCGAGCCGCTGACGACGACTCCGACGCGTTCATGTCGGTGACGGCCTCGGACTTCGTGGACTGGTGCGAGGACACGATGTGCATCCGGCCGGTGCAGGACTTCCACTACAACCGCGTCGACGGCATCAACTACTCGATCGGCCTCGCGTATGAGAATGAGGAGAACCTGCACCCGCGCGTGAGGGCGATGCGCGGCTGGATGTCGGCCCGCGAGGAGGGGACGTACCAGATAGACTTCGAGCAGCCGATACACAGCCAGGACAGCTTCTCGATCGGCGTCCAGTTCTACGACAAGACCGCGTGGAGTCGCGAGGACGCCGAGGCCGTGAGCGACTTAGGGAGCAACCTCAACGCCTTCTTCGCCCGCACGGACCGCAGGGACTACTTCAGAAGCAAGGGCGTCACGATCTTCATGAACCTGAAGGCGACGCCGGACCTCACGTTCAGACTGGAGCACAGGGATGACGACCTCTCGTCACTCGAGACCAAGCAGAGCGTGTGGAGCGTCTTCGCGCGCGACGACGACTGGAAGGAGAACCCTCCGCTGACGGTCGGCACCCAAAGCGCGGCCAAGCCGTTCGAAGGCAGGATGGTGAGCTACGTGGGGTCGGTCGTGTACGATTCCCGGAACCGGTACGTGCACACGGGATGGCTCGCTCGCGCGTTCCTCGAGTTCTCGGGCGGAAGCACCGGCGGCGACTACGACTTCCGCAAGTACGTCCTGGACGTGACGCGGCTGTTCCGTGTTTCGCAGACCCAGACGCTCGACCTCGAGGCCTCGTGGGGCATCGGCAGCGGCACGTACTTCCCGTCGCACAAGCTGTTCTACCTCGGAGGCCCCGGCAACCTGCGCGGCTACGAGCACAGGAGCTTCTCGGGGAAGAACATGTTGTTCGCCAGGGCCGAGTATGCGGTCCAGGTACTGCACGACCCCGACCTCCGGACGGTCTTCTTCTACGACACGGGCTCGGTCTGGGACAGCGGCGGCGACGTCGACGGCAGCTTCAAGCACGACTTCGGCATAGGTTTCAGGAGTGACGCCCCGAGCATCGGCAGCATCGGCGTTGACATTGCGAGAGCGGCAACTTCGGCCGACTCTGACATCTTCATCTACTTCGACGTCTACTTCTGATCCCGCGGCGGAAAGCGGAGGAAAAGATGAGAGCAGTGCTGGTAGCGCTGGCAGTCGTCTCGGTCGCCTGCTCGGCGAGCGCGGACATAACGTCGGACACCTGGATCCGGGGCGCAAGTTCGAGCGCTCTGAACGACGACGCGTCCGCGGTCTTCGTGAATCCCGCGGG
>CAZLTC010000080.1:724-8958 GCA_964562405.1 uncultured bacterium | reverse complement strand
CAAGTTCGAGCGCTCTGAACGACGACGCGTCCGCGGTCTTCGTGAATCCCGCGGGGCTCGGGATGTACGAAGAGACGAACACCTGGACCTCTATCACGATGACGGGTGAGAGCGTGAAGGGCTACTCGCTTGCCATGAAGGCGGGAGCGGTGGGCTTCGGATACCAGAGGCAGTTTCTCTGGGAGGAGTGCGGATGCGTGTCCGGCGGGCTTCACGCCGGCGACGACGCCATTGACACCTACGTTCTCGGACTGGGCCTCGGCGACCAGCGCAAGTGGAGCCTCGGTGTGGACTACCGCTGGATACGGGCGCAATTCGGCGACGAGGCTAAGGCCGGAACGTGGGACGTCGGCCTCATGGTGAGACCTACCGAGTACCTCTCGCTCGGCGGCTCCGTGAGGAACCTGTCCGAGCCGTACTTCGAGGTCGACGCGCCCGACGCGTCGAGGTTGGCGCTCATCGAGGAACCCACCAAGATGACCTACACGGCCGGCTTTGCGCTCAGGCCCGCCGGGAATCGCGTGACCCTCATGGCGGACGCGGCCCTCGAGCGCGACGGCGACATGGAGGACGCGGTCTACACGGCAGGGATCGAGACGGAGATAGCCGACGGCATCACCGTGCGTGGCTCGATGCAGTCATCGCCCGGCGCCGACGGGCGCGACCAGGAGATGAGCGTGGGGCTCTGGCTCACCGGAGTGAGCTTCGGAGTCGGGGCGTCGTACAGGACCATGGACCGCGTGGACGGCGACCTCGTGTCGTATGAGGCCGGATCGAGCGTAGAGCGCATGCGCTCTCTTGCCGTCTCACGGAACGGCGTAGCCGAGATAGAGATCGGTGGGCCGCTAGTCGATGCGCCGACCAGGTGGAGCCTGTTCGGAGGGCCGCGTACGAGCGCTCAGAGGATAATGCGCGACATTCGCACCGCCGCGGCGGACCCGTCCGTGGGCACGATCCTCCTCAAGCTCAAGCGCACGGAACGGGGTTTCCTCGGCGCGCCACCGGCGCTCGCGCAGGAGATCCGGAGCGAGATCGTTCGCGCGAAGAGGGACCACGGCGTCAGCGTGGTGGCGTTCCTGGAGTACGGCGGCGAGCTGACCGACTACTACATCGCCACCGCGGCTGACCGCATCATCCTCTACCCGGTCAGTGGGGTCGACGGATTGGGGAACTTCGTCAACATCATGCGATACACCGGAACGAGCGAGAAGCTCGGCATCGAGTGGGACTACCTCTCATCCGGCAAGTACAAGAGCACGTTTCACTCCATCGGAGCCGGACCCCTCACCGACGATCAGCTCGAGGAAGTCGACTCGATGGTAGGTGATAACTACGAGGAGTTGCTGAACTCCCTCGTCGACGGACGTGGGTTCACGCGTGACGACGCGATGGCCCTCTGCCAGGGCGGCATCTACTCGGCGCCCGAGGCTCTCGACGCGGGCCTCGTCGACCAGCTCGGATACTACGAGGACGCGAAGGCCGCGGCCGTCGAGTTCGCGACCGGAGAGACGCCGGATGACCCGGAGGCCGTGACGACGTTCAACGTCTCCGATTGGCACGACAGGACGTACGACTGGAACTACGACGCTAAGATCGCCGTGATCGGAGCCTACGGCGGGATAGACACCGGCGAGGGCGGAGGCGACCCGATCCGCGGGGGGCAGTCGATCGGCTCCGAGACGCTGGCCAGGCTGCTCAGACACGTCCGGCAGGACGACTCGGTCAAGGCGGTGGTGCTGCGCGTCGACAGCGGCGGAGGCAGTGCCATAGCATCTGACATCATCTGGCGTGAGACAGTCAAGCTGGCTGAGAAGAAGCCCCTCATCGTGTCGATGGCCGACATCGCAGGTTCCGGCGGCTACTACATCGCGATGCAGGCCGACCGCATCTTCGTCGATCCGCTGACGATCACGGGCAGCATCGGTGTCGTGGGCATGAAGCCCGTTATGAGTGAGCTCTACAACAAGATCGACGCCACTCACGAGACAGTGAAGCGCGGCCACTACTCCGACATGTGGTCGACGACGCGGCATCTCACGATGGAAGAGGAGGAGATGGCGCAGGGCGTCATGGACTGGTTCTACGAGGAGTTCGTCTCACGGGTGGCCGAGGCGCGCGGGCTCTCGACGGAGAAGGCGCACGAGCTGGCACAGGGCCGCGTATACACGGGCAACCAGGCCGTGCAGAACGGCCTCGCCGATGAGCTCGGCGGACTCCACGACGCCATCGACTACGCCTGCGCCACGCTCGGCGCCGACCGTGACAGGACCGTGGTCGCCTACTACCGCGAGGGCGGTTCGTTCGTCGACTGGATCGTGTCGGAGGCGGCCATGAAGCTGCGCCTGGACAAGCTGCTCGACCTGGGAACCGATGGCATCAGCGATGCTGTGGAGTTCCGCATGACCGGCGGTCTCCTGGACTGACGTCGGCATGACCCGCGGCCCCTCCTCGACTGGGGCGCGGCCGCGACCCCCGACTCACGCGGGACGGGACATTGGACCGACGAGGCAGAAGATCTGACGATTCCACGGGGCGGGACGCGCGAGCGCCCGCCCCGCGCCGCACACAGGAGGTTCTCCGCTCGACATTCAGGCGGTTCCTGTGGAGCGCATACGACAACCTCGGTCTCCTGATCCTCGCCAACCTCGTCTGGCTCGCGCTCTGTGTCCCCGTCATAACGGCGCCGGCCGCCACCGCCGGACTCTTCCTTCTCACCAGCAAGATCGCGGCCCACGAAGACGCCTCCATCAGCGACATCTTCACGGGCTTCCGCGCTCACTTCCTCCCCGCGCTCAAGCTCGGCGCGTTCACGCTGACGGTCGTCTTCCTCGTCTGGGTCAACATCGACTTCTACAGCCACATGGGTGGTGGCGCGACCATACCGGGCATGCTCCTGGCCGCGCTCATGATCTGGACCGTTGTCTTCATCGCCCTCATGCACGTTCACCTCCACCCGCTCATCGCCGGGGGCGACCGCGGTCTCCGCATGTTGCTCCGTAAGTCCGCACTCCTCGCGCTGGACAACCCCGGCTACACCACAGGTGTTGCCGTGCAGGCGCTCGCCGTGGCCGTCATCTGCCTCATGAGCGGCGCGGGGCTCTTCCTTGCTCTTGGAAGCTTCACGGCGCTTCTCTTCTCGACAGGCCACCGCGAGCTTCTGAAGAAGTACTTCCCCGACGCGCCCGAATCCTCGGAGCCTGAGGAGACTCGCGTCTGGCGCGACCTCTGGAAGCCCTGGGAGACGCGCAGCCGCTCCTGATCCGCTCCGACCCGCTCATCGGCCCCTGATCCGCCAATCCGCTCCGACCCGCTCTTCGGCCCCTGATCAGCCAGTCCGCTCCGACCCGCCAATCCGCTTCCGAGGCACGAAGGCACCCTTGGGACCCCTGAAGAGGCCCTACTAATGGGCGACCTCGCGAGACATCAAGTCCGAGATTGATAATATTAAACCCTCACGTGATATTAGTTGACTAATAGGCAGATGAACATTAGAATCAGATACGTAGAACTTGACGTTGCCGAACAGGACTTCAACCAGGAGGTTCGGATGGTCCACAGGCAGCCAAACGCGTGTCCGGTCTGCGGCGGCGAGATGGTGATCAAGGAACTCGAGTGCCCCACCTGCGACATCACGATCAGGGGCAGCTTCGAGACGTGCGCCTTCTCGGTCCTGACGGCAGACCAGTTGGAGATGGTCCGCATCTTCCTCCGCTCCCGTGGGAACATCAAGGAGGTCGAACGCGAGCTCGGTCTCTCCTACCCCACCGTAAGGGCGAGACTCGACGACATCGTGCGCGCGCTAGGGTTCCAGCCGGAAACGGACGTCCCTCGCGGATTGCGCGAGGAGCTTCTTGCGAAGCTCGAGGCGGGAGAGATCAATGCAGACGAATTCCTACGCAGACTGGATGACCCGGCCGCTTAGCGCCGTGTGCCCGACACCTGACGTGTGGCCGTGCGAGGCATGCCCGACACGGCGTCATGGGACGATCTCCCCGACGCAGCATCGCGGGTCGACCTCGGCGCCGCGCGTCACGACAGACACAGTAACCAGATCGTACGCGTCAATGGAGGATTGCATGAACGAGCAGAAGCTGCGGATACTGAAGATGCTGGAGGAGGGAAAGGTCAGCGCCGACGAGGCGGCGCGCCTCATGGAGGCCCTCGACAAGAGCGAGTCGCGTCCCAAGGAGAGCGACATCAAGAGGAAGTGGCTCCACATTCGCGTTCAGGAGAACGGCCGCGACACGGTGAACATGAAGGTGCCGCTGGCTCTCCTCAAGTTCGGGTTCAAGCTCGCGCCGCAAGCGGCGCGCCACCACGCGATGAGCGCGCGCCGAACCGCCGAGCGCGCCAAAGAGAGGGCTGAACGCGCGCGGGAGAGGGCGGAGCGCCAGCGCGAGAAGGCGACGCTCCGTGCCCAGCGAACGGCAGAGAAGATGAGGCACGAGCTCGAGGGCAAGCTGGGAGACCATCCCGGCCTGGACATCGACGAGGTCGTGAACAAGGCCGTCCGAGAGAGCATTGAGGAAGCGGAGCAGGCAATAGAGGAAGGGCTCAGGGAAGCCGAGCAGGCGTTCGAGGAGCATACGCACCACGGATTGGGCGTGCTCGCCGGGAAGGACTTCGACCTGGACCTGGACAAGATCCTAGAGATGGCCCAGGACGAAGGGTTCGACGGCAGGATCGTAGACATCCATGACGAGGAAGACGATGAGCACGTGACCATCACGCTCGAGTAGACGCCTCTCGCGCAGCGGCCCTCACTGGGGCGGCGACGCGGCGTCCTAAGCGCGAGCCCGTGAAGAAGGGACCAGGAAGACCTGAACACGGAAAGAGAAAGGGCCCGCGGCGATAATGCCACGGGCCCTTTCCATTGTCCGGTCGAATCTCGCCCCACCTGGGCAAGTCACTAGCCTCAGGAGAACCCGCCCGAACCGCCGCTCGGGGACGAACTTGAACACCCGCCGACCTTGGCGGCGAACACCGAGATGACCCTCGCAACGCGCTTACTTCCGCATTCAGGGCAGTTCCTGGGTCTGTCTCTGTCCGCCACGCTCTCGAGTTCCTCGAACTCGTGTCCGCACTTCCCACACCTGTACTCGAAGATCGGCATTTCGTCCTCTCGCTGCTTCTGCCCACACCTCAAGAGGGAGTCTTGAGCTCTCACCTTCCCCCGTTGTGATGCAGGAACCTCCCGCGGGATTCAGGATTCGGTGCGCGAACCTCGCTCTGGGACCGGGAAGCGGCTCAGGGCTTCCTTCTGAAGAGCGCCCGCCGTGCCACGAGCGCGTCCTCCCCTTCCCACTCCAGGAGTTCCCAGTCGTCTTCGAAGAGTGAGCGTATCTCAGCGTTGGAGTACGGCCGGAAGAGCATCCCGGTGCGGCGTCCGCCCACGTAGCGATGGGTGCCGTCGTCCATGACGACGGACTCGGACTCGGGGTCGTCGCTCCTGTCCTCGTCGAACGAGACCAGCAGGACGGATCCGGGTCTGGCGACGCGACTCAGCTCGTCGGAAAGCTCGCGGGCCCACTCCAGCGTGACGTGGTCGAGACAGCTCCACGCGAGGATGCCATCGACCGAGCGGTTGGCGAGCTCGATCTCGTGTCCGTCGTACCCGACCGAGCGAAGCGTGACGTCCTCCACCGCAGCCCTTTCCTCGCAGTACCGGACTCCGGCCTCGGCGACGTCGCAGACGTATACCTCGTATCCCCTCGCTGCGAGCGCGAGCGCGTTCCGCCCGAGGCCGCATCCGAAGTCCAGAACCTCCGCTCCTTCCGGCAGTGACCTCAGGAAGGCGTCGGCAAGTTCGTGCCCCTTGTCGAACACCGACTCGGACCACTTCTCGGGCGGCTTGCCTCCGAGCGTCTCAGCTATGCAGCGCTTCCAGAATGCGCCCGAGTCGAGTCTCTCATCGGTCATGTGGATCCCTCACCTGGTCCGAGCTCTCACCGAGTCCAGAGCCCGCGCGCGATCGCTGACGTCCGCATCGGAGGCACACGCTTCTACAGCACCGGCTTATCGGCCACGACGAAGTCTCCGACGCCGGGTCCGGCGCTCCTCACGGCCTCGGCGCCGAACTCCCAGCTCACTTCCTCGAACCCGGACGCCAGCTCGTCGAGCCTCCCCTCCTCCGCGGCAGCGTCGAAGAGCCTCTGGAGGTCGAGCATCCTGTGGTCGAAGTGACGCGCGTTCTCGAAGCCTGTCGAGGCCAGCGTCTCGTCGAGACTCGAGCTGGTGAAGTGCCTAAGCTCGAAGTACCGCGCAGCGGTCACGAGCGGCCGCACGCTCTCGAAGAAGCGGACGCCCAGCGCGTCAGGCCTGAGCGGCGAGTCCTCCTCGTGGGCGAGGTTCTCGATCCGAAACGCCTTCTGCTCCAAAGCTCGCAGCGTGCATTCCGGCTCCTCACCCGCAACCAGTGGCGCACCGTCGAGGAAGAGCCCGTACTTCGTCTCGCGTGCGGGCTCCCTGGCGCGTGCCTGATAGAAGAGCACGGGCTGCCCGTTGCCGAACTCGGCCCACAACTCCTCGTCGCCGTCGCTCTCAGGGAAGTATGCGCCGTAGTCCTCGAACACCATCGCTAGCGACCCGCCCGGTTCGAGCACACGGAAGACCTCGCGCAGAGCACGCTCGGGATCGTCGGTCTGTTCGATCGAGGAGGCCGCGGCCACCCCGCCGAAGCTCCCGTCGCCGAAGCTCATCACCTCGGCTCCTTCCCGAATGAACTCGACGTTGTGGATATCGAGTCTGCGGGCGTTCTCGCGTTGCGTCCGCACGCGTCTCGACGAGGGATCTACGCCGACGATGCGTTCGAAGTGGCCGGCCATCCTGAGACAGGGCCACCCGTCTCCGGGGCCCACGTCCAGGACGGCGCGCGCCCCTCGCAGCGCCTCGCAGAACGCACCGATGAGGGCCGTGTCGACCCAGTGGCCGCGCCTGGTGTAGTCGAGAGGCTCGTAGAGGACCGGCAGGCGATGGCCCGATTGCGACTCCATCCGCTCGTACGTGAGGTCGGCGGCGGTGGAGCGCTCGGGCCGGAGTTCGCTCAGGATCCAGCGTTCGATCTCGGTGCGGCGGACGTCCATCGCTTCGCGCACCATGGTTCCTCCCAACGAAGATGGGGACCAATTCACGGTCCCCATCTTATATCTCATCAGACGCGCAGTCCAGCCGCGCCCGACATGGCTGAGTTTGCTGCGCGACGCAACGCCTGGGCCACGTCGCCCGGCGCGCTCTCCCTACTTGAGCAGCACGGCCTTCCTGCTTGCCAGGAACCCGTCCGCCTCCATCCTCACGAAATAGACGCCGCTCGCGGCTCGAAGGCCGTTGTCGGTCGTCCCGTCCCACGTCGCCCGGTAGTCGCCGGGCTCCACGGTGTAGTCCACGAGCGTCCGGACCACACGGCCGGAGAGATCGTACACGACGATGCGGACTCGGCCGGTGCTGGCGACGCTGTACTGTATGACCGTGACCGGATTGAAGGGATTCGGCTTGGCCTGCTCAAGCCGCGTCACGTACGAGACCGAGCCGGGCACGCCCGTGCCTGGCCCGTCCGGCGGCCTCTCGAAGTAGTCCATGATGTTCCCGATGAGGTCGGCGCGGTCGGCGAGGCCGGTCAGGAACCGGCCGGACGGCAGCAGAACATCCATCATGCTCTCGACCCCGAACGCCAGCATGACCGTCTGGTATCCGAGGACCGGGTCCGTGTTCGCCACGCCGGCCGGCAGCACCTGTCGCGAAGCCGTGACGTACTCGGCCACCACCTCGGCATACGGATTCCCAAAGGTCGGTTCGAGCACGTCGAACTGCGGCACCTCGGGACACCCCGCCGCGAGGACGCATGCGCCATCATCATACGTCATGAAGGCGTGGTCGCCGGACGCGTCACGCAGCGTCGGGAGCGTGTCCGCGAGTCCGCTCGAGACGTAGTCGGTGGCCATCCAGACGCTCATGAAGCCCAGTGTCTCCCTGTTCGACTCGGCCGACTGGAGTTCCCAGCCGATGCTGTCGCCCGAGATGAGCAGGTTGCGCTCGGTCTCACCTGAAGCCTGTCCGAGCCACTGGATGAGATGCAGCTGGTCGGACCTCAGCATGACGTAGCTGTTCCGCGCGCCGGCGAACCAGATCTGCGTGTCGTAGTACTTCATGCCGGACGTGTCGGGCCCGTTGGATCTCACGCTGCCGCCGGCGACCTCGACGTCGTACACGTCGTAGTCGTACCCGAGCACGCTCAGCGC
>CAZLTC010000080.1:0-714 GCA_964562405.1 uncultured bacterium | reverse complement strand
ACGACCCATCCTTGTCGACCAGCAGGAGTCCCGGTTCCTCGACGCTTGCGTTGATCGGCAGTATCGACATCTCGAAGGTCTCATCGGGTGCGTCCGCCGGATAGACGGTCGTGTTGCCGAGGTCGTCCATGGCCTCGAAGTAGTAGTGGATCTCGGTTCCCGGAGCGATCTGGTCGACCGGAGGCGGCACCCTGTACCACTCCGGGTCCATCGGATCCTCTGGGACGCACGCGTACGACTGAAACGGCTCGCCCCCCGTGTTCGACGCGAGCAGAGTCACCGATGCGACGCCGTCGTCGTCCCGCACACGCACACGGGCCGTATCCACGAGGGCCTCCGCCATGTCATCGACGAACCAGTCGTGGAACCAGCTCCATTTGTCTCTCGCGAAGCGAGTCGTGGGGTCCACGCTTGGCGGGATGCCTACGCGATGCCGCATGAGGAAGATGCCGCCCATGTGAGGGTCGGTCCCCGGCTCGTCGTTCCACTCCTCCCACCTGAACCTGAGCGAGTCGTTCCCTGTGTACGCGGTCCAGTCGTCGGCCCAGGTGCCCCAGAGCGGGCCGCCATACCACGCGCCCGGCTCCTCGATCCAGCCCGAGAACTCCGGGCAGTCACCCGCGTCGAAGGACCACTTCATGATGTCGAACAGGTCGCTCGCGTTCTGCGGCAGGTCGATCCACATCGTCCACTGGGACACGAGGTGCTCGGCCC
>CAZLTC010000079.1:0-9162 GCA_964562405.1 uncultured bacterium | reverse complement strand
TCCGTGAGGGCGGCAGGACCGTAGGCGCCGGTACCATTACGGAGATCATCGAGTAGTCAACGCGCCGTAGGAGAGTTACGTTGCGAGACATAGTCGTGCTCGCCTGCACGAAGTGCAAGCGGCGCAATTACACATACACGAAGAACCGACAGAAGCATCCGGACCGCCTGGAGTACAAGAAGTACTGTCGCTTCTGCAACGCGCACACCGTGCACAAGCAGACGCGGTAGGTCGGGTGCCTGACTCGCGTGTTCCTGATGGAACTCGTGGCGAGGGCGCGCTCGCGGGTGGTGGATGAGTCCGCCGTCGCGGCGAACGGCCAAAGGGTGATCCGCAGAAGCAATGACAGCAGGCCTGTAGCTCTAATTGGTTAGAGCGCCGGTCTCCAAAACCGGATGTTGGGGGTTCGAGTCCCTCCAGGCCTGCCAGCTTCTAGGCGCTCCAAGCGTCCGGACTGGATGACGATGCTCGGAAGACTGATCAAGTTCATAAGAGAGGTGCGGAACGAGCTCAAGAGGGTCTCGTGGCCCTCGAGAGACGACGTTCGCGAGTCGACCACGGTGGTGATCGTGGTCGTGCTCGTCCTCGCAGTCTTCATCGGTCTGGTCGATAGGGCGCTATCCTACCTGGTTAGCTTCATTTTCGGCTAGAACACCGCGAGGCACACAGGTAACCGACGCAACTGGACGGAGACGCACGCCAGTGAAGCTCTGGTATGCCGTACATACGTACTCGGGTCACGAGTTCAAGGTCCGCGACAAGCTGGTCCGCACGATAGAGCGTTCTGGCCTCGAGGACAGGTTCGGTCAGATCATCGTGGCGACCGAGCAGTTCGTCGAGATGAAGGACGGGAAGCGGCGCACGTCCGAGCGCAAGCTCTTCCCGGGCTATCTCCTCATCGAGATGGAGATGGATGACCAGACGCGCTTCCTTGTGACGAACACGCAGGGCGTGTCCGCGTTCATCGGCACGACGTCGGGTCCGCAGCCGCTCGACCAGATGGACATCGACCGGATCCTCGGGCGCATCGAGAGAAAGCCCACGAAGGACAGGCCGGAGATCCCGTACCAGGTCGGAGAGCAGGTGCGTGTCATCGACGGTCCGTTCACGGGTTTCTCAGGTCTGATCGATGAGGTGGACGGCGAGCGCGGCAAGGTCAAGGTCATGGTGTCGATCTTCGGCAGGGCGACTCCTGTCGAACTCGACTTCCTGCAGGTTGAATCGACGTAGAGGCGGGACCGGGCGCGGGGCGCTCCGACAGCGGTCAAGGCGGGCTCTTCATCCGGCAAGTGCGGAGAGACAGCGAAAATGGCAAAGAAGATCATTGGAACGGTGAAGCTCCAGATCGCGGCGGGCGCGGCCACCTCGGCGCCTCCCGTCGGCCCGGCTCTGGGTCCCTACGGTATAGACATCGGGGGCTTCTGCAAGCAGTTCAACAGCAAGACCCAGGGGCAGCCTGGGATGATCATCCCCGTTGTGCTCACGGTCTACCAGGACCGCACGTTCTCCTTCATCACCAAGACACCGCCGGCTTCCGTGCTTCTGCGCAAGGCGGCCGGTCTGGCGAAGGGATCCGCGATTCCGAACAGGGACAAGGTGGGCAAGGTCACGAAGGCGCAGCTTCTGGAGATCGCGAAGCTGAAGGCCGTCGATCTGAACGCCTCCGACGACGAGGCCGCGATGTTGATGATAGCCGGCACGGCCCGGAGCATGGGCATAGAGGTGGTGGGGTAGTCGCCGGCTCGGTCGTATACCGTTACCGCGCGGAAATGCGGGAGGGCCGTGTCCACGGTCCGAGAGAGGGGAACGAGAGAGCATGAAGAGGAGCAAGAGGTACATCGAGCAGTCCAAGAAAACTCAGACCGATGAGTCTCTTGGCATCGATGAGGCCATTGCGAAGGTCAAGGAGACGGCCAGCGCCAAGTTCGACGAAACCGTCGACGTCGCGTTCCGTCTTGGCATTGATCCTCGCAAGTCCGACCAGCAGCTGAGGGGCACGGTCGTGCTTCCACACGGTACCGGTCGCCCCGTGAAGGTCCTCGTTTTGGCCAAGGGCGAGAAGATCGCCGAGGCGGAGGCCGCGGGCGCGGAGTTCGTCGGGTCGGACGAGTTCATCGAGAAGATCCAGGGAGGCTGGCTCGAGCCCGACACGATCATAGCGACGCCCGACATGATGAAGGACGTCGGCAAGCTCGGCAAGATCCTCGGTCCGCGCGGTCTCATGCCCAATCCCAAGAGCGGAACCGTCACCTTCGATGTCGGTAAGGCCGTGAGTGACGCGAAGGCGGGCAAGATAGAGTACCGGACCGACAAGACCGCCAATGTTCACACGCTCATCGGTAAGGCCTCTTTCGAAGGGCAGCAGCTCAGGACGAACCTCGTGGAGCTGGTTCGCGAGATCGTAAGGGCCAAGCCGGCATCAGCCAAGGGCCACTACATCAAGAGCGTGACCATCTCGACGACGATGGGGCCCGGCATAGACATCAGCGTTTCGTCACTCACCGACGCCGCGAAGGTGTAGGCGAGGCGAGAATATCTCTGGAGGCTACAGAAAACATGCCGATGCGCAGGGACAAGAAAGAGGCGGTCGTCGAGGAGCTGACGGAACGGCTTCAGTCGAGTTCCGTGATCCTCCTTTCGGACTTCACGGGAATGGACGTGGAGACGGCGACCGAGATACGCAGGCGCTTCCGCGAAGCGTCAGTGACCTACAGGGTCGTCAAGAACACGCTCGCGCGGATGGCTCTCGAGAACGCCGGGTTCAGCGATCTGATCGGTCACGTGAAGGGCCCGAATGGTCTGGTTCTTTCCGAGTCGGACCCGGTGAGCGCGGCGCAGATCCTGGTGGAGTTCGAGAAGAAGAAGGACACGCCGAAGATAACCACTGGTTGGGTGGACGACAACGTGGTGACCGCCGCTGAGATCAGGCGGATCGCCGCGCTCCCGTCGCGCGACCAGCTTCTGGCCCAGATAGCGGCGGGTTTCCAGGCGCCGGTGGCGGGCCTGGCCAGACTGCTTCACGAGCTCACCAGGAAGATGGTGGCGACCTTGGACGCAGTGGCCAAGCAGAAGGGCGCGGAGTTGGAGGCCTAGGCAGTGTTCCAACTCGGGCCTTCGCGGCGTGTCGCGCCGGGGGAACGGTGAATCACCCCGACATGTCTGGGCAGAGATTCGCGAGGGCGGTTAGGGCAGACAGGAGAGGCACAAGGGCGATCCCACACGAAGGACCCGTTGGAGGTGGATGATGTCAGAGGAGAAGAAGGACGCCGTCGAGACCGCGGAGCCGGCCGCTACTGAGACGAAGGCCGAGAAGAAGCCGGCCGCGAGCAAGAATGTTGAGAAGATCATCGAGTCGATCGAGAAGATGACCGTGCTCGAGATGGCCGACCTGGTGAAGGCCCTCGAGGACCGCTTCGGTGTCACCGCGGCGGCCCCGATGGCCATGATGGCGGCCCCCGCGGCGGCGGGCGATGCCGCGGCCGAGGAGCAGACCGAGTTCGACGTGATCCTGAGCGAGACCGGTGAGAAGAAGTTCCAGGTCGTTAAGGTCATCCGTCAGGTGACCGACCTCGGGCTCAAGGAGGCCAAGGACCTCGTCGACAACCCCGGCCAGCCAGTGAAGAAGGCCGTGTCGAAGGAAGAGGCTGAGGACATCAAGAAGAAGCTCGAGGACGCGGGCGCCAAGATCGAGCTGAAGTAGTCCGAGACTGGCGGTCTTCCCCGGCGACACTGCTGTCGGGCCCACGCGGACCCGGGCGGCAGCCGGGGAGACCAGCTCGGAGCCGTCGCCTCTACCACGGGCACGGCGTGATGAAACGGTCACACCCGGACCAGATGCAGTGAGCGGAGAGCCCGCCCACGCGGGGCGGGACGCTCCACTCCTTGACGGAGGGTGACGAGTAAGTGAACGGACCCCGTAGCGTAGAGCGAAAGATCTTCTCCAGGTTCCCAGTGGACCGCGAGCTCCCGATGCCCAACCTTCTGGACGTCCAGTTGGCATCGTTCAGGTCGTGCCTCGGCACGGACGAGCCGGGCGGGACCGCGTCCTCGGGGCTGGATGAGATCTTCAAGAAGTTCTTCCCGGTTGAGGGACATCAGGGGACCTACACCCTCGAGTACAAGGGCTATCGGCTGGGACAGCCCAAGCATTCGATGCAGGAGTGCCGCGAGCGGAACCTCACGTACGAGGCCCCGCTCAAGGCCACGCTTCGTCTTGTGCGCTGGCAGCCGAGAGAAGGGGGCGAGAGGAAGTTTCTCGAGGCCGAAGAGGCCGAGATCTACCTTGGCGACATCCCGCTCATCACGGAGCGCGGGACGTTCATCGTCAATGGCGCCGAGCGGGTCATCGTGAGTCAGCTGCACCGCTCCCCGGGTGTGTTCTTCCAGGAGAAGACTCACCCGAACGGGACGACGCTCTACTTCGCGAAGATCATTCCCTACAGGGGGACCTGGGTAGAGGTCCGCATGGGCATCAAGGACGAGATGTTCATCCGGACCGACAGGCGTCACCAGTTCCGCATGACCACGTTCCTGCGCGCGCTCGGGTATTCCAAGGATGAGGATATCCGCTCCCTCTTCTACAAGACGGAGGTCCTCCCGCTTCCGCCCTCGAAGCCGAGCAAGACGACGCTCCCGTGCGGCACGATCTTCGCCGAGCGGTACGTCGACATGGAGACAGGCGAGGTCATCGCGGAGAGGGGAGACGAGGTAGCGCCGAAGCACGTCAAGCAGCTCAAGGACACCGGCAGGTCCGGCGTCCGTGTGCTTACGACGGAGAAGGGGCGCATACTTGCCAAGAAGGACGACGAGAGGGACACCGAACTCGTCGGCCGGATATCCGCAAGGACGTACAAGCACCCTGATTCACGCAAGGTCCTCGTCACCTTCGACGAGAGGCTGACCATGCCGATCATCCAGCTCCTCCGCAAGGCCAACGTCCGTGAGATCGACCTGGTCGTCATGAACCCCGTCGACGCGAAGATCCTCGACGCGACCTTCGCCAGGGACAAGACGCACTCTCAGGAGGAGGCGCTTCAGGAGATCTACAAGACCATGAAGGGCGGCAACCTCCCGAGCATCGATGCCGGGCAGGAGCTCGTCGACCGGATGTTCTTCGACCCGAATCGCTACGATCTCAAGGGAGTGGGCCGCTACAAGATCAACGACCAGCTCAAGATCTCTGAGGAAGAGGTTCCGCTGGACACGACGTGCCTGACGCATCGTGACTTCATCGCCACGATCAAGGCGGTGCTGGATGTCGTCAAGGGGATGCGCGGCATAGACGACATCGACCACCTTGGCAACAGGCGCGTCCGTTCCGTGGGCGAGCTTCTCGAGAATCAGCTGTCAGCGGGCCTGTCGCGTATGGTGCGTGTCATCAGGGACAGGATGTCAAGTGGTGATGCCGAAACGCTCGACCTGGCCACGCTCGTGAATTCGAGACCGATATCGGCGGTCGTCCGGGCCTTCTTCGGCTCCAATCAGCTATCGCAGTTCATGGAGCAGACGAACCCGCTGGCCGAGCTGACGCACAAGCGCCGCCTGTCGGCGCTCGGGCCCGGCGGCCTCACAAGAGAGAGGGCCGGCTTCGAGGTGCGCGACGTCCATTACAGCCACTACGGCCGCATGTGCCCGATCGAGACGCCTGAAGGACCGAACATTGGGCTCATCAGCTCACTGGCCACCTACGGCAGGATCAACGATTTCGGTTTCATCGAGACGCCCTACTACAAGGTCGACCACGGCGCCGTCACGAGCCGGGTCGAGTTCCTGACGGCGTCCGAGGAGGACCGGTACATCATCGCGCAGGCCGGCGAGCCGATCGGCGACGACGGCAAGCTCGCCGAGAAGTCGCTGCTCGCCAGGCACAAGGACGACTTTCCGAGAGTCCCGAGAGAGCAGATCCAACACATGGACGTCTCGCCGAAGCAGCTGGTGTCGGCGGCGGCGGCGCTCATCCCGTTCCTCGAGCACGACGACGCGAACCGCGCCCTCATGGGTTCGAACATGCAGCGCCAGGCCGTTCCTCTGATCCGGACCGAGCCACCACTCGTCGGGACCGGCATCGAGAGGCGCGTGGCCATCGACTCCGGCGCTGTGACAACGGCCAAGCATCCGGGCGTCGTCGAGAGCGTGTCGGCCGATCGAATAACCATACGCCATCATGACACCGTGGACAACTCGGAGGCGGTCGACGAGTACGAGCTTCGGAAGTTCCAGAGAACGAACCAGAACACCTGCATCAACCAGAGGCCGGTCGCCAGCGTTGGGATGCAGGTTCAGAAGGGAGACGTCATCGCCGACGGTCCGTCGACGAGAGACGGCGAGCTGGCGCTGGGCTCCAACCTCCTCGTGGCCTTCATGCCATGGGAGGGATACAACTTCGAGGACGCCATCCTGGTCTCCGAACGCATCCTTCGCGGCGACAACCTCACGTCCATCCATATCGAGGAGTTCGAGTCGCAGGTCAGGGAGACCAAGCGAGGGATGGAGGAGTTCACGCCGGAGATCCCGAACGTGAGCGAGGAAAGACTCAAGGACCTCGACGAGAACGGGATCGTTCGCGCGGGCGCCAGGGTCGAAGCCGGAGACATCCTGATCGGCAAGGTGACGCCGAAGGGCGAGACCGAGCTGACCCCCGAGGAGAACCTCCTCCGCGCGATCTTCGGCGACAGGGCTGGCGACGTGCGGGATACGTCGCTGAAGGCTCCGCCCGGGATGAGCGGTGTCGTGATCGACACGAAGCTCTTCTCCAGGCGCGCCCGCGACGAGCGCAGCAAGAAGGTTGTTCAGAAGGACATCGAGCGGATACGGAACGAGGCGAGGACCGCCACGAAGCGCCTCACGCGCGAGCGGGACCGACGGATCTTCGCCCTGATAGAGGGTCAGAAGGCCATGTCGCTCCGCGACGCCAGGACAGGCGAGCTGGTGATTCGCGCCGGGCGGAACGTGAACGACGAGGTCATGAGGCTCCTGAACCTCGACAGACTCGACTGGGAGTCGGGCGTCGTGGACGACCCGAACCTGAACGACAAGGTCAAGGACCTGTACCACGAGTACAGGCGCAAGATGGAGCAGGTCGAACCCGAGCGCGACCGTCAGATCGAGAAGGTCAAGCTGGGCGAGGACCTGCCCAGGGGCGTGGTCAAGCTGGCGAAGGTATACGTCGCGACCAAGAGGAAGCTCTCTGTCGGCGACAAGATCGCCGGACGTCACGGCAACAAGGGCGTCGTGGCCAAGATCATGGCTGAAGAGGACATGCCGCATCTGCCGGACGGGACGCCGGTCGACATCGTGCTGAACCCGCTCGGCGTGCCCTCGCGAATGAACCTCGGCCAGATCCTCGAGACGCACCTGGGGTGGGCGGCCCACGACCTTGGCTATCTGGCGGCCACGCCTGTCTTCAATGGAGCGACGGTCGCCGCCATCAAGGGAGAACTCACCAAGGCCGGGCTTCCGACGTCCGGCAAGACGCTGCTCTACGACGGTCGCACCGGCGAGCCCTTCGGCAACCAGGTGACGGTCGGGTACATCTACACGATGAAGCTGCTCCACCTTGTTGATGACAAGATCCACGCTCGTTCGATCGGCCCCTACTCGCTCGTCACGCAGCAGCCGCTCGGCGGCAAGGCGCAGTTCGGCGGACAGCGCTTCGGCGAGATGGAGGTCTGGGCGCTCGAGGCGTACGGCGCGTCGCACACGCTGCAGGAACTCCTGACGGTGAAGTCCGACGATGTCGTGGGCAGATCGAAGACGTATGAGGCAATCGTCAAGGGGCAGGATCCGCCGGAGCCGGGCACGCCCGCTTCGTTCGACGTTCTGATCCGTGAGCTTCAGAGCCTCGGACTGGACGTGACCCTGGTGAAGGACTAGCTGCCGCAAGAGGAGGGATGCCCTTTGTATTTCGGCGTCTTTGACGAAACAAGAGAGCCTCACAGCTTCAACGCCATTCAGATCCGTCTGGCGTCTCCTGAAGCTATCCGCAGCTGGTCGCACGGCGAGGTAACGCTCCCCGAGACGATCAACTACCGGTCGTTCAAGCCCGAGAAGGGCGGCCTGTTCTGCGAGCGCATCTTCGGACCCGTGAAGGACTGGGAGTGCAACTGCGGCAAGTACCGGCGCATCAGGTACCGCGGCATGATCTGCGAGAACTGCGGCGTCGAGGTGACCCAGTCGAAGGTTCGGAGGGAGCGGCTCGGACACATCGAGCTGGCCGTGCCCGTGGCCCACGTCTGGTTCTTCCGCGGCAACCCCAACATCATCGGCCGCATGCTGGACATGAAGCGCCGCGACCTCGAGAGGGTTCTCTACTACGAATCGTACATCGTGCTCGATCCGGGCACGTCGGACCTCAAGGTCAAGGAGCTCTTGTCGGGCGAGCGGATGGCCGAGTACAGGGAGCGGTATCCCGACGCCGGCATCCGGGCGGAGATGGGTGGACAGCCGATACAGGAGCTTCTCGAGCAGGTCGACATCGAGACGGAGTACGCGACGCTGCGCACACGCGTTCGTGACACGGAGACGACCAAGCAGGCCAAGAAGAAGGCCCTGAAGCGCCTCCAGGTGTTCGACGCGTTCCGCGGCTCCGGTAACGAGCCCTCGTGGATGGTCATGGACGTCATCCCCGTGCTGCCCCCCGACCTCAGGCCGCTCGTGCCGCTCGAGGGCGGGCGGTTCGCCACGTCCGATCTGAACGACCTCTACAGAAGGGTCATCTATAGGAACAACCGCCTGAAGAGCCTGCTCAAGATCAAGGCTCCCGAGATCATCCTCCGCAACGAGAAGAGGATGCTCCAGCAGGCGGTGGACGCGCTCTTCGATAACGGAAGAGGTTCCCGAGCCGTGCGAGGCCGCGGGCGTCGCATATTGAAGTCGCTGTCCCATCTTCTCAAGGGGAAGAAGGGGCGCTTCCGTCAGAACCTTCTCGGCAAGCGGGTCGACTACTCGGGCCGCTCGGTCATCGTGGTCGGTCCCGAACTCAGGCTCCATCAGTGCGGCATTCCGAAGACGATGGCTCTCGAGCTCTTCAGTCCGTTCATCGTGAGGAGGCTGCAGGAACTCGGTCACGCGCAGACGGTGAAGGCCGCGAAGAACATGATCGACAGGCAGAGCCCCGAGGTCTGGGACGCGCTCGAGGACGTGATCGCCGACCACCCGGTTTTC
>CAZLTC010000078.1:0-10382 GCA_964562405.1 uncultured bacterium | reverse complement strand
CGCGACCTCAAGCCCGACAGGTTCGAGAAGGCGCGGCGGGAGGCGATGGCGCTCATCGACATGTTGGACGGCGACAGGGTGGGCATCATCACGTTCGCGGGCGAGGCGTTCGTGCAGTGTCCGTTGACGGTGGATTACGGCGCCGCCACAATGCTACTCTCTGCCATCGAGCCGGGCACCATCCCGACGCCGGGCACGGCGTTGGGCAAGGCCATCCGGGTGGCCACCAAGTCGATGGAGAGCAAGCCCGACCGGGCGAAGGTCCTTGTGATCATGACTGACGGAGAGGACCACGGCTCGGATGCCGTAGAGGCCGCGAAGCAGGCGGCGGAGGCGGGCATAACCATATACACGATCGGCATGGGTTCGACGGCCGGCGAACCGATACCGGACCCGTCGGGCGGCGGCTACAAGAAGGACCGGAACGGCCAGATAGTGATGACCAAACTGAACGAGACGGTCCTCATCGACGTGGCGTCCGCCGCGAAGGGCCGCTACTTCCGGGCGACGGACACCGAGCGTGAGCTGGGCGTCGTCGAGGAAGAGATCTCGAAGATGCAGCAGGGCGAACTCGAGAGCCGGATGTACGCGTACTACGAGGAGCGCTTCCAGGTGCCACTCGCGTTCGCGCTGGCGGTTCTCGCGCTCGAAGCGTTCCTGCCGGACGCTGTCCGAAGGCGCAGGGAGCGGAACGGCAGAGGTGCGGAGAGGCAGAACGGGGGTGAAGCATCGTGAGCATCAGGGCAGGTACCGACAGAAGCGGTGCAGGGAAGATGGGGAGGCCCCGGCCGGCTAGTCTGGTCAGGACCGTTCCGTACCTTTTCCTACTGCTGGCGGTTCCGTCCATGATGGGGATCGGCGGTTCGGCCGAGTCAAGCAACAGCCGCGGCAACAAACTGTACGAACAGGGGAAGTACGACGAAGCGCTGGCCGCTTACCGGAGCGCCCAGGTCGACAGGCCCGAACTCAAGCAGCTGTTCTTCAATTCGGGCGACGCTCTCTTCAAGAAGGGCGAACTCGAGAACGCTCTCCGCGAGTTCGAGCAGGCCAGTGCCGCTTCGGACTCGACCCTGGCCGCGTCGGCCTTCTACAACTCGGGCAACGCGTTCATGAAGGCGAACGACCTCAAGTCGGCCGTCGAGGCGTACAAAGCGTCGCTCATGAAAAACCCGGATGATCCAGACGCCAAGTACAATCTGGAGCTGGCGCTCAAGTTGATGAAGGAGCAGGAGAACCAGCAGAACCAGCAAGACCAGCAGAATCAGCAGGACCAGCAGAACCAGCAGGACCAGCAGAACCAGCAGGACCAGCAAGACCAGCAGAACCAGCAGAACCAGCAGGACCAGCAGGACCAGCAGAACCAGCAGGACCAGCAGAACCAGCAGAACCAGCAAGACCAGCAGGACCAGCAGGACCAGCAGAAACAGCAGGACCAGCAAGACCAGCAGGACCAGCAGAGCATGCAGGACGAGGGGCAGAGCGGGCGGGACGAGCAGCAGGCCGCGATGTCCAAAGAAGAGGCCGAACGCCTGCTGGACGCCATAGAGGAGTCCGAGGCCGAGCTGCAGGCGCAGCTGCGCGCCGAGGCCCCACGCGCGAGGAAGAAGGTTGATAAGGACTGGTAGTCTCGTTCTAGCAGTCGCCTTCACGGCATTCTTTGCCCTGACCGCCGGCGCGGCCGACGACATCAGCGTGTCGGCCCACGTCGACAGGACGGCCGTGTCGGTCAACCAGGCTGTCATGTTCACGGTGCAGGTCGAGGGGACGATGCAGAACCTCCCGGCGCCGGACGTCTCGCGCATCGGCAGCGACTGGAACGTCCATCCCAGCGGCACCTCTTCCAACATGAGCTGGGTGAACGGCCGCGTAAGCGTGTCGAAGAGCTGGAACTACAGCCTCGTTCCGCGGAAGACCGGCACGCTGACGGTAGGCTCCGTCGAGGTCGAGTTCGAGGGGACGGTGTACAGGACCGACCCGATAACCATCGATGTCGTCGAGGGCGCGGCGCCCCAGCCGGGTGCCATCGAGGAACGCGAGTCGTCCGGCGTGGACCCCGCGGGACGCGATATCTTCATCACGACGAGCGTTGACAAGAACTCCGCATACGTGGGCGAGCAGATCACGCTCTCGTTCAAGTTCTACAGACGCGTCTCTCTCTTCGAGCAGCCGAGGTACGGCGCTCCGGACCTGACGGGGTTCTGGGTCGAGGACATGGGAGATGTGCCGGAGTACTACGAGACCGCCAACGGCATTCGATACCGCGTCATAGAGATTCGCACGGCGCTGTTCGGGACGGCCGCCGGCAAGGCGACGATAGGACCTGCGTCGCTCACGTACCAGAAGGAGCGCGAGGGGTTCTCTCTCTTCTCGATAGGCGGGCAGCCCGTGACTCTGACGACCAAGCCGATCGAGGTCGACATCGAGCCGCTTCCCGCCGAGGGCAGGCCCGCCGATTTCGGTGGCGCGGTCGGCAGCTATCGCATGACGGCATCACTCGACACCAGGAGCGTGCCCGAGCTGGAGCCGGTCACGCTCACGCTCAAGATAGAGGGCAGGGGCAACGTCCGCACAGTCCCGGAGCCCGAGCTGCCCGACCTTCCTGACTTCAAGACGTACGAGTCACGCTCGTCGACAGAGACCACGAACGACGCGTCGATCGGCGGCGTCAAGCGCTACGAGTACGTGCTCGTTCCACAGTCGTCCGGGACCAGGACGATCCCGTCGATGAGCCTCACGTACTTCGACCCCGCGGACGGCAGCTACAAGACGGCCGCGACCGCACCGATCGAGCTCACCGTGACCCAGGGGACCGGCGAGCACTCGAATGAAGAACTCCCGGTGCGCGCGGCCATATCCAGGCTCGGCCGCGACATCCGGTACATTCACGAGCCCGAGGGCAGCCTGACGCGCGTCGAGAGACCGCTGCATGCCCGCGCCTCGTTCCTCCTCCTACAGCTTCTGCCGGCGGTCGTGCTCATCGGCGCGGTCGCCTACAGAAGGAGGCGCGACCGCCTCGCGGGTGACGTGGGGTTGGCGAGACACGTCAGGGCGCCTACGATGGCTCGGAAGGAACTCCACGAGGCCCGCGCGCTCGCTGAACGCGGCGACTCGGCGGGCGTCTGCACAGCGGTGGCCAGGGCGCTCACCGACTTCATCGGGAACAGGTGGAACGTCCAGGCGCGCGGCATGACCACCGCCGAGATGGAGTCGGTCCTCCGTGGCGGCGGGGCCGACGACGGGCTCGTCGAGCGTGTGAGGAGCATCCTCTCGGCGTGCGACCTCGGCCGCTTCGCCGCCTTCGAAGACGGCGTCGAGTCCGAGCGTCTGTTAGCCGAGGCCGACGAGTGCCTGCGCTCGCTGGAGCGCCTGTCGGCCAGGAGGCGGCGCAGATGATGACTCCCACGAGACACGGCGCACGCTTCACGCTGCTGGCGGTCGCTATCCTGGCCGCGGCTCTGGCGGGTTTCGCGACACAGGCGAGGGCGCAGTCCCGCGCGCCGTCGGGCGAGATCGGCCTGACGCCGCGCGAGGGGAGACTCGACGCCGACTCGGCGACGAGCGCCTTCCGCGAGGCGAACACGCTCTATTCAGAGGAGAGGTACGTCGAGGCGGCCGCGCTGTACGAGGAGATCGTCGACGGAGGCTTCGCGAACGCGGACGTCCTGTACAACCTGGGAAACGCCTATTACAAGTCTGGCGACCTCGGCGAGGCGGTGCTCGCGTACGAGAGGGCCCTCAAGCTGCAGTCGTCACACGAGGACGCGCGGCAGAACCTGACGTTCGTGGGAGAGCTGCTCGCCGACAGGCGGCAGCCCGTCGGAGGCGCGGTGAGCGACTTCTTCGGGAAGGTCTTCGAACGCCTGACCGTGGACCGACTGGCGGTGCTCACAAGCGTGCTGTACTTCGCGCTGTTCGGCCTGCTCACGGTTGCGGTGCTGCGGCTGGGCCTGTCCGGATGGACGTCGGGCTGGCTCGGCAGGGTCGTAGCGGCGCTCGTGGTGAGCGTCGTCGTGGTCGGCGGAACGCTCGCGTTCAGGACCGCGCAGGTGCGCGGCGATGTCGAAGCGGTCGTTCTGGCGGAGGAGGTGGGAGTGAGGACGGGTCCCGGCGAGGACTTCGTTCTCGAATTCAGGCTCCACGAGGGGACCAAGGTCAGGGTCGACGAAAGCCGCGACGACTGGGTCCGCGTATCGGTGCCGGGGACCGACCTCAACGGGTGGATGCCCGACGGAACGATGGAGAGGATCTGATGAGATTGCCCGCGCGCGTGGGGGTGGCGGGTGCCACGGGTGCAGTGGGACTGGAGATGCTGGCCGTTCTGGAGAGCTCGTCTCTGCCTGTCGAGTCGGTACGGGCCATGGCCTCGGGGCGCGAGCCCGGGCGCACGGTTCCCTTCGACGGTGGGCGTCTGCCGGTCGTCGAGCTGTCGGCGGATAACCTGAGGGACCTGGACGTCGTTCTGTTCGCGACGAGCGCTTCCGTGTCGCGCGAGTTCGTCCCGGCGGCCGTGGACGCGGGAGCGGTCGCCATCGACAACAGCCGGGAGTTTCGAATGACCCCGGGAGTGCCTCTGGTGGTCCCGGAGGTGAACCCGGACGCCGTCTGGTCGCACGACGGCATCGTGGCGAACCCCAACTGCTCGACGATCCAGATGGTACTAGCGCTCAAGCCTCTCCACGAGGAAGCGGGCATCGTGCGCGTCGTAGCGAGCACCTATCAGTCGGTGTCGGGGACTGGGCTCGCGGCCATCGAGGAGCTTCGCGAGCAGTCACGGGCGGTGCTGGCGGGAGAGCCCGCCGTCTCAGAGGTCTACCCGATGCAGATCGGGTTCAACTGCCTTCCGCACATCGACGACTTCGACGAGGCCGGTGACACGCGCGAGGAGACGAAGATGGTCCGGGAGACAAGGAAGATCATGGACCTTCCCGATCTTCCGGTGGCGGTCACGTGCGTACGGGTTCCGGTCTTCAGGTCTCACGCGATAGCGCTCAACGTCGAGCTTAAGGAATCGCTCACGCCGGAGCGCGCCCGTGACGCCCTGGCGTCGATGCCGGGCGTGGAGGTGGTCGACGACCCCGGTCGTCCCGCGTACCCGACTCAGGTCGACGCGGCGGGGGCCGACGCGACATTCGTCGGGCGCGTCCGCTCGGACACGTCGGTGCCGAACGGCCTGTGGCTGTGGGTCGTCGCCGACAACCTCAGGAAGGGCGCCGCGCTCAACGCGGTGCAGATCGCTGAACTTCTGGCCTCGAGGCCGGAAGTCGCCCGCGGGTGAGGCTCGGGGCCGGAGGCCCGCACCCATTCGAGCTAACTGCACGCCGGAGTGCTCTCCACTGAAGGGGCGTCAGCCGATGGGCTACCTGAGCGACATGACCCTGGGCCGCCACTATCCGACCGGCTCGGCCATCCACGCGCTCGACCCGCGCGTGAAGCTCCTGGGCGCACTTGCCGTCCTGGCGGCGTCGCTACTGACCGAGAGCCCCTATGCCTATCTGCTGCTTTCCGTTTTCCTCGGAGCGGTCGTAGTCGCTTCCAGACTCCGGGCCGGTTTCCTCCTGCGCAACGCCGCGTCCCTGAGGTGGCTTCTCATCATCGTTTTCGTGATGCACGGGTTCGTCACGCCCGGAGTCCCCGTGTTCGAGTGGCTGCCGAAGCTGACACGCGAGGGGCTCCTGCTCGGCGCGATATTCGCGTGGCGCATCGCCATCATGGTCTCTACCGCCTCGCTGCTCACGGCGACAACGGCGCCGGTCGACCTTGGCGACGCGCTGGAGAAGATGCTGGGTCCTCTCTCGAGGCTCGGCGTGCCCGTGCATGAGCTGGCGATGATCTCGGTCATAGCTCTCCGATTCGTTCCTACGCTCCTGGACGAGGCCGGCCGCATCATCAAGGCGCAGCAGGGAAGGGGCGCCTCCTTCGAGGGCGGTCCCGTCGCGCGGGCAAGGAGCGCGGTACCGATACTCGTCCCGCTCTTCGCCAGCGCGTTTCGGAGGGCCGACGACCTTGCTCTCGCGATGGACGCGCGGTGCTACAGAGGCGCCGTAGGGCGCACGAAGTACGTCGAGCTGCGCTTCGCCGCGGCCGACTGCGTGGCGATGCTCGTGGTGGCCGTCGTCGTGGTGTTCGCGCTGGGGATCCCCCGCTTCTTCTAGATGGCAGTCGCAGTGGAACGGCGGACTCGATGGAACCACGCAACACCAGGTTCACCATTGAGTATGACGGGACTCGCTTCGCCGGCTGGCAACTGCAGCCGGGGCAGCGGACCGTCCAGGGCGTGCTCGAGGCGGCGGTCCTGGACCTGCGCGTCAGGGTGGCTGGCGAGACCCGGGACGAGAGCGGAGGTGCTGAACGCGATGGGTCCGGCCCGGGAGAGGACGCGGCGCGGCAGGACATCTCCGAGCGCATCCCGCTGACCGGTGCCGGAAGGACCGACGCCGGCGTGCACGCCCTCGGCCAGGTCGCTAACGCCACGCTTCCCATCGACCTGCCGCCCGAGACCATCGCATCGGCGCTCAACTCCAGGCTCCCGGATGACCTGCTCGTGAAGCGGGCCGAGGTGGTCGATGCCGACTTCAACGCGCGCTTCGACGCGGTCGCGCGGTCGTACGTCTATCTCATCGGCCGCGAGGAGAGCCCGCTGTGGCGCCTCCGGAGATGGTACGTCAGGCCCGGCCTGGACATCGAGTCCATGAGGGGCGCGGCCAGGACCCTCACCGGAGAGCACGACTTTTCCTCGTTCTGCCTCGCCGGGAGCGAGCTGGAGCATCATCGTTGCCGCGTGCGCGCTATTTCGCTAGAATGGGAGCCTGGATTCGGGGGTATGCTCGTGTTCCGCGTCGAGGCGAACCGGTTCCTGCGGGGGATGGTACGCTCCATCGTGGGGACACTGGTGGACGTGGGCCGCGGACGAACGACTCCGGAGGACTTCTCAGTCATCCTGGAAGCGCGCGACCGAGGACGCGCCGGGGCGACCGCTCCCGCGCACGGGCTCTATCTTGAGAGAGTGACGTACACGAAGTGAGGAGGCGGAGTTTGAAGATATTCCTGGACACGGCGAACATCGAACAGATCAGGACGGCGGCGGAGTGCGGTTGCGTGGACGGCGTGACGACGAATCCGACGCTCGTATCTCGTGAGAAGGGCAAGTTCGAGGACATCGTCCGAGAGATCTGCGAGATCGTGCAGGGCCCCGTCAGCGCCGAGGTCGTGAGCCCGGACGCGGACGGGATGGTCGAGGAGGCCAAGAAGCTCGCCAAGATCCACGAGTGGGTCGTCGTGAAGATCCCGATGACGCTCGAGGGCGTGAAGGCGCTGCACAGGCTCAAGGAACTCGGCATCAAGACGAACTGCACGCTGGTCTTCTCGGCCAACCAGGCGCTGCTCGCGGCGAAGGCGGGGGCGACGTACGTGAGCCCGTTCGTCGGACGTCTGGACGACGCCGGCCACATCGGGATGGACCTGGTACGGGAGATACTGGCGATCTATGAGAACTACGGATTCGAGACCGAGGTCATAGTCGCGAGCGTGCGCCACTCGCTGCACGTCGTGGAGTCGGCCGTGGCGGGAGCGCACGTCGTGACCCTGCCGTACGGTGTCTTCGAGAAGATGTTCAGACACCCGTTCACCGACATCGGCATCGAGAAGTTCCTGGCGGACTGGGAGAAGGTGAAGGGACGTTAGGGGAGGCCTCTTGCGCGGCACACCCGGCAGATATGTGGTCTTAGCGCTCCTGTTCGTCCTCGCTGGAGTGTCGACCGGGCTCTTCCTCTCGGTGAGGAAGCTGTCTCAGGTGTCGGCGGGAAACGCGTGGATGCAGGCCGAGAGGGCCACGGAGGCGACGGGCGACGCGGGCATTGTGGCGTCGAGGCGGACTGCCATCGTGCGGGCCGCCGAGCTGGTCGGTCCAGCGACCGTCTCGGTGAGCGCGACGGGCACGAGGCTCGTGCGCGCGGCCAGGTCGCCGCAGGAGGACTTCTTCAACAGGTTCTTCCGGGGCTACATGCCCGGCGAGGTCTACGAGGAGCAGAGGCACTCCTTCGGGTCCGGCGTAGTGATAGACCCCGATGGATACGTCCTCACGAACGAGCACGTCATCCGTGGCTTCGACGAGGTGCAGGTCGTCCTGACCGACGGCCGCACCTTCAGCGGCCGTGTCCTGGGGAGCGATCCCCGGTATGACCTCGCGGTCCTCAAGATCGACGGGCAGGATCTGCCGATCGCACCGCTCGGCGACTCCAACCAGATCATCGTCGGTGAGTGGGTCGTGGCCATTGGCAACCCATTCGGCAACCTCTTGAGCGACAGGCAACCGACTGTCACGGTGGGCGTCGTCAGCGCGACGCACCGCGATGTCGTGAGCGACGACACGTCGCCGGCCATCTACAAGGACATGATACAGACGGACGCGGCCATCAACCCGGGCAACTCGGGCGGCCCCCTCGTGAACAGCGCCGGTGAGGTGGTCGGCATCAACTCGTTCATCTTCACGATGAGCGGCGGGTCGGAGGGGATCGGCTTCGCGATACCGATCAACACGGCCACGCGCGTTATTGACGAGATGATCCAGTACGGCCGCGTGCGGGACGTGTGGGTGGGCATCGCCATCCAGGAGATAACGCCGGGGCTCGCGCAGCGGCTGCACGCCGGCGAGGTCGCGGGCGTGCTGGCCTCGTACGTGGAGCCTGGGAGCCCCGCGTACAGGGCGGGCATACGCGAAGGCGACATCATCCTGGCGGTCAACGACGAGAACGTGCGCAACATACGCGAGGCCAGACGCGCCATTTTCGGTGCCCGCGTGGGAGACATAATCACGCTCCGGATACAGCGCGGCACCGCGCGGATGGAGTTCGAGGTCACGGTAGAGGAGGTCGCCAAGTGAGCTCCTGCTCGGCGCGACGCGCAGCAGGTACGCTGTCGGTCGCCGGACGGGACAATGCCCACATCGAGGCTGAGCTGGCGTCCCTCGGCCTAACGCTCACGCCGGACGAGGCGCGGCAGGTCGCCGCTCTTCTCGGGCGTGACCCCACCGTTGTCGAAGCGAACATCTTCAACACCATGTGGAGCGAGCACTGCTCGTACAAGAGCAGCCGTTCGGTCCTGGGGAAGTACCTTCCGACCAAGGCGGCCAACGTCGTACTCGGGCCCGGCGAGGACGCGGGCATCGTCCGCCTCTGCTCCCATGAGGGCAAGAGCTACTGCGTCGCCGTCGCCCACGAGAGCCACAATCATCCTTCGCAGGTCGTGCCGAACGAGGGCGCGGCGACAGGCATCGGCGGCATCGTGCGTGACGTCTACTGCATGGGCGCGGACGTCATAGGCGTGCTCGATCCACTCCGGTTCGGCGACCCGGACGGTCCTAACGCGGAGCGCACGCGGGAGATCGTGCACGGCGTGGTGGAGGGCATATGGCAGTACGGCAACGCGCTGGGCGTGCCGAATTTGGGCGGAGACGTCTACTTCGACAGCTCGTATGACGACAACTGCCTTGTCAACGTCGTTGCGCTGGGCCTGGTCGAGGAAAGCGACGTGGTGCGGAGCCGGGTGCCCGCCGAGGCCGCCAACGAGCCGTACGACGTGGTGCTGGTGGGGAAGCCCACCGATCCGTCCGGGTTCGGGGGAGCGACGTTCGCGTCCCGCATACTCGACGAGGAGAAGGCGCTCGATGACAAGTACGCCGTGCAGGTGCCGGACCCGTTCCTGAAGCGTATGCTGACGGTAGCCTCCGAGGAAGTCCTCTCGCTGGCGAGGGAGCGCGGCATAGCGATAGGCTTCAAGGACCTGGGAGCCGGCGGCATCGCGTGCGCGACGTCGGAGCTGGGCGCCGCGGCGGGCCTCGGCGTCAGGATCGACCTCTCGAGCGTATCGGTGGCCGAACTGGGCATGGCGCCGGAGGTCATCGCGTGCTCGGAGACCCAGGAACGCTACGCACTCGTCGTGCCTCGTTCCTTTACCCCCGAGGTGCTCGCGATCTTCAACGAGGAGTACGAGCTGCCGGAGCTGTGCCACGGGGCCGGCGCCCGCGTCATCGGGCTCGTCATCCCTGAGGCCAGGTTCGTGCTCGAGCACGAGGGCGAGATCGTCTGCGACGCCTCGACGGAGGCCATCACGACCGGGATATCGTACGAGCGCGAGGCGCGCGAGCGCAGGCGTTCACTCGAACCGGTCGCGGTTCCGCCCGACGTCGACCTGGCGTCGGCGCTCCTCGACGTGGTCCACTCGGTCAACGTGGCCTCGCGCGAGCACGTCTTCCGGCACTACGACAGCGAGGTCAAGGGGAATACGGTCGTGCGCCCGGGCGAGGCGGACGCGTGCGTGATCGCTCCCATCGAGGGCTCGCGGGCGGGAGTGGCCGTCGCGACCGACGGGAACCCGTTCCTCGGGGC
>CAZLTC010000077.1:0-11020 GCA_964562405.1 uncultured bacterium | reverse complement strand
CTGCGAACTCAGGTAGATGACGTAGGGGCCGCCGGGTCCCGACAGCGGAGACGAGGGGTCAATGACGACGCCGGCTGCGGCGGGCACCTCTCCGGTACCGCCGGCGCCCCGCGCCTCCTCGCCCTCCTCCGTATCACCGACTCCCTGCGTCGCGGTGACGTCCTCCTCCCCGGCGCCGCCCCGCGCCTCCTCACCCTCCTCCGTATCACCGACTTCCTGCGTCGCGGTGACGTCCTCCTCCCCAGCGCCGCCCGCGCTCTGTGCCCCTTCGCTCTCGCCCGGGCCGTTCTCCGTCCATCCGGTCTCGGTCTGGCGCCACGGCTGACTCCACCTGGGCCGCTCTCCGCCCCTGAAGCCGTGTCCCAGCCAGCCCCACACGATCACCGAAGCGGCCACGAGGAGCACTACAACGGTCGCAACGCGATGGCGTCTGCGCGGGGGTGGTGGCGTCCTCGATGCCACCACCACGAGCGGCTCCTCCTCGGGCAGGAACGGCGAGGGCTCGGGCTCACCGGCCGCCCCTCCGGACACGGCGCCTGCCGACTCCGTAGGGACGCCGAGTTCCGCGGACTCGGGCGCCTCCCCCTGCGGCGGCAGGACAGGCCACGTCGTCTCAGCTGACGTCACCCGCTGCGCGGGAGCCTCAGGCCACTCTGCGGGCGCGACCTCCTCCGGTTCCACGGCCCGGACCGGCTTCACACAGACGATCCGCGCCATCCCGTTCTCTCTCGCACGGCGGGCCGCTGCCAAGAGCTGCTCCTCGTCGGTCTCTACGATGACGAGCGTGTCCAGAGCCCCGGCCACGAGCGAAGCGAACCGCAGAGGGAGCACGACTATCACGACGTCTGCCGCAAGCGACTCAACGAACTCGGAGAGCCTGCCCGGATCGAGCGCTCGGCCTATGGAGAGCGGACGCGAGCCAGCAGTAACCACGCGCACGCCGCGCGCGAGCGTTCGGCGCGCCACCACGGCCGCCGATACGCCGAACAGCACGGCGTCCACGAACCCCTCGTGTCCGTCCTCCATCAGAGGCCTGTCAATGACGGGGTGTTCCAGACTCCCGTCGATGAGCACGGCGTCCCGCCCGCCGTCGCCATGCCACGATGCGTAGGCGCCGGCCACTTCCGCGGCTAGCCTGGGATCGTCCGACGCGAATCCGACGATCGAGCCGCGACGCGCCGAGAGCAGCGCGCCGAGTTCGGCCAGCCACGCTGGACCTCCGTCGTCGACCACCGGCCGGACCACAACCAGCTCGGCCAACTCCGCCGGCTCGCCCACATACAACAGGCCATCGATCAATCCGGAACGCGAGGCCTCGGCCATCGCGTCCGACACGTCTACCTTCCCGGCGTCCGGTATGTTCGTCATCTTCTGCGCTCCAGCGCGGCCCGCAGCGCCTCCACAAGGGTCGCGTCCTGTTCCTGCGTGACCGTCCTGAGGTCGAGGACCACTCGCTCGTCGACCGTCCTGGCTATCACCGGGGGCTCGCCAGTGCGGAGTCTGCGCGCCAGCTCCTCCGCTCGCATCCCCTCGGCCCTCACCGCCAAGCCGCAGCTGGCCAGCCCGCGTTCCGGCGCCGCGCCTCCACCGACTCGGGCGACCGTGTCCACGACGTCCGTCTCGCAGCCGGCGCCGCATCGGTCACTGATGCGCGAGACAAGAGAGGTCGCTCGCTCCATCAGCGCCTCCTTGTCGAGAGTGAGCATGCGCAGGACCGGGACGTCCATCCCGGCCGTGCCGGAGAGGTAGGCTTCCAGCGTGGCCTGCAGCGCCGCCAGCGTCAGCTTGCCGGGACGGAGCGCGCGCATCAGAGGGTTGGCGGACATGCGGTCGACGGCATCTCTTTCGCCCACGACGATTCCCGCCTGCGGACCACCGAGGATCTTGTCACCGCTCGCCGTCACCACCGTGGCTCCTGCCGAAACGCTGTCGCCGAGCGTCATCTCGCCTGCGAGCCCGATGGCGTCGGCGCTGCCGATGATGCCGCTGCCGAGGTCGTGGATGAGCGGGAGTCCCCTCCTCCGAGATATCGCTGCCAGCTCTCCAAGCTCCACCCTGTCAACGAACCCCGATATGTGGTAGTTGCTCCAGTGCGCGCTCATGACGGCGGCGGTCCTGTTGTTGATCGCCTTCTCGAAATCGTGAGCGTGCGTGCGGTTGGTCGAGCCTACGGGCACCATCCGCGCTCCGCTCCTCTCGAAGACCTCAGGGAGCCTGAAGGAGCCCCCTATCTCTATCAGTTCGCTTCGCGAGATGATGACCTCTCGACCGAGCGCGAGGGTATTGAGCGCGAGCAGCACCGCGGCCGCGTTGTTGTTGACCACGAGAGCAGCCTGCGATCCGGTAAGCTCGCAGAGCGCCTCTCTCACAAGCTCGTCACGTTTCCCTCTGGCGCCACGCTCCAGGTCATACTCGAGATTGGAGTAACCGCGGCTGGTGTCGCCGACAAGCGCCAGGGCGCGCTCCGAGAGCGGCGCCCGTCCGAGGTTGGTGTGGACAACCACGCCGGTGGCATTGATCAGGGGCCGGAAGGCACGGAGCGGAAGCCTGCCGACCTCGAGTTCGGCCTCACGCAGCACCCTGGTCCTGATCGCCTCCGGGGTGGCCACCTCCCTCGAGGTGCCGCTGAGCTCCTGCCTCGCGCGCTCCAGGGCCCGCCTGACCGCCCGGACTACCAGCGGCCTCGGTTGTCCCTCGCCGAGTCCTGAGTCGGCTATGTGCCGGAGCACCAGGTCCACGGACGGTATGTTCTTGTAGATGTTCACGTCGCTCATAACGGTGACCGGTCGATGCCGGTCCGACTGGGCCGGCCGATCTTGCTGGGCTCATCATCGTTGGGTGGACAGCCTCGAACGGAACTGACCGCGTCAGCATATCTTGCATGGAGAGCCAGGGTCAAGTGGTTTGGGGGCCGCGCGCTGAGTCATCCCGGCGCCCCGATCGGACGTGCCGGCGTTCGGGGAGAGGGCGAGCGCCCGGTATGCGCGGGCGGACGAGAGCCCCACCACGCTCTGTCAGGGAGGCGGCTCAGGTACTCGAAGCTCGATGCGCGGGTCGTGCGCCGCCGGGCGGCCCGGGCGGTGCCTCTCCGCACCCGCCTGCGCGATCCCCGGCCTAGGACCTCGACCGGTGGGCATCTTCCATCAACGGCGTAAAGTGACTGCTGCAGGGTCGTTACGTGTAGACGGCCCGGCCGCTGGCACGCGGATTGCACAACAAGGGTGGCAGTGAATTGCGTCGCGTGACGGCACCTCGGTCGTGCCGCGCGTCGGCGCACCAGAACCGGCCGGAGGCGACGCCTCCCGGGCGCCGCGCCAGGCACTCCGGACCGACAGTCGGAAAAGCAAGCCGCAAGGAAGGGAAGGGAGAATGAACGCGCGACTGCTAGCTGCTGTCCTTCTCACACTGCTGATAGCTACCATCTGCGGGGCACGCACGCCCGCGTCGGTTGGTGCCGAATGGGGTCACCGCGTTCCGACTCAGCGTGCGGAGCGAAGCCCCGTGATCATCTTCTTCGACGACATGGAGTCGGGCGAGGACGGCTGGACGCACGCCGATCTCACACAGCAGAGCGAGACGAAGTTCCACGTCGACACCTACTACGCCTACGGAGGCGGCCACTCGTGGTGGTGCGGTGAATTCGACCCATCCTACTCCGGCGGAGAGGGGTACGGAAACAACTGGGACCAGATACTGGACCTACCCCCGATAGACGTAGGCTCTGCGGTCTACCCCATCATGGAGTTTGCATACAGGTGCGACACGGAGGATTCCTACGACCTCGTGTACGTTCAGGCCGAGAGCGGAGGCGTCTACGTGGACGTCAACAGGGGCTGGAGCGGCGTGACACCGTGGACGGCCTTCTCGGGATACGCCGTCGGGCCCGGAACGTACGACAGTCCTCTGAGGGCGAGGTTCCGCTTCATCTCCGATGTGGCCTATTCCGACGAGGACGGAGCCTACGAATCCGACGGAGGAGCGTTCCACGTGGACGACATTCGTGTCTACGACTACTTCGACGGAACGACGCTCTTTCTCGAGGACTGTGAGTCGACCGTCCAGTGTTCGCCCTCGGTCCCGGCCGCTGCCGGCGACCTGTGGCACATCGCCTCCCGTGGCTGCGCGGCCTACTCCGGCGTCGACTGCTGGTGGTGCGGTGACGATTCTGACACGAGCCTCGTGCCCGGTGGCCTCGTCAATACACTCACCTCGCCAGCTATAGACATCACAGGTTCGTTGGTCTGCACTCTCCGATTCCTGCTTCATGCGGAGGTCCCGACGGTCGACGACGACTACTGGACTGAGGAGATCTCGACCGACGGAGGGGAGAACTGGCACACGACCGGCGTGTGGTGGGGCGACTTCGGGCAGTGCGGCGCCTGGGGGACGCACGGGATCAACGGAGTCGATCTGAGTCCCTATCTTCCCGGCACCGAGTTGCTCTTCCGCGTGACCATGTTCACGACTTCCAACGGCTGCGGCCCCGGGTCGAACGGCGGAGCGGGTCTGATGCTCGACGACACCTGGGTCGAGGACTGGACGGGCTCGGCCGTCAAGCAGACGTCCTGGGGTGCGATCAAGGCGATGTTCAGGTAGCGCCGTCCTGCAGAGGACAGAGGACGCTCGACATCAGGGCCTGCCCGCGAACGACGGGCAGGCCCCTTTGCGTCAGCGTCCCGGAACGCTCGGACGCTCTAGAAGTACCGCAGGATGATGTAGCCCGTCGCCGCGACCAGGCACAAGGCGGTCAGCGGAACGCCGGTCTTGGCGTAGCTTCTGAAGGTGATGGGTTCGCGCTCCTTCACCGAGATGCCGGCGACCGTCATGTTGGACGCGGCTCCCACGAGCGTTGCGTTGCCTCCGAGACATGCTCCCGCGGCGAGGGCCCACCACAGGCCGGGCGCGGCCGATGCGTCGCCGTGCAGCGCGAGGCTGTCCACGACAACCTGGACGAGCGGGACCATGACGGTCACCGTGGGGACCGCCGACAGGAAGGCGGAGGCGATGGCCGTGCTCCAGAGCAGGATCACGACAAGCACGACCGGGTCGCGTGACACCGACAGGAGCGTGTCCGCGAGATACTGAACCACCCCGACCTTTTCGAGCGCGCCGACCAGCACGAAGAGCCCGATGAAGAAGAAGAGTATCCCCCACTCCACCTCGAGGAGCACCTCCTCCGGATTCGCTCGCGTCACGATGAGCAGCGTGGCCGCGCCCGCCAGCGCGATCGTCGCCGACTCGAGACCCAGCTCGTGGTGCATGAGAAAGGCCCCCATCACCAGCGCCATCGTGATGGCGGAACGCTTGAGCAGCGCCGGGTCGCGCACGGCTTGGCCCGCCTGGAGCGCGTCGAGCGAGCGCGTCTTCTCGGGTGATGGCTGTTCGAAGAAGTCGCCACTGGGGGCAAAACGGAGATAGATCATGCTGAGACCGATGCAGATGACCGCAAGCGGGCCGAGGTGGAGGATGAAGTCAAGGAACGACAGCTGTCCGCCACCGGGGAGAAGCGCCCTACTGCCGACGAGGATGTTGGGTGGGTCGCCGATGAGCGTCGCCATCCCGCCCACGTTGGCCATCACGATCTCCATCGTGAGGAACGGAAGCGCGCTCTTTCCCAGAAGGTCCGACACGAGGTAGAGGACGGGCACGATCATGAGGACCGTGGTCACGTTGTCGATGAACGCGGACAGCACCGCGGTGATCACGCCGAAACCGGCGAAGATGACGAAGACCTTGCCCTGCCCCGCTCCCGCAACGCGAAGGGCCAGGTAGCGGAACACACCCGTCTTCTTGATGATGGCCACCATTACCATCATACCGACGAGAAGCCCCAGCGTGTTCCAGTCGATGAAGCCGACCGCGTCTTTCTGGGAAATGGCAAGCCCCGGCAGGAGCAGAACGGCTAGAGCTCCCGCCAGGGCTATCGTCGTGTGGTGCAGCTTCTCCGTTACAATGAAGAAGTAAGTGACGATGAAGAGGGTCGTAACGGCGAGGACCGGGTACATCGTCCGAGTACCCCCTTGCCCGAGCTACTGCGTGGTCGACTTCTCCAGGTCCTCGAACTTGGGATCCTCGCTCTTCATGTTCTCGAGCATCCACTTCGCGGACTCGGCAAGTTCAGAGTCTCCGTACTGGTCGAGCATCTTTCTGAACTCGTGCTCGGCGGCCTCGTAGTTCTTCAGCTCCTCCGCGTAGATGAAGCCGATCATGAACTGGGCCTCGGGTGCGTGCTCTCCCTCGGGATAGCTGAAGAGCAGCTCCCGATAGAGCGACAGCCTCTGGAGCGGGTCCTCCGTATCCTGCGCGAGCGTGAAGATCTCCTCCTCCGTATGCAGCTTCGGGCGAACGGCGTCCTCGTCGATGCGCGCGTTGAAGCGCTCCTTGAGCTTCGCGTAGGTCTCGTCGTAGTGCTTGCGAACCTCGTCGGGCAGCAGGGTCTGCTTTATGTCCTCGCGAACATCATCCAGGGGCTTCGGGCCGGCCTCCTTCTTTTCCTCGAGCCTGATGATGTGCCAGCCCTTATCAGACTTCATCGGCTCCGACACCTCGCCCACGTCTAGATCGAACAACTTCTGGATGAAGGCCTCGTCCATGCCCAGCCGCGGCAGCCCGTGCCCCATCTGCACAGACTTCGTGAGTCCTCCGGCCTCCTTGGTCGACTCGTCCGTCGACACATCGCGTGCGACCGTCGCGAAGGGCTCGCCCGACAGGACACGCTCTCGCGCCTGCAGGGCTGCGGACCTCGTGCTCGTCATGATGTGGCGGAACCGAACTTGCGCCGGGGCCTGGAACTTGTCGGAGTACTCCTCGTAGTAGGCGACGACCTCGTCCTCGGATACCTCCACGCCGGACTCGATATTGTCGTGGTAGTACGCCTGGATCATGGCCCTTCTCTTGACCGCCTCAACCGGCTTGATGACCTCCGGGCGAGACTGATATCCGGCGTCCTCGGCGGCCTGGTACAGCACCTCCTCCTCTACCAGGCGGTTCAGGAAGTCAATCATGCCCTCCGGGTCGCCGAACTGCTGTCTCGCGTAGGGAGGCAGCTCCGCCAGACGCTCCTGGAGTTGGCTGTAAGTGATCGTGACATGCCCCACGCGAGCCACCACCCGGTCCTCGTTGGCTCCGCCTCCGCACCCTGACAAGAGGGCGACCGCCAGCGAGACCAGGACCACAAGCAGCATCCTGTTCTTCATCGTGCAAGACATCGCTTCACCTCTGTTCCCCGGCGCGACGCGCGCCGGCATTCCATCCATCTATTCTCTGATCACCCAGACCTTGATCTCGGCCTCGACGTCCCTGAAGAGATGCACCTTGACGGGGTAGACACCGAGCATCTTGATCGGTTCCCCGAGGATTATGGTGTGGGCGTCGACCTGGACTCCCTGGTCCTCCAACGCCTGTGCGATATCGCGTTCGTGCACGGCGCCGTAGAGTTTGTCGCTCTCGTCTGCCTGGACCCGCACGGAGCACGAGACGCCGCCAAGCTTGTCGGCGAGTTCCAGGGCGGCCGTCCTGTCCTTCTTCTGCTTGGCCTCCTCGAGCTTCGCCCTGTCCTTGAGCCTCACCAGATTCTCCGACGTGGCAGGCATGGCCTTGCCGGTCGGGATCAGGTAGTTGCGGCCGTACCCGTCCTTCACGTTCACGAGGTCGCCACGGGCGCCCAGCCGCTGCACGTCTTCGGTGAGAATGAGTTTCATCATCGTTGCTTCGAACCTCCGTGAGACGGCCTTCGGCCTACCCTCGCCTGTAATGTCTTCCGATCGAGGGCAAGAGAGCGATCTGACGGGCGCGCTTCACGGCGACCGCCAGCTGACGCTGGTGCCTCGCGCACGTGCCGGTCACCCGGCGGGGGATCATCTTGCCCTGCTCGGTGACGAATCTGAGTAGTCTCTTCTCGTCCTTGTAGTCGATCTTGTCGACCTTGTCCTGGCAGAATCTGCAGAACTTGCCGTGTCTTTCCCTCTTAGGCATCTCGAATCTCCGTCCAGCGGCGCAACGCCGCTCAGTGATCAGTCGTCGAGCACGATGTGCATGTGGCGAAGGATGTTCTCGTCGAGCTTGAAGGTCTCACTCAAGCGCTCGATCGAGTCCGGCGTGCCCTCGAAACGCAGGAACGCGTAGTAGCCGTCGCTCTGTCGCTTGATCGGGAACGCGAGGCGCCGCTTGCCCCACCGGTCCCACTCCGTGACGGTTCCGCCCTCGCGCACGATGGCGGCCTCTATCTTGGAGATCTGCTGCTCCGTACCCGATTCGTCGAGAACCGGGCTCAGGATGAACGTGGTTTCGTAGTTCCTCGTCATGCTCCTGCTTCCTCCCCTCGGTCTTGAGCTTTCGACCCCGCCTCGTGGCGGGGTGAGGAGCGCCTTGCCGGCACCCGTTGTTGGATGCTCGACGCCTCTATCTCCGATCACGCAACTCGTACTTCCGTGCACGCTGCCTGTGCTTCCATCGGTGCTAGTGGAAGTGGATCAGGACCACGTCGCCGTCCTCGACGACGGAGTCCCGCCCCTCCGTTCTCACGCGGCCCTTCTCTCGGGCCCCGTGCATGGAGCCTTCGTCCACAAGGTCGTCGTAAGACACGACCTCGGCCTTGATGAAGCCCTGCTGCATGTCCGTGTGGATCACGCCCGCCGCCTCCACCATCGTCGATCCGCGGCGCACGGTCCACGCCCTGACCTCCGGGCCCTTTATCGTGAAGAAGGTCACGAGGTCGAGCAGCCTGTGGCCCGCCCGGACCAGCCTCGAGAGGCCTCCTTCTTCGAGTCCCCAGCCGGCGAGGAACTCGGCTCTCTCCTGCGGGGCCAGCGAGCCCAGCTCTGCCTCCAGCGATGCGGCGACGGGCACCACCTTCCACTGCGGTTCCCCTGCCGCGAGCGCGATGCGTTCGATCCACTCGCGCTCTCTCTTCCCGACGTCCTCCTCAGAGATGTTCGCCAGGTAGAGTGAGGCCTTAGCCGTAAGGAATCGGTAGCGCTCGACGAGTTCCGTGGCCGCGTGCGAGAGCTCCTGGTCCCCCACTGGAACTCCAGCATCCAGACCTTCGCACAGGCGCGAGAGTTCCTGGGCCGCGAGCGCCGCTTCCTTGTCGCCCCTCTTCCCGTCCTTGGCCAGTTTCTCCTCGTTGCGACGGGCCGTCTCGAGATCCGCCAGCAAGAGCTCCGTCCGGAGTATCTCGATGTCCCTCTCGGGATCCACGCCACCCTCGACGTGACTGACCCTGGCGTCGTCAAAGCACCGCACGACCTGCACCACCGCGTGTACGTCCCGGATCTTCGCCAGGAACCTGTTGCCCAACCCCTCGCCCCGACTGGCTCCCTTGACGAGCCCGGCTATGTCGATGAACCGTATCGTCGTCGGTGTCAGCTTCTCAGGAACCAGGAGTTCGCCGAGTCTCTCCAGCCGCCCGTCCGGGACGGGGACGACGCCCACGTTCTCGTCCACCGTGCAGAAGGGGTAGTTGCTGCACGCGACCGACGTGCCCGCGAGAGCATTGAACAGCGTCGACTTGCCGACGTTGGGGAGCCCGATGATTCCCAGTTCCAGGCTCAGCGCGTCCTCCCCTGCTGCGCCGGCGCCGCTATCCCTTGAGGAACAGGGGCGCCAGGACGAGCGAGATCACCGACATGAGCTTGATGAGTATGTTGATCGACGGCCCCACGGTGTCCTTCAGAGGGTCGCCGACCGTGTCGCCGACCACCGCCGCCTTGTGCGCGGCAGAACCCTTGCCGCCGAAATTACCTTCCTCGATGTACTTCTTCGCGTTGTCCATCGCTCCGCCGGAGTTCGCGGTCTGTATGCCGAGCACTACGCCGGTTACGACGGCCCCTACCAGAAGGCCGGCCAGCGTACGCTCGTCGTAGAGGCCGACCGCGACCGGCACGACGATGGCCATGATGCCCGGGCGCAGCATGCCCGCTATCGCACCCTTTGTGCTTATGTCGACGCACCTGGCCGAATCGGGCTTGCCGGTCCCCTCCATGAGCCCGGGGATCTCGCGGAACTGCCTCCTCACCTCCTCGATCATTCGGAAGGCGACCTTCGAAACCGCCCCGAAGAGCATGGAGGAGAAGAAGAATGGAAGCATTCCACCGATCAGGAGTCCGGCCATCACGTGTGGCTCGGACATGTCTGCGGCCGAAATGCCGGCCGACACCATGTAGGCGGACAAGAGACCGATCGCCGCGAAGGCGGCGGATCCTATGGCGAATCCTTTGCCGATCGCCGCCGTCGTATTGCCTACGGCGTCGAGATTATCCGTTATCTTCCTGACCGACGGGTCGAGACCGGCCATCTCTGCAATGCCGCCCGCGTTGTCGGCGACCGGACCGTACGAATCGACCGCAACCACCATGCCGGTCGTGGCCAGCATCCCGAACGCGGCCATCGCGATGCCGTACATTCCTGCGAAGTGATGAGCCATGACAACGGCGAAGCCGAGCACGATGAGCGGGACGGCGGTGCTCTGCATGCCTACCGCGGTGCCGCTCGTGACCGTGATCGCGGCTCCCATCTGCGAGCTCTCCGCGATCCTGCGCACGGGCCCGTACTTGGAGGACGTGAAGTATTCGCTCACGAAGCCGATTATCACGCCGCTCGCGATTCCCGCCAGCGTGGCGAAGAACGGTCCCATCACGCCGTACGATACGCCCGCGATCTCGAAGGGCACACCTGAGCCCCGGATGATGGCGAAACTGGCCAGCGCGGTCAGCGCGGCTGCCACGTACGTGCCTCCCATGAGCGCCGCCTGGGGGTTTCGCCTCCCGACGACCCTCACGAACAGGATGCCGATTATCGAAGCAAGTATGCCCGCGCCCGCGATGTGTATCGGGAGCAGTACCAGCCTCCCGGACACCGACGCCCCGGCAACCAGCGCCGCCGCGAGCGCCATGCTCGCTATTATCGACTCCACGTATGACTCGAGCAGATCCGCGCCGAGTCCGGCCACGTCGCCCACGTTGTCGCCGACGTTGTCGGCGATGACCGCCGGGTTGCGAGGATCGTCCTCCGGGATGTTCTC
>CAZLTC010000076.1:0-11085 GCA_964562405.1 uncultured bacterium | reverse complement strand
GGGCTTGCGCCCGGCGGTTTTCAAGACCGCTGCCTTACCAGTTAGGTCTAGCCCTCCGACCTCCAGGCGGCAGTATAGCAGTCGCCAATTGGGGTGTCAAACCGAATTGACCGGAGGGCAGAACCTGGTCTTCCCGTGCCGGCCTCCTCCCATCCAGGGGGCCCCGGGCCCCGGAGGCCGCGCGTCTGCCTGGACGCCTAGCTCCAGCGGGAGTCGCGCGGGGCCGCGTCGCGCGGAGCAGCCGGCCGCCCCGTCCGCTCCTCTTCCTCCCACTCCCGGAGTCTCCTTCTGCTCCTTGCGAGTCTGACGACCACGACCGCGATGAAGACCAAGGTCAGTCCCGCGAACAGCAGGCGGTCGTCCGCGATTATCGTACCGAGATTGAAGCGTCTGGAAACGAAGCGTCTGTACTCCTCGTCGAACTGCTCCGGTCGCCATCCGGTGAGCCCGAAGACCGCCGCGTCGAAGTCCCCCGATGCGGAGATGGCTGCGACCAACTGCCCCGGCGTCCTTGCTCCGGAACGCTCCATCAGGAGGCGCACAGCCTGGAACGACATCGCGTAGGCCAGCGATGCCCCCTCGCGGGACGCGGGGAACCCTCGGGCAAGTTCCGAGAGGTCGGGCAGATTCCCCGACGCAGCGGCGCGGGCGAGGCCACCGGACTCCGAGAGCCTCCATTCGCCTGCGACGGCCTGGGCGATGCCTTCGTGGAACCACTGCGGCACGGTTATCCCGCGCAGCACGCGGCCGGCCGCGATGTGTGCCAGCTCGTGTTCGACGACGGTCTCCATCTGCAGAGGATAGTCGACGATGCGCGGGCTCTTGAGTACGACCAGGCCTTCATTGGTCAGAGCGCACCCGACGCCCCAGTCCGGCACCCCGTGGTGCGTGAGTTCGGCGAACTCCTCGTCGCTCGAAGCGATCATCGCTCTCACCGGAGAGAGCGTGGACAGCCCCATCGAGGTCGCTATCGTGGGAGCGCGCCGCTCGTAGATGTCGAGCACGCGCTTGGCATAGAGCTCGTCGCCGGCGTGATGGAGCACGGCGACCTCGTGGCCCGGAAGCGTTATCCAGGCTTGCGGCTCTCCCGAGGGCGCGGCGTACGCGGACGAGACGAGCGCGTTGGCGGTGAACGCCGCTGCCATGAGGACCGTTCGCCCTAACGATGCCGTCACGTCCGGCCGCCGGAACGGTAGAGCGGCGACATCGCCCTCAGTCTCTCGACAATGGCCGGCAGCACCTCCGCCACGCGGTCGACGTCCGAGTCGGTAGTGCATCTGCCCAGGCCGAACCTGATGGAGCCCTGCGCCTCGTTCGGAGGAACGCCCATCGCCGCGAGAACGTGCGAGGGCTCCGCGGAGTCGGTCGTGCACGCAGAGCCCGTCGAGACCTCGATGTCCTCGAGGTCGAGCGCCAGCACGATGCTCTCGCCCTCGACGTACCTGAACGCGATGTTCGAGGTGCCGGGTATCCGCTCCGCGCTGCTCGAATGCACTGCGACTTCCGGTACTCGCTCCACGATGGCGCTCTCGAGTCGCGCCGTGAGCGACTCCAGCCGACGCCTCTCGCCCGACATGTGGTCGCTCGAGAGCTGGATGGCCGCGGCAAGCCCGACGATGCCGGGTACGTTCTCCGTCCCCGGGCGCACGCCGCGTTCGTGGCTCCCTCCGTGCGACAGCGGGTCGAACCTCACGCCCTCGCGGACGTAGAGCGCTCCCACACCCTTGGGACCGTAGAACTTGTGTGCCGACATGGCTAGAAAGTCGACGCCCAGGTCCTCGACGTCGACGGGGATCTTACCCACCGCCTGAACGGCGTCAGTGTGGACCAGAATGCCCCTCTCCCGCGCCGAGGTCGCTATCTCCCGGAGCGGCTCGACCACACCCACCTCATTGTTGGCCAGCATGATCGAGATGAGGACGGTGTCCTTCCGACATGCGGCCTCCACCTCGGCCGGGTCGACTCGGCCTTCGGCGTCCACGCCGACGAACGTAACGTCAAACCCGAGCCGGTCCCGCACGTACTCGCACGTGCGCAGGACGGCGTGGTGCTCGACTCTGCTGGTGATGATGTGACCGGGCGCGCCCAGATGCGCGAGCGCCACACCCTTGATCGCCATGTTGTCGGACTCGGTGCCGCCGCTGGTGAAGATGATGGAACGCGCCGTGCTGCCAATGGATGCCCCAACGGCCTCCCTCGCGTCCTCCACGGCCCTCCGCGCCTCCTGCGCCATCGAGTGGGGGCTCGAGGGATTACCGAAGGCCGTGGAGAAGTAGGGCGTCATCGCCTCCAGAACCCGGATGTCGGTCGGCGTGGTCGCGTTGCAGTCGAGGTAGATCCTGTTCACGTTCAGCCACTCCGATCGCAGCGCGGCCGGCCGTAGCCGGCCGGCCGCCTGTGGGTCACGGTGCTCTCCGGCGGCGGACGATCCGGCTCCGCCGCGGCGCCTGGGCTACTCGCCCTTGTTCCAGAGGTTTCTGAGCTTCTCGTTCTGGGCGATATCGATGAGGCTCTGCTGTCTCGCGATCTCGCGAGTCGCCTGCGCGCGCCATTGTGAGTCGCCCTGCGCCCGCTCGAGCTTGGAGATCGCGTCCTCGTACTTGGCCACGGCCGCGTCGAACGTGGCGCCATCACCCGTCGTCTTGCCCTTGGCCACGAGCGCCGACCCTTGCTTCTCGAGGGCCTTGGCCCAGGCGAGGTAGGCGCTGCCATTGCCCGGAGAGGCCTGGAGGAGCCGTTGAGCGCTCGAGATAGCGGAATCGTACTGACCGGCCTCATTGTACGCATCGGCGAGTGCGGCCAGATACTGCGGGTCGCTCGGGTTCGCGGTGGCGAGGTACTCGAACTGCTCCGTCGCCTTGGCGTTGTCTCCCATCGCGCGGTAGACCGAGGCCAGGTTGGCTCGCGCAGCGATGTCGTTCGGATCCTTCTGGAGCACCGTCAGGAGGACCGTCTCAGCCTGGTTGTAGCGCCCCACCTTCAGGTACAGGAAGCCGAGCGTCTTGAGCGTGTACGTGGATGCCCCTCCGAAGCTGCGCATCCGCTCGTACGCGCAGATGGCCTGGTCGTAGAGATCGGAGCGGTAGTAGAGCTGCGCCAGCTGCTGCACCGCCCTCGCGTCGTCGGGCGCCAGCTCACCCGCCCTTCGATACGCATTGAGCGCCGCCAGGTCCATGCCCATCTTCTCGTAAGCGTAGCCCAGGTTCAGGAAGCTGTCGGCGTTCTCAGAGTCGATCCGGACAGCAGCCACGTACTCCTCCACGGATTCCTGATACCGTCCCGTCAGGAAGTACGCGTACGCGAGCGAGGAGTGCGAGTACGCATCGTTGGGCGCGTAGTCCCTCGCACGCTCGTACATCTCGAGGGCCTTGTCGAACTCCTGCGTCTCGACCAGGTAGATCCTCCCGAGCCCGTAGTACGCCTCGACGTACGTCGGGTCGAGTTCGATCGCGGCCTCGTAGTTCTCGATCGCCTTGCCAATCTCGCGCACACGCAGGAACTCGGAGGCGTTGTTCGCCTTTCGCTCCGCAGGTGTCAGCTCGGCCTGCGCCTGCGTGGCCGTGGTCGCCGCACCCGAGCCGCCGCTGATAGTCGTGACGCCGCCCCCACCGTCCACCGGCATCGTGCCCGTGCAACCGGCGATCAGCACCGCCGTGAGCGCGCACATGGCCCACACAAGAGCCGATCGTGCTTTCCGCATCTGATTGCCTCCCAGAACCGTCACTTGTTTCTGAACTCGTTCACCATCGAGATATTCTCTCGGCTGATTGCGGCGGCGCTGCTCGCTGGGTCGATGTCGATGACCTTCTCCCACTCTCGAACCGCCTCGTCGAACATCTGCACGTCCGCGAACGCCACGCCGAGATTGAAGTGCCCCTCGATGCTGTTCGGATCCAGTTCCAGCGCCCTATCGTACATCTCGATCGCCTTGGGGTACTGCCGGTACCCGTAGTAGGCGCTTCCCAGCGTGGCCGCCACCAGCACGTTGCTCGGATCCAGATCGAGCGCCCGTTTGAGCTCGGCTATCGAACGATCGAACTGACCCATGTCGGACAGGAGCGCGCCGAGATTCAATCTGACGCCCACGTGCGTGGAGTCCACTTCGACAGCACGCTCGTACGTGGCGAGAGCCTGGTCCAGCATGTTGTTCTCGTAGTAGGTGTTCCCCAGGTCGATCAGAAGCTCGATGTTGCCGGGATCCTGTTCCACCTGCGTCGAGAGCTCCTCAATCCTGGCGGTCGCCTGTGCCACCGCGTCGTCGACGGCCTCCTGGGACAGCGCGCAGCCGCACCACAGGAGCGTCACCGAGAGTGCCGACAGCGCGACGCCCGCCAGTCGCCTTGATGTGCGCATGCTTCAAGCCTCCGTTGGAACTGACCGCCGCTACTTGACAGGCACCGACTCTACCCGGGCCTTGAGGATCTTGTCGGGACTCGCCGGTGGCTCGCCCTTGTTCAGAGCGTCCACGACGTCCATCCCCTCGATGACCTTGCCGAAGGCGGCGTACTGGCCGTCCAGGCCGGGATGTGTGACGTACATGATGAAGAACTGGCTGCCACCGGAGTCAGGGTCCTGGGAGCGCGCCATCGAGACGACCCCGCGCTCGTGCTTGAGGTTCTTGTCGAACTCAGCCGGTATCGAGTAACCAGGGCCGCCGTATCCGCCGCGGTGCTCCACATCGCCGGTCTGCGCCATGAACCCGTCGATCACCCTGTGGAAGTCCACGTCGTCGTAGCGTCCGGAGTTCGCGAGGTAGACGAAGTTCTTCACCGTGTTCGGGGCCTTGTCCTCCCACAGCGCTATCTTGATGGTGCCCTTCGTCGTCTCGAGCGTGGCCACCTTCTCTCCAGGCGGGAGGTACGGTATCTCGATCTGCTCAGGCGTCCCTCCGCTCCCCTTTTCTCCGGGGATGATGGTCAGCATCGCCGTCACCGTGTTCTCACCCTCCTCCTGGGGAGCCTCGGCCTGCGCGGCCGGCTCCTCGGTCGCCGTGGTGGCGGTGCCCGTCTCTGTCTGGGTCTTGTCGCCCGGGGTGTCCTCGCTGGCTCCGCACCCCGCGGTCACGGCCAACAGAAGCGCCGCCAGCAGCACGACGACTAGAGCCGACGGATTGGTTGTCCAAGAGCGCATGGTCCCTCCTCGCCCAGTGTGTTCGTACGATATCATGTTTCTCTTCTCACAAATCGAGGCTACCCGGCGAAACTGCGCACTGTCAAGGGGTTTCAGGTTCATGAGCGTAGCCTCGACCCGATTGACGCGGGATTCCCCGCTGTGTAGAATGAATGTCCCGTCGGTGGTTCGGACGGCATCTCGCAGCGAGCACGCGGAGCCGCGATCGGGTGCGGCGGCCATGAGGGCCTGAGCCCCTTCTCTTCCGACGGGCATTTCGATGTCTTCTTCAAGAGGGTGCGAATGGACGAACAGCGAGACATACTTGACAGACTTCCAGGCATCGAGGATCCGGAGGACTTCTGCGCATCGGTTCGCTCTGCGGCCGACTTCGTAGACCTGCGCTTCGCGGACCTTCCGGGCCGGTGGCACCATGTCACCCTTCCCGCCGCCGGCTTTGGTCCAGAGGTCCTGACGCGCGGAGTCGGATTCGACGGTTCCAGCGTGCCCGGATTCAAGACGCTCGAGCGTGGCGACATGGTGCTCGTACCTGACATCTCGACGGCCCTGGTCGACGAGGTGGACGACCGCGTCGTGGTCTCAGTCATAGCGTCCGCTGCCGATGCCGAGACCAGATCTCCCTTCCCGCTCGATCCGAGGGTCATAGCGCGAAGGGCCGAGGAGGTGCTCGCCCGCTCCGGACACGCCCACGCCAGCTTCTGGAGCCCCGAACTCGAGTTCTATGTGTTCTCCTCGGTCGATTACGGCGACTCGGAGTCTGGGGCCTTCTACGATGTGCGTTCCGACGAGGCCGGTTGGGCTGACCCTGACGACCCCGACAGTGCGCTTGGCTACAGGATACAGCCCGGGCGCGGGTACCATGCGATCCCTCCCTGCGACATGCACTTCGACCTCCGGAACGAGATGGTCTCACGCATGCAGGAAGCGGGCATTCCCGTCAAGTACCACCATCACGAGAACGGCGCCCCCGGCCAGGCCGAGATCGAGCTTCGACCCGAGCCTCTGCTCAAGTCGGCCGACCATCTGATGCTCGGCAAGTACATCATCCGCAACACCGCGTTCGAGTGGGGAGCGTCGGCGACGTTCATGCCGAAACCGCTCGCGCACGAAGCCGGCAGCGGGCTCCACTTCCACATCAGGCTCGAGCGCGCGGGCAGACCCATCTTCCACGCCGAGGGTGGCTACGCGGGTCTGTCAGACGTGGCGCAGAGCTTCATAGGAGGAGTGCTGCTGCACGGTAGGGCCCTCGCGGCCATTACGAATGCGAGCACCAACTCGTACCGCCGGCTGCAGCCGGGGCACGAGGCGCCGACGAACCTCTTCTTCTCGGCTGGCAACAGGAGCGCGGCGATACGGATACCGCAGTACGCGACCGAGCCTTCTACTCTCACGGTGGAATACCGACCCGGCGACGCCACCGCGAACCCGTATCTCGCCATGGCGGCTCTCCTCGCTGCGGGACTCGATGGCCTCGAGAAGGGCATAGATCCCAAGAAGGAGGGGTTCGGCCCGTTCGACGAGAACATACACGGGTTGGGCAACGGCCTTCGCTCCAGGATAGCTCCCCTTCCCGCCTCTCTTGAGGAGGCGCTCGACGAGCTCGAGAGTGGCGGCGCATTCTTGTCCGAGTCAGGCATATTTCCCGAGGAGTTCGTGAACACCTGGGCCGCCCTGAAACGACGCGAGGCCGAGGTCGTCAGGCTGCGTCCTCACCCTTCCGAGTACGCGCTCTACTTCGACAGCTAGAGACGCCGCAAGGTGGTGGAGCAACAGAAACGCGCTCCGGGCGACCGGAGCGCGTTCTCACTCTCACACCGCGTAAGCGTGGCCACAGGCACCGTCCCCGGTGGAACTCGTGAGACTTCCCATGGCCAGTTCGGCGCCTGACCCTAGGGGCGGAGGCGCTGGAGCATTCTCGGGAAGGGGATCGTCTCCCTGATGTGCGCGATGCCGCAGACCCAGGTCACGAACCGCTCGATTCCCAACCCGAATCCCCCGTGCGGAACCGACCCGTACCTCCTGAGATCGAGGTACCACTCGTAGTCCGCGCGAGGCATGTTCTCCGCATCCACCCTCTTCTCGAGCTCGTCGAGGTCCATCAGGCGCTGCCCGCCTCCGACGATCTCCCCGTATCCCTCCGGGGCAAGCATGTCCACCGAGAGCGTGACGGCGGGGTCCTTCGGATCGTCCTCCATGTAGAACGGCTTCACTGCGCGCGGATACCGATGAACGAAGAAGGGTTGCTCGAAGCGCTGTGACAGAACGGTCTCGTCCTCGGCGCCGAAGTCGGCGCCCCACTCGAAGCTGTGCCCCGCCGAGTTCAGCATGTCGACGGCTTCCGTGTAGCTGATCCTCGGGAAAGGCGGCGCCACCTTCGACAGGACGGACGTGTCTCGGTCGAGTATGCCCAGTTCGCGCGACCTCTTGCGCAGGACCTCGGTCACCATGGCGGAGACGAGTCCCTCCTCAAGATCCATCACGTCGTCGAGCGTTGCGTAGGCTATCTCCGGCTCTATCTGCCAGAATTCGATCAGGTGCCGACGTGTCTTCGCCTTCTCGGCGCGGAAGGCGGGGCCGCAGCAGTACACCCTGCCGAAGGCCATCGCCGTCGCCTCATTGTAGAGCTGCCCGCTCTGGCCCAGGTAGGCCTTCTCTCCGAAGTAGTTGGTCTCGAACAGAGTAGTGGTGCCCTCGCACGCCGCCGGCGTCAGGATGGGCGTGTCGAGTTCGAGGAAGCCGAGCGAGTCGAGGTAGGCTCTCGCCGCGGCCATGACCGTGGCGCGGATCCGGAGGACGGCGAACTGCTTCGACGAGCGTATCCACAGGTGCCTGTGGTCCATCAGGAACGAAGTGCCGTGCTCCTTGCGTGTGATGGGATACTCGAGCGCAAGCTGCACGAGCTCGACCGCGGTCGCTGACAGCTCGTAGCCGCCCGGAGCCCTTGAGTCCTCCGACACCGTTCCGGTGACGCGTATCGACGACTCCTGGGTGAGGGAGTCCGCAAGGTCGAAGGCCTCGTCACCGACCTCGCCCCTGCTCATCACACACTGCATGAAGCCCGTCCCGTCGCGGACCTCCAGGAAGAGGATCTTGCCGCTCGATCGCTTGCCGACGAGCCAGCCTTCAATGGTGACCTTGGTCCCCACGTAGTCCGCCGCATCCTCGATGTAGTAGCGTTTCCTCATCACCCCTCCGCGGGAGCGGCCCCGCATCCTGTTGTCCGCAGTCGCTACGCTTCGCCGGAAGCGAGCGTTTCGATGGCCTCATCGGTGCCGTCGACCAGGAGGACGTCTCCCTTGTCGATCACGGCGTCCGGATCGGGGAGCAGCGTCTGCGGAGCCTCCCTTTCCTCGGTCTCCGGCTTGATGACGGCGACGACGTTCAGACCGTACTGCTGCCTGAACTTGAGCGACGACAGTGTCTTGCCCCACATCTCCGGAGAAGCCTCGACCCTGGCGAGACTCATTCCCGGCGACAGCTCGACCATGTCGACGAGGCTCGGGGCGGCAAGCTGCTGAGCCAGTCGACGTCCGACCCATTCCTCCGCCAGAACCACCTGGTCCGCGTTGACCAGCTTGAGGATCTTCGCTTCCTGCTCGCTCATGGCCCTCGACACGACCCTCTTGACGCCGAACTCCTTGAGAAGCGCCGTTGTGAGCACCGACGCCTGGAAGTTCTGGCCGATGGCAACGAGAGCGGCGTCGACCTTGTCTATCCCCTGCCTCATCAGTGCTTCGCGGCTCGTCGAGTCGAGCCGCACGGCGAGAGTCACTTCGTCTGAAAGGGCCTGCACGAGGTCGCCGTCGACGTCGACCGCTATCACCTCGAGGCCCCGCGAGGCGAGCTCCCGGGCCACAGTGCGCCCAAGCAGCCCAAGCCCTATCACGGCGTATCGCTTCATGTGAACCTCCGCCCAAAGGCGCCGGGGCCGCCTGGGGAGCGCGGCCCCGGTCAGCCACTAGCCGATGACCACTCTCTCCTGCGGGTAGTCGTAGAGCGGTCGCTCCGCGCGCGCGCCTATGGCCAGCGCGAGCGTGAGGGGCCCGATCCTCCCGGTCAGCATGATGAGCATCAGGGCGACCTTGCCTACGGCCGACAGCGTTGGTGTTATCCCTGTTGAAAGGCCTACGGTTCCGAACGCCGAGACTACCTCGAAGAGAACGTCTCTCAAAGGCAATTCCTCCGCCAGCAGAAGAGCGAACGTGCCCGCCGCCACGACCATGATGCCCATGGCCACGACCACCAGCGCCTCCCTCACGCCGGCGTCGGGAACCCGCCTCCTGAAGAGCTCCACACGGTCCTTGCCGCGGAACGTGGACGCGATCGACGCCAGCACCACGCCGAACGTGGAGGTCTTCACGCCGCCGGCGGTCCCGCCCGGCGAACCGCCGATGAACATGAGTATCGCCAGCATGAAGAGCGTCGGCAGAGCCAGGTACGCCGTTCGCACGGTGTTGAATCCGGCGGTACGCGCCGTAACCGAGGCGAAGTAGGAAGCCATGAGCTTCCCTCCGAGCGGCATTCCGGCCAGCACGCCGTCGTACTCCATGAACAGGAACCCCAGTGTGCCTATGACGAGCAAGGTCGCCGTCATCCCGAGCACGATCCTCGAGTGAAGCGACCAGCGGGAGCTGCCGCGGAACCGCCCGGACGAGAGCACGCGGTTCCCGAGGATGTTCATGATCACCGGGAACCCAAGACCTCCGATGATGATGAGCGACGTGATCACGAGATTGAAAGGCACGCTGTCGGCATAGCGTTCGAAGCTCGTAGGGTACAGTGACAACCCTGCGTTGCAAAACGCTGATACCGCGTGAAACACGGCGCGCCCCGCCGCGTCCGAAGCGCGCCCGAAGTCGGCGCGCGTAATGAAGAACAGCAAGACGGCACCGGTCGCCTCGAGCAGGAACGTGATGCCTATCATGTAGCGAAGCGTCCGCCCGGCCCGGCCGAGCGACTCGAAGGTCAGCATGCCGCGGAGCACCAGACCCTCGCGCACGCCCAGGTTGCGCCTGAGAACGACCGCGAAGAAGGCGGTCAGCGTGATCAGGCCGAGCCCTCCGATCTGCATCAGGACGAGGATGACTCCCTGGCCGAAGCCGGTGAAGTAGCTTCCGGTGTCCACCACGGTCAGCCCGGTAACGCACACCGAGGTTGTCGCGGAGAAGAGCGCGTCGACGAACGGCACGTGCCCGCTGACGGTCGCGTGAGGGGTCATCAGGAAGAGCGTGCCGACGACTATGATGAACATGAACGACAACATCACGGTCCTCGCCGGGCCGATCCGGAGGGACGCAATGCCCCTGTTCGCCTTCACGGCCTGGCTCAGGATGAGGATGACGATGTAGGCCTGAATGACAATGATGTACGCCTTCGTCAGGGAGAAGATGCTCCTGGACTCCAGGAAGGCGGGAAGCCAGCCGCGCGACTGCAGGTGGAGGACGACGCCCAGCTGCGTGATGATCAGAGCAAGTATGGCGAACGAGGGCCAGTGCTCCCTGAGGTAGCGCAGCTTGAACCTCGAGAATGCGAATCGGATGAGCGAGTTTGCTACGAACAGGGCCACGACCGAGAGGTCAATGAGATGAAGGACGTCGGTCTGGGCCTTGTCGAGACTGAATCCGTACTCCAGGACGAGGGAGGCGAACGCAACGATGGCCACGCCGTACATCACGCGCGACAGCCACTTGATGACCGACTCCTTGACCACGAGCTTCACGATTCAGATCCTCCCATCCCCGGCGCTCGCCGCGCCCGCCTGGGCACGGCCAAGGGCGAGAATAAGGAGGCCTTCTCATCGATGTCAACGGAAAAGCCCGAAAGTACGTCGCTTCCATGGTTCAGCGGCGGGACGTGACGCGGGTGTGCGGCACGGCGAGCGGTTGTGCTGACCGTCGTCTAGGGCGTTCCGCGTCCCGGGAACGCGATGCCGAAGCGCGCGCGGTAGTAGGCGCG